>JBDTNT010000452.1:0-4224 GCA_039933615.1 Flavobacterium sp. | reverse complement strand
ACAACATTGCTGATGAGTTTTTACAAGTTGCAACACAAGCTCCACAACCAATACAGGCAGCAGCATCAAAAGACTTATCTGCATCGTGTTTGTTAACCGGAATTGTATTGGCATCAATTGTATTTCCTGAAGTATTTACCGAGATAAATCCTCCTGCGTGCTGAATTCTGTCAAAAGAACTTCTGTCAACAACTAAATCTTTGATTACCGGGAAAGCTTTTGCCCGGAATGGCTCGATAAAAATCGTATCGCCATCTTTAAACATACGCATGTGTAACTGACAAGTTGTTACTCCTCTGTCTGGTCCGTGTGCTTCTCCGTTGATGAACAAAGAACACATTCCGCAGATTCCTTCACGACAATCGTGGTCAAATGCAACAGGCTCATCTCCTTTGTTGATCAATTGTTCGTTAAGAACATCAAGCATTTCAAGGAAAGACATGTCTGGTTCGATTCCGTCAATTGGGTAATCAACGATTGCTCCTTTATCCTGGGCGTTTTTCTGACGCCATATTTTTAGTGTAAGTTTCATTTTCTATAAGTTTAAAAGTCTTAAAGTCTAAAGTCTTAAAGTCAAAAATCGAAAGCTTAATACTTTAAGACTTTGGACCTTGGACTTTCGGCCAAACCCTATTTATAACTACGTTGTACTAATTTGATGTTTTCATAAACCAGAGCTTCTTTGTGCAATACGGCATCACTTGGTTTTCCTTTATATTCCCAGGCTGCAACGTATGCAAAATTCTCATCGTCACGAAGTGCTTCTCCTTCTTCTGTCTGATATTCTTCACGGAAGTGACCTCCACAAGATTCGTTACGGTGTAAAGCATCTTTTGCGAACAATTCTCCCAGCTCAAGGAAATCAGCAACACGGGTTGCTTTTTCTAACTCCTGATTAAATTCGTTAGCGCTTCCCGGTACTTTTACGTCTTTATAAAACTCTTCACGTAAAGCGGCAATTTCTTCGATAGCTTCATTTAAACCTTTAGCATTACGAGCCATACCTACTTTATCCCACATGATTTTTCCTAATTTCTTATGGAAATAATCTACAGAATGAGTTCCTTTATTATTGATAAATCTGTCGATTTGATCTTTTACATTTTTCTCTGCTTCCAGGAATTCCGGTAAATCTGTAGAAATTTCACCCATTTTAATATCCGGAGCAAGATAATCTCCGATAGTGTAAGGCAATACGAAATATCCATCAGCTAAACCTTGCATTAAGGCAGAGGCCCCAAGTCTGTTTGCTCCGTGATCTGAGAAGTTAGATTCTCCGATTGAGAAACATCCGGGAATAGTAGTCATTAAGTTATAATCAACCCATGTTCCACCCATTGTGTAGTGAACTGCAGGGTAAATCATCATTGGTGTTGTGTAAGGATCTTCGTCAACGATTTTGTAATACATCTGGAATAAGTTTCCGTATTTACTTTTCACGATTTCAGCTCCTAATTTCGTTACCAAAGCAGCATCATTAGCATCTAAACCTTTTACGAAAGCCTCTTCAGTTCCGTAACGTTTAATTGCTGCAGCAAAATCTAAGTAAACAGCTTCTCCGGTTTTGTTAACACCAAAACCAGCATCACATCTTTCTTTTGCAGCACGGGATGCCACGTCACGAGGCACTAAGTTACCAAAAGCTGGATATCTTCTTTCTAAGAAATAATCTCTTTCCGCTTCCGATAAATCTGTTGCTTTTTTCTTTCCTTCACGAATTGCCTGAGCATCTTCTAATTTTGCAGGAACCCAGATACGACCGTCATTACGTAAAGATTCAGACATCAAAGTCAGTTTTGACTGGTGATCTCCTGAAACCGGAATACAGGTTGGGTGAATTTGTGTATAACAAGGATTGGCGAAAAACGCTCCTTTTTTATGAATTTTCCAGGCTGCTGTTGCGTTACTTCCCATAGCATTTGTAGAAAGGAAAAATACGTTTCCGTATCCTCCTGAACCAATAACTACGGCATGAGCAGAGTGTCTTTCGATTTCTCCTGTAACTAAGTTACGAGCGATAATACCTCTCGCTTTTCCGTTCACGATAACAAGGTCTAACATTTCGTGACGGTTGTACATTTTTATTTTTCCACGACCAATCTGACGGTTCATTGCAGAATAAGCTCCTAACAATAATTGTTGTCCGGTTTGTCCTTGTGCGTAAAATGTACGGGAAACCAAAGTTCCTCCAAAAGAACGGTTGTCTAATAATCCGCCATATTCACGAGCCAATGGAACTCCCTGAGCCACACACTGGTCGATGATATTAGCAGAAACTTCAGCCAAACGGTGTACGTTTGCCTCACGGGCGCGGTAATCTCCACCTTTTACAGTATCGTAGAACAATCTGTAAACAGAGTCACCGTCCCCTTTATAATTTTTTGCCGCATTGATACCACCTTGTGCTGCGATTGAGTGCGCACGTCTTGGTGAATCCTGAAAACAAAATGCTTTTACGTTATATCCTAATTCAGCCAAAGTAGCCGCAGCAGAACCTCCAGCTAAACCTGTTCCAACGATAATAATATCTAAATTACGTTTATTAGCAGGGTTTACTAAATTAATGTGATCTTTATAATCTGTCCATTTGTCCGAGATTGGACCTTTTGGGATTTTTGAATCTAATGCCATTATAATTGATATTAATTATTGAAATGATGAACTAAAGCGATTAGGATGAAAAGTGCCGGTACTACAACCGCAAATCCATAACCGATTTTACTTAAGAATCGAGAGTATTTGTTGTGCATCCCCATAGATTGTAGAGATGAACCGAATCCGTGCCAAAGGTGAAAACCTAAAAGAACGAAAGCCACACAATAAATTCCGGTACGAATTGGATCGTGAAATTTATGAACTAACTCCCCATAATATCTTGTGGCATTTGGTGCCTCACCAACTATATATTTATAGTTAACTTCAGGAAACCAAAAATCATAAAAATGCAATCCTAAGAATGCTAAAATAACCAATCCAGAAATAATCATATTTCTTGACGTCCAGGAAGCATTAGCCGCTCCGTTGTATTTTGCGTACGCAATTGGTCTTGCCGCGCTATTCTGAGCCGTTAATATAAATCCCATTATAAAGTGGAAAATTACACCAACTGCCAAAACAGGCTGCATTACATATTGTATTAGCGGATTGTATCCCATAAAGTGAGAAGCCTCATTAAAGACGTCTTCACTAATAATAGAAATAAAATTTAAGGAAACATGCAGCGCTAAAAACGTGATTAAGAATATTCCCGAAAGAGCCATAGCGACTTTCTTTAAGATGGAAGCATTCAATAGTGCAGATTGTGCCATAAGAGTTTAAGTAGTTTGTTTTAAAAAATTATACAAAAATAAAGCAAATACAAATGAACTACAACCATTTCGTTGTTATTTATAATGATTTTAAAAAAGACTACGTATACGTATTGTTACGTATAAAAAAATAACAGATACCAAATAATTTTATTATAAAAACAATCAAAAACACAATTAAAACTCATTTTCACTACAATTACGTCGTTCTTTGATTTTGTCGAAAATTTATCAAATCAATATTTTAATCAAACTTTTAATTTATTTTCTTCAAAAGTGTCTTCAGAAGGCATATTAAAGCGGTAAAAAATTGGCATTACCATTACATAATTTTACCTTTATCGGCTTAAAATTTCAAGAATGAAAACAGGAATTGACGCTATCTCTTTTGATGTGGCCAACATACATTTACCTATAAAAACTTTGGCGACCGCCAGAAACATAGAACCCGAAAAACTGGAAAAAGGCCTTGGATTAATTAAAATGACACTGCCCGACGCACATCAGGATGCAATCGTTTTTGGAGCCAATGCTTTGACAAAACTGATTACTGAAAATCAAATAAACTTAAACGAAATCAGCCGGATTTATGTCGGAACCGAGAGTGCTATTGACAGTTCAAAACCAATCGCTTCTTTTTTGATTGCTTTAATGGAACAAAAATTTGGCGAAGATTCTTTGTCCGAATGCGATGTTGTCGATTTTACTTTTGCCTGCATCGGCGGCGTTGACGCTTTGCAAAACTGTCTTGATTTTGTAAAACTGAATCCAACGAAAAAAGCAATCGTGGTGACGACCGATTTTGCGAAATACGATTTAAACTCAACCGGAGAATACACTCAGGGCGCCGGAGCTTTAGCCATGTTAGTAACTTCCAACCCAAGAATTATTGCTTTTGATGAAAATTGGGCTACGA
>JBDTNT010000451.1:0-3748 GCA_039933615.1 Flavobacterium sp. | reverse complement strand
AATTTTATTTTTAATAAAATTAAATCATTTTTAGTTACCGTTGGCGATATGTTTTGGCTGAGTTTTGTTTCGACCAGATTTGCGACCTTAAGAGCATCTTCTTCTGTAGAAAAGCTTCTAGAGTCATTTATTACCGGAATGACAGATTGTTTAATTATAATTTTATTTTTGTAGGCAATTGAATATCCCCATCCTGAAGTTGTTTTGAAAGCTTCACTTTTGAGTTTATTGCTTTTGGTACAAGCTGTCAGTTGTAAAACAAGTAGAATAAACAACAAATTCTTCCGGATTTTACACCAGAAGAATCTTTTTGTATTAATTATCATCATCGTTTTGTTCGTCTAAAGGTTTAAATTCCCAGGCATCGTCAAAATAAGTAGAGCCTATTCTTCCTAGCATATAGAAACTACGGTTGTTGATGGTAAAACCAACAGCATCAGTTCTTGCGGCACCTTCCATAGCCGTTCTTTCCACCCAAAGATCCGTTGAAGGCGTATATTCCCAAATTGTTTTAAGACCTTCTCCACCTACAATATATCCTAATCCATTCAAAGAAAAACCAGATGCATTAGAGCGGGTAATAGCATATTCATCATTGTAAGAATCGTCATCATCAGTGTCTCTGTCAATGTCTCTTTTTCGCGTCCATATATCGGTAGAAGTGTTATATTCCCAAAAATCTTCCTGAAGAACCCCGTTATTAATTCCGGTTGCCAGATAAGCTTTATCGTCAATTACAAATACAGCTGCATTACGTCTTTTATTTCCGCTGAAGCCGTTCATAAGAATCCATGTATTTGTCTGATCGTCATATCTGTAGAAATCTTTTAAATAATTTCCATCGTAACCTGTTCCAAAATAGGCTTTTCCGCCTGCCTGAAAACCTACAGCTGCGTATCTGGCCGTACCTGCAAAATCAGTTTTTTGAGTCCAGCTGTTGCTTACAGGATCGTACTGATAAAAATCTTTTAGTTTGTTGGTTCCGTCATAACCAAGACCAACATATCCTTTATCGTTCAGCGTAAAGCTTGAAGCAGAACTTCTTCCAATACCTGGAAAATTTGCTTTTTGTTCCCAATAATCACCTGTTGAGTTATAAGCCCATAGATCTTTCAAATATTCATCTCCGGTATATCCCGTAGCGATGTATGCATAGTCTCCAACAACAAAACTGGTAGCACTAGATCTTGCAGGACCATCAAAGGATGATTTTTTTATCCAGTTTCCAATTAAATCATCGTCATCATCATCGTTACTACAGCTTATAAAAAACAGACTGGAAAGCAGTGCCGCAAATAATATTCCTTTTTTTAGATTAATCATAGTGTATTAAATTTATTTATTGTTTGTATTTGATCCCTATTCCCAAAATGTATCCGTTACCGATATTAAAATCATAGACTTTATGATTGTCGTTGTCAATGAGATTGTATTTTTTATTAAAATCATATCCGGCCTTCAGATTTATAAACCATTTTTGGTCTACATTTCTTTCATATTCAAAAGCGGATGTAATTTGTGACATGCTAATTTTAGAAGCATTATCAGTCTGATTAAGCGAATGATCCAGATTGTAAAAGCTGCCGTTAAAACTATTTGTCAGGTTGAACGTATTTCGGATATTATTGGAATAAGTGAACTTAGAGTCCGGAAATCCGATTAGCAAAGCACTTTGATCGTTTACTTTATAGTTTAACGACAGCGTTGGAATGAATTTAGGATATCCAAAAATTGTGCTTCTTGCGAACCCGATATTTATACTTGTTTTTGAATTGAATTGCTTACTGATCTCAAGACTTCCTAATACCGAAAGATCAGAAGGATCAAATTTTTGTTGAAAATTAGCCGTAGGAGTAATAACAAAATTTAGCTTTGTTGTATTTGAAAACTCATGTGCGAATTCAAATTTGTTCTGAATCCGGTTAAAATTATCCAGACTTTCAAATGTTTTAAAACTTCCTAATTCCTAATTTACTTTCAAATTCGTGTATTCCAATGTATTTGTTATGGCATTCTTAGTGCTGATTTTTTTATGGAATGATAGTGCAGCATTCGTCTCATTAAAATCAATTTTTTCTGTTGGTTCTGTTTTTAAATTCATTTCTGCAGAAAATGTTTGCTGGGCTTTCATATTGCAAAATGAAATCAAAAAAAGGAAACCTGTTAAAAGCCTTATTTTCATTACTTAATTATTGGCTCAAAAGTAGGTGCCTAATGTTTTTAAAAAAAAGAAGATATATGTATGACACTTTTTGATAGACTAAACAGGCTTTTTTATGGCTGAATGATCTATTTGTTTGTATAAACCTGTTATAGATGTTTTTTTGCTTTTTATAGTGTAAAAAGCCCTGACTGTATATGTTATAGTGTGATGCAGAAGAGCGGCATTTATATTTGTTCAAAAATATGATTATGCACAAGTTTATATTAATGTTGTTTTTTGCTTTTACATTATTTTCATGCGGAACTGATACTGATGCGGGAGAATTTGTAGTAGGTTCTGATTATCTGACTGTAAATAATAAAGTAATTTTGATTGATACTGTTACAGTTGAAATGTCAACGATAAATTTTGACTCGCTTATTACTTCAGGTCAAAGCAGAATCCTGATAGGAAATTATGAAGATCCCATTTTTGGAAAAGTAAAATCAGATAGTTATTTTCAGCTGGAATCCGATCTGTATTCTCTGCCAAGTCCAGGATCCGATACAGAAGCTGTTAATTATGTTTTTGATTCCATTTCGATGATTTTAAAGTATAATAATTATTTCTATGGAGATACAACAAAAGTGCAGACATTTGATATACATCGTGTACTTCAGAAAATAAAACCGAATACAGATGATAACAGTTTTTATAATAACTCGGCTTTAAGTTATGGTGCGGAAAGTTTAGGCTCCATTTCATACAAACCAAGACCTGTCGAAAAAGACTCCATTAACATAAAAATGGATCCGGTTTTTGGATCAGAAATTTTTCAGAAAATAAAGAAAAGAGAAATTACCGATTTCACCAGTTTTACCGAATATTTAAAAGGATTGGTTCTTGTGCCATCAGTTTCTAATTCCGCAAGTATTATTGGTTTCAATCCATCAACAAGTGTGGTCAGGATGTATTACTCGAAGTACCAGAGCAGCGATGAAAAAGCGTTGTACATAGATTTTGTCATTACGGATACAGGAAAACAATTCAACTCAATTTCATTGGATAAATCCGGGACTATACTTCAGAGTTTACCAATTTCCAGCAGCAGGCTGTCCAGTTCATTAACCGATAGGCAGGGTTTTATACAGTCCGGTACCGGAGTTGCCTGCAGAATAGATTTTCCAAACATAAAACAGCTTAAATATATTTCGGATAATGGAGCAATAGTAGACGCCGAATTGATTTTAAAACCAGTTAATAATTCCTTCTCAGAACAATATCCTCTGGCTGATTCCATACAGGTATATGTCGCTGATAATCTAAACAGAATTAGTGGGTCACTATTAAACGCTGCCGGATCTTCCGTATATGGCATGTTGAATAAAAAGAGTGACGAGTTTAATGAAAATCTGGGGTATTCATTTCGTATTGGAAATTTTTTGCAAAGAGAAATGCTGAAAACTAATCCAAGATCTTCTTTGATTTTAACATTACCAGGAATTAATAAAGCTGTAAACAGAATTGTTTTAGGTGACCAAAAACATTTGAACAATAAAATCCAGCTGAAAATTTATTACATCTCTTATTAAATGAAAAATAAAA
>JBDTNT010000450.1:0-4132 GCA_039933615.1 Flavobacterium sp. | reverse complement strand
TATGATTTAATCGATGCTGTAAAAAAATGGGAACGTACTTATGTTTTCCTATCCCCAATAAAAGGGAAAGTAGATTTTTTGAATTTCCTTAAAGACAACGATTACATCCAGTCCGGCGAAGAATTATTTAAGATAGTGCCTGATAAAAATCAAATTATTGGACAGGTAAATTTGCCTGAAAATGGCTCTGGAAAAGTAAAGAAAGGACAAAGTGTAATTATTAAACTTAATAATTATCCCTATAATGAATACGGTTCCATAAAAGGAAAAGTTACAAAGATATCTCTTGCAACAAATCAACAGACCCTTTCTGATAGCCAGAAGAAAATAAACTCATATCTCGTGGATGTAGCTTTACCTTATGGTTTAAAAACAAATTACGGAGTAGAATTGAATTTTCATGCCGAAGCCAAAGGATCTGCCGAAATAGTAACGGAAGACAGAAGACTTATCGAACGGTTCTTTGATAATCTGCGGTATAAACTCAGATAGAATTTAGCCGGAACAATAAAAACAGCATTATAAAGAACTGATATAACAAATAAAAAAACACGGGATTTTCATTTTCCAACCAGGAATAATAGCATAAAATTCCGGAACCAAATAAATAGATTACTTAAAAATAAGCCGGTTTAAAATCTAAAATTATGGATTACGGAAACAAGTAATCAATCTGTTTATAAATTTGCAAATTATCTCATTCTGTAATTGATAAATTGTCCAATTAAATTTGTACTTTTGCCAAGTTTTTTACACAACTACAATACAAACAACAACAGAATGAATCAAACAAAATATATTTTTGTTACAGGCGGTGTGACTTCTTCATTAGGAAAAGGAATTATCGCAGCATCTTTAGCAAAATTGTTACAAGGAAGAGGATACCGTACAACTATTCAAAAATTCGATCCGTATATAAATGTAGATCCGGGTACGTTAAATCCATATGAGCATGGAGAATGTTATGTGACTGATGATGGTGCTGAAACGGACTTAGATTTAGGACATTACGAACGATTTCTTAACGTTCCTACTTCTCAGGCCAATAATGTTACTACAGGAAGAGTTTATCTTTCGGTTATTGAAAAAGAAAGAAGAGGAGAGTTTTTAGGAAAAACGGTTCAGGTTGTTCCTCATATTACGAACGAAATTAAAGAAAGAATGCAATTACTGGGTAAATCCGGTGATTATGATATTGTTATTACTGAAATTGGCGGAACTGTTGGTGATATTGAATCCCTGCCTTATATAGAATCTGTTCGTCAGTTGGTTTGGGAATTAGGTGAAAATAACGGAATCGTTATTCATTTAACATTAGTTCCATATTTGGCTGCTGCAGGTGAGTTGAAAACAAAACCTACACAGCACTCTGTAAAAACGCTGATGGAAAGCGGTATCAAAGCTGATATTCTGGTTTGCAGAACAGAGCACGAATTGTCACAGGAATTACGAAGTAAATTAGCTTTATTTTGTAATGTGAAAAAAGAAGCAGTTATTCAGTCAATTGATGCTTCAACAATATATGAAGTCCCAAATTTAATGCTTGAAGAAGGATTGGATGTTGTAGCTTTAAAGAAATTAGATTTACCTAAAAAAGCAGCTCCGGATTTAAAAAACTGGAATACTTTTTTACGCAGATTAAAAAACCCAAAACAAACTGTAAATATCGGTTTGATTGGGAAGTATGTAGAAATGCAGGATTGCTACAAATCTATTTTAGAAGCGTTTATTCATGCAGGAGCTGCAAATGAAACTAAAGTAAATGTAATTTCTATTCACTCAGAACACATCAATATTGACAATGTAGAAGAGAAATTAGGAACTCTTGATGGCGTTTTGGTTGCTCCCGGTTTTGGAGAAAGAGGGATTGAAGGAAAAATCGAAGCTGTTCGTTTTGCACGTGAAAATAATATTCCGTTTTTTGGAATTTGTCTGGGAATGCAAATGTCTGTTATCGAATATTCAAGAAATATTTTAGGTTATGCTGAAGCGAACTCTACAGAGATGAACGATAAAACGTCACATCCTGTTGTAGATTTAATGGAAGAGCAAAAAACAATTACCGATAAAGGCGGAACAATGCGTCTTGGTGCCTGGAAATGTGATATTAAACCAAATACGCTTGCACATAAAATTTACGGACAAAAAACTATTTCGGAGCGTCACCGTCACCGTTATGAGTACAATAATAAGTATGCTGACGAATTGCAAAAAGCAGGTTTAATTGCTTCCGGAGTAAATCCGGATACAGGTTTGGTTGAAATTGTAGAGCTTGAAAATCATCCATTTTTCATTGGTGTACAATACCATCCGGAATACAAAAGTACAGTTGCCAACCCACATCCAATTTTCGTAAACTTTGTGGCTGCAGCGGTGAATTCACATAAAAAACAATAATTAATATTCTGATAGGATGTAACTTTTGAGTAAAACTCAGACAAATTACCTTAACGAATAACTTTTTTAAATATAATGGAAGAGAAAAAATTTGACCTTAATTCAATCATTGGTTTTGTATTGATATTTGGAATTTTGATTTGGATTATGTACCAAAATCAACCTTCTGATAAAGAAATTGCTGCTGAAAAAGCCAAGAAAGAATTAGTAGCGAAACAAGAAGCCCAAGCGAAAGCAGATAAAACTAAAACAGCCGTTTTTCCAGTTGCAGCAGCAACGCCGGGTGATACAGTTCAGTTAGCGCAATTGCAAAAAACTTTAGGTGGGTTTGCTTACTCGGCTACACTTCCTTCTGCAAAAGAATCTTTTACGACTATCGAAAACGAAAAGTTAAAACTTAAGATTGCGAATAAAGGTGGTTATATTGTTGAAGCTACGCTAAAAGAATTTGAAAGATTCGAAAAAGGTTCAAAACAATTAGTTGAACTGATCAAAGACAATAACTCTAATTTAAACATTCAGTTACAAACAACTGATAACAGGACTTTAAATTCTAAAGATTTGTTTTTTGAGCCGACACTAACGAAAGTTGGAGCAGATCAGGTTTTAACAATGCGTTTAAAAGCTGGTGCAAATGAATTTTTAGAATATAAATATATATTAAAACCAAACGATTATTTAGTTGGTTTTGATGTTCGTTCACAAGGTTTGAATAAGGTTTTGAATTCATCTAAGCCATTAGATTTGGTATGGGATTTAAAATCGTACAGAAACGAGAAAAGTGTTTCTATCGAAAAGCGTTACGCTCAGCTGGAATATGAATATGGAGATGAAAAATACAGTTCTGTCAGCGACGGTGTAGGAAAAGAAGATACTCCGGAAAAAGTGAGTTATGTAGCTTTTAAACAACACTTTTTTACTGCTATTTTAGCAACTGACAAACCATTTGAAAAATCTAAATTGCAATCTGATGCTTTAGTAAAAGATGAAAAAATAGATACTACTTTTATAAAGCAATTTAAATCTACCCTTCCTTTAGCTTTTTCTAATGGAGAGATCGATTATAAAATGAGTTGGTATTTTGGACCGGCTGATTATAAAATTTTAAAATCATACGATAAAAACTTCGAAAAAATTATTCCATTAGGCTGGGGGATTTTTGGTTGGATTAATAAATGGATTTTTATTCCGTTATTCGGATTCTTAAGTTCATATATCGCTTACGGAATTGCAATCATCATATTTACAATTCTTATCAAACTGGCTATGTCGCCAATTACCTATAAGTCATTCCTGTCTCAGGCAAAAATGAAAGTTTTACGTCCGGAGATTACAGAATTGGGAGAGAAATTCAAAAAAGACCCAATGAAGAAACAACAGGAAACGATGAAATTGTACAACAAAGCAGGAGTAAACCCAATGGCAGGATGTATTCCGGCATTGATTCAGCTTCCGTTTATGTATGCGTCGTTCCAGTTTTTCCCATCTGCTTTTGAGTTAAGACAGAAAAGTTTCCTGTGGGCAAACGATTTATCATCATTTGATGCTGTTGTAAAATTGCCATTCCATATTCCGTTATATGGAGATCATATCAGTTTGTTCCCGATTTTGGCAGCAATTGCGATTTTCTTCTACATGAAAATGACTTCCGGTGATCAGCAAATGGCTGCGCCTCAGCAGGAAGGTATGCCGGATATGGCAAAAATGATGAAAATCATGATTTATGTTTCGCCAT
>JBDTNT010000449.1:0-3653 GCA_039933615.1 Flavobacterium sp. | reverse complement strand
CTATGCATCCAATCTTTACTCTTTACTCTTCTCTTTTACAATCGTAACCGGCCCCAACAATCCTGCTTTCAACAACGGCTCTCCTTCTAATCTATAAGGAACAGTTGTCCAGGTTAATCGTTCTTCTTTTGGTAATTTTTGATCACCAATTAATCTATTCCTCCAAGTATTGGTAACTTTTATAATAATTGAGTTTTTTCCTTTTTGTAATGCGTTTGAAATATTGGCTCTGTACGGAAATGTCCAGATTGTACCGCAGTCTTTTCCGTTGATAGATACTTCAGCTATATTAGCAATTGTTCCTAAATCCAGCCAAAATTGATCGTTCGTATTTCCTTTCCAATCCAATTCTTTTTTATAGAAAACCGCTCCGGAATAATATTTTATTGGTTCGTTTGAAGAAGTACTCCAATCAAAAAGAACATCGGTTTTTACCACTTCTTTTGGACCATGAAATTCGGGATCAAATTGTAATTCCCATTTTTCGTCTAAGGCTTGTACCATTTCAAAATCTGATTTATTCTGATTTCCTTTGCCTGAAATATTCTTTGTTTCTTCTTTAAAAATCACAAAACCGGATTCATTTTCATTTAAAGATAACGGAATAACAGTACGCCCGTTTTCTGTTTTCCAACTTTCCAAAACAGTTGTTTTATCGGTTACAGGATTGTACCATTCCGGTATTTTCCCGGCAACTCTGAATGAAGCTTCAAATGTTCTTTTTTCTTCTTTTTGATTTGAAATAAAATAAATTTCTTCTGATTCAGATTTGCGGTGTGTCCAGGCAATTGTTTCCGATTCGGATCTGTTTAGATTTGGAAAATAAACATCTTGTTCGATTCCAATTGATTTGAAATCATTCCCTAAATAAGGAAGTTTAATTACCGTTCCTTTTCCGATTTTCCATGAAGATGAATTCGAAGTGGTATTCCAAATTTCATCAACTACAATCTGCCATTTCTTTTGATCGGCTTGGGATTGAATTCCGGGCTGCAAATTTGGTTTTTCATCAATAAAAATGGTTCCTCCGTCTTTTAGCAATTCCAGTATTTTTTCGGCGGAAGCCAAAGAAATCATTTTATTCGGCGCCATTTTATGACTTCCCGGAAAAAGTAAAGCTCCGTATGAAATACCTCCGTTAAAAGTTATTCTTCCGTTCTCCACTTTCGCATTATGAATTAAAACATCGGAGTTGAAAGAGTCGAATTGATAACCATTCATAGCATTTACCCATTGCGATAAATCGGTGCTGTTTTTTGAAGAGGTAACCTCCTTAGGGACTTTTAAACTGGGCTGGCCTTTATTTTCTAATCTGATTTTCTCGCTTGCAACTCTTTCTTTTCCAAAAACATTGGGAATAAACGGAACCAGCCTGTCCGGTAAAACCGAACGTGACGGTAAATCTTCACCAATAAAAACACCCAGATCAATAACCGGTTTTCCTTTTTGTAATTGAAATTGAACTCTCCGGCAATATTCTACCCAGGCTTTTCCGGGTTTCCACCAGGTCTGATCTCTCTGGAAATAAGATCCAACACCGTCTAAAGTCATTCCGGGTTTTCTGTCCGTCCACGGATTGTGAACAAAAACGTGATAGAAAAAGCGGTTAATCCCAAGGGCGTAATTTCTATCGGCCAGTGTTTTGAGATTTCCGGGATGTTCGTCCCAATCCATTTTTAACTCAGTGAAAGCTTCAGCCTGAATAATATCTTTTCCGTAAATATGTCCTCCCGAAATCGCGTCAAGCATATCATTTGGTTTGTCGTGTGTTGGACTTTTCAGCCAAAATTCACCACTTGGATAATCAATGTGTTTAAAATGTAAAAGTCCGTCACTCATCATGGTCGGAGCCACATTTTCTGAGCTGAATTTTACTCCTGCTTTTTTAGCTTCGTCTGCCAGGGTTGCAAAAAAATTATCGGCTACTAATTCTGAAATTGTTTTTCTAACATCGTATAAAACTTTCTCAGAAGTCTGAATATCATTTAATGGAATTCCCGCCATAACCGGAAGATAATCTACTATATCATAAGCCCTGCGTTTTTTGAATTCGGCTTGAAAAACAGGCGACCAATTTTGACTACCGCATTCCCAACTGTCGATATGTAAAATCTTCACCACTTTTGAAGCAAGTTCCGGGCCTGCAATCCTAAGCATTTCTCCAAACCAGTGATCAAGCTGAAAATGAACTGCATCAGCGTTAAATTTATCAACTTCTAATCCTCTTCCTGCTCCTGCGGTTGCATTTTCATGACCCGTTGAAGTATATCCAAAACGGATAATTCGCCAGGTTTTATTGGATGGTGCTTTCCAGTTTAAAACTCCCTTAGCATCCAGAAACTTTGAAATATTAATCATTTTTGATTGTTCAACACAATCCGTATTATTGATTTCTGCTGAAGTTACCTGCGGACTCAATCTCCATATTGCTCCGGATTTTCCCTGATAATTATCAATCAAAGCTTCATTAGATAAAAGAATCTTAGCCACTTTCAAACCCTGGTTCCATTTTGCGGGATCTAAGTCTTCTGCGCCAGGTTCTGTCCCTTCCGGATCGTAAACAAATCTGAAATATTTGGCTTTTGTAGGTACAAGACTGTGCGTGTAAAATGCATCTGTATCCTGCCAGCCTTGTCTTGGTGTCGTTAATCTGCCAAGGCTTTTAAAATTTTTACCGTCATCACTTACCTCAACAATCAAACGATGCGCCTGATAATTATTTCCTTTAGTTTCAATCTGAATTGATTTACACAAAAAAGGCTGATCAAATTCATATTGAATCCATCCTTTTTCTTTTAATCTAAATTGGTCGTCTTTATTGGAATCACTCAAAAATGAAGCATCAAAATCTCCTAAAGTCGATGTGATTTTTGGACGTTTTTTATCTGAAGTTACAATCGCTTCTTTTAGCGGAATGGCAAATACAGCAATGTCTTTATAGTATTCTTTGTAATGTTTAGGAACCGGTAAAGTCAGGTTTTTAGTTTGATTTCCATTCATGGTAATGTCTGCCCAAACTACTTTTTGCATAGACATTTCAGGTGTTATCCATGGCCCGCCTGCAACCGCAAAACCATCTGCGGGATGGAAAGCGATTTTTACTCCCAAACGATCTGCTTCTGTCAATGCCCAATGTACCAAATCCCAAAATGCTGCGCTTAACTGTAAAACTGGCGGATTCATTAAAGGCGGTTCTGCCGGACCTTTAATGGTCATTAAATAAGCACCTCCAATTCCGGCTTGTTTCATGGCTTCTAAGTCGGCTGTGATGCCTTCTTTAGAATAAGCACTCTGCATCCAATACCAATATACCCAAGGTCTTGAGGATTCGATTGTAGGCTGAAAAAATGCATTTTCTTTTTTATGAGTTTCCTGTGCGGAAGCTAATCCCGCAAGAAGTAAAAACAATACTGTCGAAAGTCGAAAGTCGATTCCAAAAAGAAAAACTTGTTTTTTGTTAAGCATTATTGTGTATTATTATTTCTGTTTTTATTCTTATCAAACCCAATTATCCATAATCTTGTCATTTCGACGAAGGAGAAATCGCACTAGAAACTCCACAAAAAATATCGCCAATCTTTGTCGATTTACTTGTGCGATTTCTCCTTCGTCGAAATGACAAAACTATCTTCTAAACTAACCTTATATTAATA
>JBDTNT010000448.1:0-3790 GCA_039933615.1 Flavobacterium sp. | reverse complement strand
AAAGGTTCAAAGGTTTTAAACTGAAAATTTGCTACTTTTAGTTTTTACATCTAAACATTTCACATTTCACAAAATTTAAAATAACTATTTATGAATGTATTAAAACGTTGTATTTTTGGAATCAGCCTTATGAGTTTGGCTACACTTTCAGTTCAATGCAAAAGCGATAAAAAAATGGATGCAACAACAGTTTCTTCAGATGAAAAAGCAACAGCTACAATCGAGAAATCATCTTATGGAGCCACAGCAAAAGGAGAAAAAGTCGATAGTTATAAACTGAAAAACCAAAATGGGATGGAAGTGGATATCATCACTTTTGGAGGAAGAATTACAGATTTGAAAGTGCCAAATAAAGAAGGTGTTTCTGAAAATGTAGTGATTGGATTTAATTCTTTGGCACAATATGAAAAGGAAAATCCATTCTTTGGAGCTTTGATTGGAAGATATGGAAACCGAATTGCTAAAGGGAAATTTTCGCTTGACGGAAAAGAATATCAATTGGCAATCAATAATGCGCCAAATGCTTTACATGGCGGACCTCAGGGATATTTTAACGTTGTTTGGAAAGCAGATGAGGTAAAATCGAGCGATATAGCTTCATTGAAATTATCTTATTTAAGTAAAGATATGGAAGAAGGATATCCTGGAAATCTGCAGGTTTTTGTAACGTATACTTTGACGAATAACAATGAATTGGAAGTTTTGTATGAAGCATCAACAGATAAGAAAACGGTAATAAATCTAACACAGCATTCTTACTTCAATTTATCCGGGGATTTTTCGAAAACAATCTTAGATCACGAATTGACTTTAAATGCTGATAAAATAGTTCCGGTTGATGCGACTTTAATTCCGACAGGAAAATTAGAAGATGTTGCCAATACGCCTTTCGATTTCAGAAAACCAAAATTAATGGGGGCAGCTATTGAAGTTAAAAATGAGCAGTTAATAAGAGGAAAAGGTTACGATCATTGTTGGGTGCTGAATAATCCTGAAAAAGGAAAAACAATTATTGCAAAAGTCTATCACGCTGCCAGCGGAAGAGTTTTGGAAATGACTACAGACGAACCTGGAATTCAGTTTTACTCCGGAAATTTTCTTGACGGAACTTTACCAATGCGCAACGGCGGAACCTATGCACACAGAACAGGATTTTGTTTAGAAACAGAACATTACCCGGATTCTCCAAACCAAAAAGATTTCCCAACTACGGTTTTAAACCCGGGAGAAAAATATAAAACGAAAACTACTTTTAAGTTTTCTGTTAAAAAATAGATTTAAAATTTGTTAGTTTAATTCTCTGAAAAACCTCTAAAGTAAATGCTTTCGAGGTTTTTTTATGTGATAGAATTTGCTCGCAAAGACGCAGAGTCGCAAAGTTTTGTTAAGCTTTCTTTTTATAACTTTGCGACTCTGTGCCTTTGCGAGAATAAATAAAAAAAGATAAAAATGACCCCCAAACACACATTCAAAGCAACAGCAAACTGGACTTCAAAACAAAATCCGGAAGATTCAACAAAGAGATTTTACAGTAAAAGCCATAAAATTTCAATTGAAGGAAAACCGGTTTTAAATGTTTCAGCAGCAAAAGCATTCAAAGGTGATCCGGAATTGTACAATCCTGAGGATTTATTGTTGAGCAGTTTAGTTTCCTGCCATATGATGTCCTATTTATATGTCTGCTCTCAAAACGGAATAGAAGTCTTAAAATATTTGGATAACGCCGAAGCAACGCTGGAAGTAAATCCAGACGGAAGTGGTCGTTTTACAGAAGTCCGGTTAAATCCTAAAGTTGTTATTGCAGATTCAGATAAAATTCAGCTGGCTTTAGAACTGCATAAAAAAGCAAATCAATTGTGTTTTATAGCCAATTCGTGCAACTTTCCTGTTTTGCATAATGCGAGTTGTGAAGTTGATTAAACCATATAAGTGATGTAAGTCCATATAAAATGGGCTTCAATAAAAATCCTAAAAACTTAAATGAACTTACATCACTTATATGGTTTAGAAAATTTTTATCAGTTTTACTGAAGACATTTTGATTTGTGTTTTAATGTATTATTTTTTGATCTAAAGATATTTTTTTCTGTTGGATACTCATTATGAAGTGTTAAAGATTTAAAAAAAGTTATACTACACTTACAAATTTTGGTAAACAGAGAATATAAAAGAATTGTTGATTTTGAAAATAAAATAATATTATAAATTTTCCTGAACAAAACTTTTGAAATAGTCTTTTATCATTTCTCTTACGATTTTAAATTGTTCGTTTATTTCAGAATCCGTACCGATAGCTTTTGCCGGGTCAGGAAAATTATGATGAAACTTATGTGCTTTTGTTGGAAAGAATGGACATCGCTCTTTGGCATTGTCGCAAACCGTAATTACATAATCGAAGTCAATAGTATTGTATTCATCAATATTGTTTGACGTATGGTTTGAAATATCAATTCCATCTTCTTTCATAATCGAAATAGCTTTTGGATTTACGCCATGTATTTCGATACCGGCACTATAAACGTCAGCTTTATTACCCGCAAAATGTTTTAAATAACCTTCTGCGATTTGACTTCGGCAGCTGTTTCCTGTACAAAGTATTAATATTTTTTTCTCCATGATTTAGACTAATAACCAAATGATATTTATGATACAAAATTTTGGCTCAAAGCCGAAAATAAGTTGTAATACAATAACAGACGATGTAATGATGATTGGTTTTTTATATATAATGATTTTCTCTTTCACTTTTAACAGCATCCTGAATTTGGAGAGCAACTTGGACCCTCATTGTTTAACTGGATTAAGTTTATTTTCTGTTTTTCTGCCGGAATTCCACAAGATTCTTCTGCTAAGCAGGCTGTGGTTTTATTTTGAAGAATGAAGTTTTTCCCATTAAAAGTTAAATCATATTTTCCAATAGTGTCACTTTGATATTCTACTTCAATTTCAAAATCTTCGATACCTAATTTATCTTCCGATAATTTAATAATATGTAATAGTTTATTAGGTTTTAAACGGTGTTCAAAATCGTTTGCATTCCAAAGCTGGAAGTTTACGACCTTTTCGTTTCGGATTACACCTCCACAATCTATAAAATTTTTTGTAATAATTCCAACTTCAGTTACGTGAAAATGTTCGGGAACAAAAGTTCCGTTTTCTAATTGAAATTCAACATTTTCTAATGTTGGTAAAATTTGTTTTATTTGAGATAATTTCATGTCAATTATGTTTATTTGTTAAATGCAATATTGCGATTAACTTTGTCGAAAAATGTTTTAGCAACATTTTGATTTTGAAATAGTTTGTACGATGTTTAAAAAATAAGTATTTAAAATTTCGATCGTTTTTTCATCGATACAATAGCAGATTGAGTTTCCCGAAATGTTTCCTTTTATGATGCCTGCGTTTTTAAGTTCCTTTAAATGCTGTGAAACGGTAGGTTGAGCAAGCGGAAGTTCATTAACAATGTCTCCGCAAATACATTCATTAACTTTCAGTAAATATTCGATAATTGCAATTCTCGCAGGATGCCCAAGAGCTTTTGCAATTGTGGCTATTTGGTTTTGTGCGTCTGTAAAATGTTCTGTTTTAGTTGCTCCCATTTTTAAATTTAATATTGCAATATTACGATAATAAATTTAAAAAGCAATATTTTTTTTGTTTTTTAGAGAAAGGGATAGTAAATATTTAATTGTTCAGAGTTTCTAAAAACCAAAAAAACCTCTTCCGTTAAGAAGAGGTTTTTGTACCCGGAGCCGGAGTCGAACCGGCACGGTTTCCCACAGGTGTT
>JBDTNT010000447.1:0-3939 GCA_039933615.1 Flavobacterium sp. | reverse complement strand
GGAATGATTTTTAATAGTTTAAAACTGAATTTAAAATTTAATAGCCACGGTAGCTCCTATATTAAATGGTGTTTGCGGAACCCCATAGGCATCCCAGTATTTTTTATCACTTAAGTTATTAAATTTAACTCCAACTCTCCAGTTTGGCTGGTCATAAAACAAAGCAGCATTGTAAACAGAATACGATGGAATGAAGAAACCTTCATCATCAAATTTAAATTGTTTGTCTACATAATTACCTCCAAAACCAAGTCCGAAACCTTTCAATACGTTTTGAAATTTATAAGACAGCCAAAAGTTAACTACGTTTTCAGGAGCATTAGATGATTTCATTTCACCGATAGCCGCATCTGTAGATTTTAACTGATTGTCATTATAAGCATAACCTGCCATAATGCTTAAGCCTGCTATAGGAGTTGTGATAATTTCGAAATCGAAACCTTTGCTGACCTGCTTACCGTCCTGAAAATTGACACCGGCACCGTCTGTTCGTAAAGCATTATCAATATTGATATTGTAATAACTTATTGTGGTGCTTAATTTTTTGTCAAAAGCTTCCACTTTAATACCACCTTCATATTGATTGGCATAGATCGGGTCCAAGATTAGTTGTGATCCGTCAGGTTGCTGTGCCGGACCGGAATTTTGAAAACCATTCATATAATTTCCAAATACCGAAACCTGATCTTCAATAACCTGATAGACTAAACCCAATTTAGGTGATAAAGCAGTCTGATTGTATCCTTCCGTCTCTCCGATTTTTTTCTGAACAAAATTGTCCAGACGAAGACTTAACATAGCCGAAAAACGATCCGTAAAAGTAACCACATCTGAAGCATAGACACTAAAAGTGTTTTCTTCCGGAACAGCATATACAACATTTGATACTACTGCATCAACAGCTTTTCTTCTTATAGGTTCATAAGGCAGTGTTATATCAATAACGTCCAGAACTCCTGTTGTACCATAGATAAAATCGGTTTTTGTAAATCTGTAATTGGCACCCAGTAACAATTTGTGTTTAATGCTTCCTGTCGAAAACTCACCGTTAATGTTTTCCTGGAAATTGGTGTATTTATTATCTACCGGCCCATAACGCGACACGCTTCTGCTTACTGTAGTTGGCGTACTCCATCCCGTATAGTATTGGTAACTATGGTCAACATCTTCCTTTACAAAAGAAAAAAGTGTAGTAGATTTCCAATTGTCCGATAATTTATATTCTGCCTGAACAAAAACTTTAGATGAAGTAGTCTGAGCATCGGCATCATCATCAAATAAAGTTGTTCTGTAGTCCAGTTTAATATCATTCGGGTTTGTAATTCCGGCCCCATAAGAACGTGCATACATTGGGCGTGTATTATTGGTGTTGTAAATTTCAGTATCGAAAGTCAACGTTAACTTGTCGGTTGCTTTATAAATAAGGCTTGGGGCAAACAGGAAAGTTTTGTTAAAACCGTAGTTCAGGAAGCTGTTTTCTGTACTCAAAGAAGAGTTTAATCGAAACAATACTTTATTATCCTGCGTCAGGGGAGTGTTGATATCTACTGCAACACGGTTCAGTCCAAAACTTCCGCCGGTATATGATATTTCGGTTTTTGGAGTTTCAAAAGGCTTTTTAGTAACCAGATTCACAACACCTCCAAAAGAAGAAACAGAAGACCCGAATAAAGTACCCGATGGCCCTTTCAGTATTTCTATACGTTCAACATTGTCAACAGAAACAGAACTGCGTCCGGAAACGGTTTCCATTCCGTTTCGTGCATTCACACCGGTACTAAAACCTCTGAACGTAACCCCAAAACCACCGGAAGGAAAAATAATCGGCACAACACCAGGAGAGTTCTGAACCGCACTCTTAATGTCAACAGCGATTTGTTCCTTTAGCAGTTCTTTCGTTATAATATTGTAAACCTGTGGATTTTCTAAATTCTTTAGTGGCATTCTCGACACATAATCGGTTTTTTTAGAAATCATTTTGTCATT
Organism: Flavobacterium sp.; assembly: GCA_039933615.1. GTDB lineage: Bacteria > Bacteroidota > Bacteroidia > Flavobacteriales > Flavobacteriaceae > Flavobacterium. The sequence goes on along the minus strand of JBDTNT010000447.1, from coordinate 1,953 downwards.
GTTAATGATCACTTCTTTCAACTCTTTATCAGAAACCTTCAGTTGCAGGTTAAGTGTTGTTGTTTCGCTTTCTGTAACCGTTACTTCCTGTTCTAAAGTTTCATAACCAGTTAAGGAAACCTGCAAAGTATACGAGCTGGCTTTTACTTTGCTAAATTCAAAAGCACCATATTCATTGGCGGTTGTACCATATTTTGAGTCTTTCAGGATAAGATTTACATCAGATGCGGGTTTACCGTCAGATGTTGTAATTGTCCCTTTTATTTTTCCGTTGCTTTGTTGTCCTGACATAGTAAAGACTGAAAACAGCATACTTGCAAAAAGCAAATATTTTGAATTCTTGAATGTTTTAAATTTCATGGCTTTTAGATGATTCGTAGTTTATAATTATTTAGATTGAATAAAAACAGTGCAAATGTAGAAATTAATATTGCTTTAACAATTAATTTTATGTCATTTATGAATCAAATTGTTAAATGTTGATTTTACAGCTCTAAATAAGGGATTGTTACTGAAAAGAGGAGTTGCATAAAGTCTAAAAGCCTTATTTTTGCACCATAATTTGAGACGTAATTGATGATAAAAGCCTATTTAGATAAACTTCGCCATTCACCCAAAGGATACAGACTGGCAAATACCGTATTTTTTTTCGTTTCCGGATTCGGATATTCTTCCTGGGTATCCCGGATTCCGCATATACAGGCACAGCTGCATTTATCAGAAGCCCAGTTTGGAGCCGTATTATTTGCTTTCCCGATTGGCCTGATGCTGACAATGCCTTTTACAGGTAAATTATTAAACAAATACAGCAGTCGCTATATTATGCTGTTAGGCGCAATACTGTTTAATATTGTGCTGTCATTACCCGGTCTGGCTGCTTTTGTGTGGCAGTTGATTATCATTCTTTTAATTTTTGGGGCTTCCCGTAATATCTTCAATCTCTCGATCAATGCACAATCTCTGGAGGTTCAGAAATTATATCCAAAATCGATCATAACCCGTTTTCATGCGGTTTGGAGTATTGCTGTTTTTTCAGGTGCGGGCTTAGGTTATGTCATGGTAACACAGCATATTGCACCATCCCATCATTTATTGGGAGTTAGTATTTTTATGATGGGACTTACGGCCTGTTTTTATCCAATGAGCATTCATACTGAACCGGTACCCGTTAAAAAGAAGTTCTTTTCTATGCCGGAAAAAAACCTGATCAAGTTTGCCCTCATTTGTTTTGTCTCTATGGCCTGCGAAAATACAATGTACGATTGGAGCGGTATTTATTTTGAGAATATATTGCATGCTTCTCCAAAGCTAACCAGTGCTGCATTTGTGTTTTTTGCAACAGCAGTAACTTTAGGACGTTTGTTCGGGGATTATGGGGTAACGAGATTTGGTACTAAGCGAATTCTGCTTTACAGCGGTATTTTTATCACTTTAGGATTTGCCATTTGTTTTATTCTGCCTTATATATATCCAACTATTTTTGGTTATGTCTTAATCGGAATTGGTGTCTCATGTGTTGTCCCGTTAGTGTTCGGTATAGCCGGAAGATCCTCAAAATTAAGCAGCGGATCTGCTTTGACATCCATATCTACTATTGGATATCTCGGATTTTTACTTGTTCCTCCAATGGTTGGTTTTATTTCAGAATACTTAAGTATGAAATGGGCCTTTTTGATTATGGCCTTGTTGGGTGTCCTTATGATTTTTATGGTGAATAAGATTGGCGAAGAGGAGTAGAAGTTGTGAATATCTCTAAGCCATCCTACCACTTGCATCAGAGGCTTAAAAATAATGGCACCAACGGGTTCATAACTTAAAAATTATAGTATATTTTCGACGTAATAACGATAGAAAAACATTTAAACAAAAGCTACTTCTTTTGTGTCGGTACAGTGAAAGAAATATTTTTTTTCTCGCAAAGACGCAGAGTCGCAAAGTTTTATTAATAATTCT
>JBDTNT010000446.1:0-16444 GCA_039933615.1 Flavobacterium sp. | reverse complement strand
GTTCGATATCAATTGTTTCTTTGTCACGAATTGGATTTACATTTCCGTCAACGTGTACAATATTATCATTATCAAAACAACGCAATACATGAATAATAGCATTACACTCTCTAATGTTCCCCAAAAATTGGTTTCCAAGGCCTTCGCCTTTACTTGCACCTTTTACCAAACCTGCGATATCTACAATATCTACCGTTGCCATTTGTACGCGCTCAGGTTTTACCAATTCCTCTAATTTGTTGATTCTCGGATCCGGAACGTTTACAACACCAATATTAGGTTCGATAGTACAAAAAGGAAAGTTGGCACTTTGCGCTTTTGCATTAGATAAACAATTAAATAATGTTGATTTTCCAACATTTGGTAATCCTACAATTCCTGCTTTCATCTGTAGATAATATTTGTTTTTATTTGATTTTGATCAGCTCAGATACTGTTTTTACTGACTTAAAAGTCAAATTCTTAGTATTGATTTAATCATAGTATCCTTATTTTTTATTACAAGTTAAATTTTGTCAAAATGTTACTTTTTAACTTTAAAATTTTGCAAATATAAGATTTAATAGCTCGTAACTAAACAAAAAATGACGATATATGTTTTTTCACTACTTTTCTTAAAAAAAATTAAACTTTTTCATAATGTTTTGTTAAATAATATTACTTTTATCTCGATATTTAACAAACCATCACAAAATTTAACCAAAATTTTTAACATGAAAAAAATTGCATTATTACTATTTCTATTTAACACCGTAATTATTTTTGCGCAACAGCAAGTAACTGGGGTAGTAAAAGACAACACAGGTACACCACTGCCTGGAGTTAACATTGTCGAAAAAGGAACTACTAACGGTGTTACCACCGATATGGACGGATCTTATAAAATAACGGTAAAAGAAGGCGCTTCATTATTATTTACTTATGTAGGCTATAACAGCATTACCAGACTTGCAAATACATCGATAATTGATGTTGCTTTATCTGAAGAAGGCGGACAAAATCTTGATGAAGTAGTCGTGACAGGATCCAGGACGGCTGCCAGAAGTAATACTACCAGTGCACTGCCAATTGATGTATTGTCGGCTAAAGATTTGGCTTCGACCGGGCAGGCAACGTTTGATAAAGCGCTGCAATACAAGATTCCCTCCTTTAACACCGTACAGACTCCTGTAAATGATGCTACTTCATTACTGGATCCGTATGAGATTAGAAATCTTGGACCAAGTAGAACTTTAATCCTTATTAACGGGAAACGTAAAAACTTAAGTTCTTTGCTTTATGTACAGACTTCTCCGGGACGTGGAGAAACAGGAGCGGATATTTCTGCAATTCCAACAGACGCGATCGAAAGAGTTGAGATTCTTCGTGACGGAGCTTCTGCCCAATATGGTTCTGACGCCATTGCCGGGGTTATGAATATCATTTTGAAAAAAAATACTACTGACGGATCATTAACAGTAAGAAGTGGAATTACTTCTGAAGGAGATGGGGAAATGTTGGGCGTAAGCTTAAACCAAGGAACAACAGTTGGCGAAAAAGGCTTTCTTAATTATACTATTGACTTCTCTAAAGTAAATTTAGCCAATAGACCAGGAACAGTTGATGCTGAAGGTGATGCAGGAGATTTTGGTGCTGATATTGCAGATGTTCAGGCTTTTCTTGCCAGACGTCCAGATGCGGGAAATATTAATGGTTCTCCGGAAACAGCTTCTGCAAAATTCTTAGTTAATGGTGGAAGCGACATTAGTGACAATACTAAATTGTATTATAATGCTGCTTATGTATACAAAAAAGTGAAATCATTTGCTAATTACAGAACACCGTATTGGAGACCTTTATCTGGTGATCCTTATCTTAATGATTTGTTTGGAAATGGTGATAGTACTAATCCTTCTTACGATGGATATGGACCAACATTTGAAGGAGAGTTAAGTGACTATAACGGTACGCTTGGGTTTAAAACCTTAAAAAATGGATGGAATACTGATGCCAGTCTAACTGTTGGAGGTAATAAACAAACATATGCAGTTAACAATTCTGTGAACAGGTCTAGCATTCTTGATGCAGATGGCAATGAAACTTATAGAGAAAATAGCCCTATTTCGTTTAAACCTGGAGGAACTTCTTTTAATCATATTGTTGGAAACATTGACGTTTCTAAAATTTTATCTGACCAAATTAGTATTGGATTTGGTACTGAGTTCAGGTCTGAGTATTTTTCAGTTATGGAAGGCGATCAAGCATCTTGGGATGGAGCCGGAGCAGATTCTTTTGCTGGAAATCTACCTGAAAACTCAGGAAAATGGAATCGTTATAACGTGGGAGTTTATTTAGATGTTGCTTTTGATATTACAAAAGACTTTTTAGTAAACGGAACAGTTCGTCACGAAGAATATAGTGATTTTGGTGGAGCAACAGTTTGGAAAGCTAGTACAAGATATAAATTCCTTGATGATAAAATTACGTTCAGAGGATCTGTTTCTACAGGTTTCAGAGCGCCAACATTGCACCAGATTTATACTCAAAAATCGCAATATTCTTTTGTTCCCGGTGAAGGAATTCAAGTTAGCGGAATCATTAATAATGTTTCACCTCAAGCTCGTAAGCTTGGTGTAAATCAATTACAACCGGAAAAATCAACAAGCATAACAGTTGGAATTGGAGCAAAACCTTTCAAAAATTTTAATTTAACCGTTGATTACTACAATATAAAAATAGAAGACAGAGTAACATTGGGGGACAAACAATTTGAGACCGGTATTGGTAGTGTCGCCTATTTTTCAAATGCTTTTGATTCCAGAACTACAGGCCTTGATATTGTTACAGGTTACAGCAATATTGGTTTAGGAGAAGGTAAATTAGGGGTTAATTTATCCGGAAATATTACTTTAGAAAACAAAAGAATTTCTGGCATGAAAAATAATAGTTCTTTCAGTGATATTATAAACTCATTGGCTTTTACGTCAAGACCTAAAACAAAATGGATATTGGGTGTCAATTATGAAATTGGCAAATTCGGATTCTCTTTAAATAATACTTATTTTGGTAAAGCTACTTTCAATCAGGATGGTTTAGTGACTAATGAAGTAACATTTGGAGATTTACCTATTACTGACCCTAATAGCATTACCAATCCTAGCAGCCCTAATTATAACAACACTTCTATTGCTAAAAACTTCGTAAGAGATGCTAATGGAGAGACATTACGAGATGACTCTGCAAACCTTAAAACAGAATTTCTTGCTAAAATTGTTACTGATTTGGGAGTTAATTTTACTGCTACTGAAAAGTTAACAATCGCATTAAATGTAAACAACTTATTTAATATTTTGCCAGAATGGAAATTTGTAGCTGAAAATGCGGCTGGATCAGCATTACTAGCAGATCCTGCGCAAGTTAAATCACAATCTAACTTAATTACATTCAACCAACGTTATTCAAGAATGACGTATGATGGTTCACATTTTAGTCAATTAGGAACTACTTTTAATTTATCATTAAACTATAAATTCTAAGCTCAACCTTGTTTAAATAATCTAAAAGGGTTGTCTTACGACAGCCCTTTTTTTTACTTTTATATTAAATATTGAAAGTTATGGCAAATTTATATGATGGAAAAATGGCTGCGATTTACGATGCGATGTATCAAACCTTTGTTAATTATGACGAAGAGTATGCTTTTTACAGCAAGTTGATTCTGGAAAATAAAGGTTCTACTATTCTGGAAATAGGGAGCGGAACTGGAAATCTGGCAAAACGATTCGAAGAAAACAATCAGAATTATCAAGGTCTTGATTATAGCGACGATATGATTGCAATTGCCCAGAAAAGAAACAAAAATTGCTCTTTCACCCAAGGCGATATGCGTGATTTTAAGCTTGATAATCCCGTAGACTCTATTTTAATTACAGGCAGATCTACGAGTTATTTAACTACTAATGACGATATCAACAGAACTTTTGACTCGATTTATAAAAATCTTACGGAAGATGGTGTTGCAATTTTTGATTTTATTGATGCGAATCGATTCGTTCCTTTTACAAAAGAAAACCCTGTTATAACTCATGAGGCCGAATATAAAAACATAAATTATATCAGAGAAAGTCATTGGGAAACGAATAACTCTTTGGAAAATTTTATGCTCGAATGGACTGCACAATATTACACGATCAAAAATGGAGAGAAAGAAATTATTGAAAATGATTTTTCGACCGTTCGTGTTTTTACCCTCAACGAAATTGAGCTTTTCCTCTATTTGAATAATTTCGAAATTATAAAAACTATAGATCGAAAAACGTATGCCTATGACACATATGTTATTGTGGCAAAGAAAAAAAATCCTGAGCGCTAACTCAGGATTTTTCTATATCTCTGTTTTTTTTTTAAATTACATCTTAAATTCCAAAGAATCAATTAGCACCTTTTCTTCGTCAGTAGCTGTAAATCCGGAAATATTCCAGTAATTGTTCAGGATTTTATTTTTTTTATTAAAAAGCGTCTTGTCTTTAAAAACATCACTTTTGCTGTAGGTAAATTTTTGTTTATTGAAATTTGTCGTTATAAAATTATTGCGGACCTGAATATTTTTGACCTGATCTTTCAAAACAAGATCATAAGCAATTTCCTCATTTGAACTCAGTACATAATAATCCGGACCATCAAGTCTGTAGTTTACTTTTATCGTCGATCTGGTCACATTCTTAGAACCTACAGCAGCTTTCTCTACTGTTTCGGCTAAAGTTCCCGGAGTAACAATAATAGAGAATTCAACAATTATTTTTTTTAAGGGATCATACACCATTTCGAAATTATCCACCGCCGTTTTAGAATTGTCCAACGGCGTAATATTCATTATATAATACTCTTTATTAGTAGGATGTCCTTTGGTTATAAAGTCGTATTGCTTTTTTGCTTTCGAACTAAGAATGGGGTCAAAATAACTCAAATTCAAATAATTTTCCATTATATTATTCAAATTATATCCTTTTAAATCTGCACTTACATCTGTTTCCAGTAAACCGTAAGACCGATTTTGCTCTACCAGTAAAGTTGTGGAAACTTTCTTCTGACTACCCGAAAACTGAAAATTCACAAGTCCGTCATTATAATAAGAATATTTATTGTTAAGCATAAAAAACTCCCTTACATACACTTTTAACCGATAAGGCATAGCGAGTTTTTGGCGCGAATTCAATACAATTTTTCGGAGTATTTTCTGAGGAGAGTCTTTAGACAAAACAATCTCATCTAACTTATTGTCTTTATTTTGAAGATAAACCGTAAATTCATTTTCTTTTAAACTTATCCATCGAATGGTTAAACTCTCGTAATTGGTCTCAGAAACCTGAACATTAGAACCTCCGGTTAACATAAATGTTACCTTACCATCTTCATTGCTTAATAAAATTTGTTTGGTTTTCATAATCACCACAGTTGCATTCTCAATAGGAAGCAGCGTTTCTATATCCTTGATAACAATAGAATATTCGGTTTTCTGAGCGAAAATACTTCCGCTAAAAAAAACAATAAACAAAATTATTAATCCCCTCATAGTCTGGTCACAATTATCAAACAAAGTGTTAAAAAAACAACCAAATTAACAAAAATAAAACATTAAATCCCAATTTAATAAGAAATACTTACAAATCAAGGCACAAAAAAACCTGAGTTAAAGTACTCAGGCTCTTTATTATATGATTTTAGCAAAGCTTATTCATTGTGCAGAAACGCCTTGCGCTCGAGCAATGTTTCTTCATCTTCAACGTGATTGTCATCTGGTACGCAACAGTCTACCGGACATACTGCAGCACATTGAGGTTCATCATGGAAACCTTTACACTCCGTACATTTTCCGGGAACGATATAATATACTTCATCAGAAATTGGAGTTTGTGCACCATCTGCATCCACTTCAGTTCCGTCCGGTAAAATTATTTTTCCTGAAAGGGCTGTCCCATCTTTATATCTCCAATCATCCGCTCCTTCATAAATTGCTGTATTCGGGCACTCTGGTTCACAAGCCCCGCAGTTAATACATTCGTCGGTTATAATTATTGCCATTTCTTTTTAGTCTTAAAGTTAAAAGTACTAAAGTCTTTAAAGTCAATAAATGCAATTAAATCTTTTGACTTAATCACTTTTGACTTTCGACTTATTTATGCTTATTTTTGTGCAAAATTACAATCAAAACTATTCATAAACAAACATTATGACATTAGAAACAAAAAAAAGTGTTTTTGTTGAATTAGGGAAATTCTTAAAACAATTTTCTGAAAACAATACCACCAAAAAATCGGATGTTTTACATAACGATTTATTTTTTGATGATTTCGAAAAACTGATTCATTTATCACAATCTCATAATGGATGGTATACTCCTGAACAGGTATATTTTGCGCTTCAATCCTGGGGAGATGCCCTGACGGAAGAAAATATTTCGAAATGGCTTTCTGATTATTCCTTTGATTCGGCTCAGGACGAAAAAAATGTTGCGTTGATTTTAGCCGGAAATATTCCGCTGGTTGGTTTTCATGATTTTTTATCTGTTCTGATAACCGGAAATAGTGCAATCGTAAAAACATCTTCCAATGACCAGCATTTATTGCCCTTTTTAGCAAAATATATCATTGCTGTTAATCCCGATTTTTCGGATAAAATAACTTTCGCAGAAGGAAAACTGGAAAATTTTGATGCCGTAATCGCTACCGGAAGTAATAATACAGCACGTTATTTTGAATACTATTTTAAAGACAAACCTTCCATTATCCGTAAAAACAGAAATTCAGTTGCAGTTATAAACGGAAAAGAAACCAAAGAACAATTAGAAGCCCTTGGTGAAGATATTTTCAGATATTTTGGACTAGGCTGCCGTAATGTTTCCAAACTTTTTGTTCCGAAAGGTTATGTTTTTGATGGTTTTTTTGAAGCAATTTTCAAATATCAGGATGTTATTCACTATGAAAAATACGCCAACAATTATGACTATAACAAAGCCGTATTTTTAATGAGTAATTTCAAATTACTCGACAACGGTTTCCTGACCATAAAAGAAGACCCAAGCTACGCCTCTCCTATTTCGAGTGTTTTTTACGAATTTTACGAAAGCCGTGAAGATCTCGAAAAACGTCTTGAAGCTGATGCTGAACAAATTCAATGCATTGTCAGCGCTGATTCAGGAAAAAACAATATCCCGTTCGGACAGACCCAAAATCCGCAATTGTGGGATTATGCAGATAACGTAGATACTATAACGTTTTTGTTAACAACAAAGTAAAAATATGTTTAATTATTTCGAATAATTTATCGCTTTTTCAGCTCCTATTGCCGAAATTTGCGTTTTTAAAATTTTCGTCTATTAACTATATCATGAAAAAACACAACTACAGCGCAGGACCAAGTATTTTACCACAAGAAGTTTTTGAAAAAGCATCAAAAGCAATTTTAAATTTCAATGATTCAGGACTTTCTATCCTTGAAATTTCACACCGAAGCAAAGATTTTGTTGCGGTAATGGATGAAGCCCGATCCCTTGCTTTAGAATTATTAGGACTTGAAGGAAAAGGCTACCAGGCTTTGTTTTTGCAAGGTGGTGCCAGTACTGCATTCTTAATGGCTCCATACAACCTGATGAAAGAAAACGGAAAAGCCGCTTACTTAGATTCGGGAACCTGGGCAACAGCTGCGATAAAAGAAGCTAAGAATTTTGGCGAAACTATCGTTGTTGCTACTTCAAAAGAAGAAAATTACAATCACATTCCAAAAGGATACGAAATACCAAGTGATGCAGATTATTTTCACTGCACCAGTAACAATACTATTTTTGGAACTCAGATGAAAGATTTCCCTACTACAAACGTTCCTGTAGTTTGCGACATGAGTTCAGATATTTTTTCACGCGATTTAGACTTTTCTAAATTTGATTTAATCTACGCCGGAGCCCAAAAAAATATGGGACCTGCAGGAACTACTTTGGTGGTTATAAAAGAAGAAATCCTGGAGAAAACCGGAAGAGCTATTCCAAGTATGTTAGATTACGCTAAACATATCAAAGCAGAAAGCATGTACAACACGCCTCCTGTTTTTGCTGTTTACGTATCATTACTGACTTTACAATGGATTAAAAATAAAGGTGGTGTTGCAGCTGTTGAAAAACTAAACGATGCAAAAGCAGCCTTACTTTATGCTGAAATTGACAGAAATCCATTATTCAAAGGAGCCGCAGCAGTTGAAGACCGTTCTAAAATGAATATTACTTTCTTATTGAACAATCCGGACCACGCAGTAGCTTTTGATGCTCTTTGGAAAGAAGCAAACATCTCAGGATTGCCGGGACACCGTTCTGTTGGTGGTTACAGAGCTTCTGTTTATAATGCTATGCCTATCGAAAGCGTTCAGGTTTTGGTTGATGTAATGAAAGCATTAGAAACAAAGATTTAAAATTAAAATATTTAATGATTTAAAAATTCTTAAACTTAAATCATTATTTCTCTTTATTAAAATAACATATATTGAATCTTTCAATTTTTAAATGATTCAATTTTTAAATAAAAAATATAATGAAAGTATTAGCCAATGACGGAATTTCTAAAAGTGGAATTCTAGCTTTAGAAAAAGGTGGATTTGAAGTTATAACTACAAAAGTAGCACAGGAACAAGTGGCTAATTTTGTAAACGAAAACAATGTGAGCGTAGTTTTAGTGCGTAGTGCAACTAAAGTTCGTAAAGATATTATTGATGCCTGCCCGGGCCTTAAAATTATTGGACGTGGTGGTGTTGGTATGGATAATATCGATGTTGATTATGCCAAAAGCAAAGGAATTCACGTAATTAATACACCGGCTTCTTCATCAGAATCTGTTGCTGAATTGGTGTTTGGACACTTGTTTAGCGGTGTTCGTTTTTTACATGACTCTAACAGAAATATGCCGCTTGAAGGAGATTCTAATTTTGACGGCTTGAAAAAAGCATACGCAAATGGAATTGAATTAAGAGGAAAAACATTAGGTATTGTTGGTATCGGACGTATTGGTCAGGCGACTGCAAAAATGGCGCTTGGTTTAGGTATGAAAGTTATCGCTGCCGATAGTTTTATCCCGACTGTAGATATTAAAGTGGAGTTTTTTGACGGTCAGTCAATCACTACAACTATTGTTTCTCAATCTTTAGAATCTTTATTTAAGGAAGCTGATTTCATTACCTTACACGTTCCTGCTCAGGATGGTTACATTATCGGAGAAAAAGAACTTGCTATCATGAAAGACGGTGTTGGAATCGTAAACTGCGCCCGTGGTGGTGTAATTGACGAAGTGGCATTGGTAAAAGCTTTAGATTCAGGAAAAGTTGCTTTTGCAGGATTGGATGTTTTTGAAAGCGAGCCAAAACCGGAAATGGCAATTTTAATGCACCCGAAAATTTCATTGACTCCGCACATCGGAGCTGCAACCGGAGAAGCACAAGACAGAATTGGTACAGAGTTGGCTTCACAAATCATTACTTTACTGAGCTAATTAACTGTAATTAAATATTTTAAAAGGGATTTATTAACATCGTTTAATAAATCCCTTTTCTTTTTTTATTAAATTTGAACTTACCAATCTATAAAAATCCAGATCATGTTTGAACAATTAACACAATTAGTGCAGCAATATGGAAGTGATGCAGTTGTCAATAACAGCGCTGTCCCAAATGAGCATAATGAAGCTGTTGTTACCGAAGCCGGCAACTCAATCTTTGCAGGTCTGCAAAAAATTGCTTCCGAAGGTGGTGCAGAACAACTAGCAGGTTTATTTAACGGAAGTTCTCCAATAGACAATTCTAATCCTGTTGTACAGCAAATATCAAAACAATTGTCAGGAAGCCTTGGTGAAAAATTCGGACTGAGCAGTACTGATTCTGCCGGTGTTGCTTCCAGCATGATTCCACAGGTACTAAACTCATTGGTAAACAAAGCGAAAGACCCAAATGACAGCAGTTTTCAGATTTCAGATATTATAAGCGCAATTTCAGGAAACAGCGGACAGGCATCCGGGATTATGGACACGATTTCTAAATACGGAATGCAATTTGGCTTAGACCAAAATGCTGACGGAAAAGTTGACGTAGCCGATGTTCTGGTAATAACCAAAAGCAAAGGTGGAATCTCAGGTTTTATCGGTAAGCTGTTTGGACGATAGATTTTTTTTTAAGGTTCAAAGTTGCAAAGATTCTGAGGTTCAGAGGTTTTTCTTTGTAATCTTTTTTAGTATAGAAGAGCTGTTTGTTTATAATAAACGGCTTTTTGCGTTAAATAAACTTTTCAGCCTTTGCAACTTTGAGACTCTGAACCTTCTCACCTAATTTTTTTTTCGTAAATTTAGGTTCAAATTAAAAGTCATGAAAAACGGTGCTTACATCCTGATAATTTTATGCACTATTATTGCCTGCTCCACTGCTAAAACAAATGTCAGCGAGCCGGCTAATAAGAATGTAGCAGTAAACGATACGGTGCGGATCGCAAATGACTCTTTAGAATATGAAGTAATCATTATTGACAACGGTTTCAGCACCTGGCTGGCTTCCAGAGCGTATCCAAGAAATTATCACTCTCAAAGTTTTCTTGAGTCTAAAAACATTTTATACGTAAACGAATGGAATAATCGTGTTTTACAGCCACAGCGTTACAGCCCAAGTTTATATGAAATGAATATTAATTACAGCCCTACAATCAATTATGGATACGAGGTAAATTACCTCATTTATAATTACATGATTTATTTTCAAAATACTTACAAACAAAAACTTTGGGGTTATGTTCCTTCCAGATAATGTTGTTATATTTGTAATCATTACAAATAAAAATGAATAAATTAAAGCAACGTTGGGGAATCACCTCAAACTTCCAACTCATCATTATATTTATTGTTTTCGCCATAACTGGATCGGCATCGGCTTATTTATCTAAGCCATTTTGTGTTTGGTTAGGCATCACCAAAGAAGATTTTGGCGGCTGGTTTACTTTAATCCGACTCATTATAATCTTCCCTATTTATCAGGTTTTATTAGTGGCAATAGGAACACTTTTCGGTCAGTATCGTTTCTTTTGGAACTTCGAAAAAAAAATACTGAAAAGCATGGGACTCGGATTTTTGTTTAAAGATTAAATCCTCTTATTTCTTTCTCTGAAAATAATACGTATAAATCCAGGTAAGGGTAAATGACGGAATTATATCTGTAAACGGCAGGATTTCTTCTAAAAAAGTCAAAAAACCAGCCACTTTACCTACTCGTCCCTTGTACATATAAGTCATTAAAAAACCAGCAAGCGGCGCCCAGACCACATCTGCAAATTCCCCAACAAGTGGAATTGTAAAAGTCAGCATACCGATGGCGTCAAAAAGCAACCCCATCAAAAGCTTTTTAGTTTTTTCGTCGTTCACGATTATTTCATCTTTCATATTTATAAATTTAGTTCTATTTTCTTTAAAAACCAACTTGTTACAAATCAGACCTTTTATGTTTTATAAATGATCCGGAACCTATAATCAAATATTGTTCCTAAAATTCTGTTAGAACAGCTTATGATTTCAACAGAATCTTTGTTTCTTTGTAAAAACAGTTTCAGAATGATACACGCAAAAAATATACATAAATTCTACGACCAGCTTGAAGTTTTAAAAGGAGTTGACCTGCATATTAAAAAAGGAGAAATTGTTTCAATCGTTGGCGCTTCCGGAGCCGGAAAGACAACTTTACTGCAAATTTTAGGAACACTTGACAAGCCAGAAGTAAGTACAGGATCTTCTTTATCTATAAATGGCCAAAATATTTTAGACCTTCAGGGTGTTGAAACCGACAATAGTAAAGAAGAAAAAACTTTTAAAATCATTACCTGGCTTACCAGTATCTATGCTGTTTCTTTATTAATCTTTCTATTGTTTTTCAGAAATAAAATAGACAATGATATTTTCGGACAAATAACTATTGCCGTTTTATTTTTGCCTTTAATTTTAGCTTTCGTTTTTTACAGAGGCTACTTTAAAAAGAAAAGCAAAAAAGACAAAGTATTGTCTAATTTCAGAAACTTAAATCTGGGGTTTATTTTTCAGTTTCATCAATTATTACCTGAATTTACAGCATTGGAGAATGTTTGTATACCCGCTTTTATGGCCAATAAATCAAAATCTGAAACCGAAAAAGAAGCCAAAAAGATTTTAGAATACTTAGGATTATCACACCGTATCAATCATAAACCCAGTGAACTTTCGGGCGGGGAACAGCAGCGTGTAGCGGTTGCAAGAGCTTTAATCAACAAACCGGACGTGATTTTTGCCGATGAACCTTCCGGAAACCTGGATACTCATTCTGCCGAAAATCTGCACCAGTTGTTTTTTCAGCTTCGTGACGAATTCGGTCAGACTTTCGTGATTGTTACCCACAACGAAGAGTTAGCCAATATGGCCGACAGAAAACTTATAATGTCAGATGGACAAATAATATCTTAAAATGGTTTTAATTCTTTTAAGCTGGATTTATATTGTTTTTACGACCATAAATATTGGTTTTTACACAAATAAAATATTCGGACTTAAGAATTCAAATTTTGTGATTTATTCTATCCTTGGACTTTTTACCACTACCCTGCTTGCCGGTTTCTGGGCAATTTTCGGGAGAATCAATATTGAGTTTCATGTCTTTTTTTTAATTCTCAATATTGGGATTTATTTTAGGTTTAAAGCTAAAATCGAACTCATTTATAAATCCTTTTTTCAGGAATTGCAGTCCATGAGGCTTTCCTTGAAAGTCATATTATTTAGTACTACGCTTTTAATTTTGGCTCAGTGCGCCTCGGTTCCATATATAATCGATAATGAATCCTACTACATCCAAACCATAAAATGGATCAACGAATACGGTTTTGTAAAAGGTCTTGCTAATCTGCATATTTTCCTTGCACAAACCAGTGGGTGGCATATTACACAAAGCGTTTTCAACTTTTCTTTTTTGTACAATAAATTCAATGACCTAAGCGGATTTTGTCTTTTGTTGGGCAATTTATATGCTTTTCCTCATCTGAATGCTTATTTCAAAAACAAAGAAAGCAATCATCTCATTATTGGCTTGCTGCCTTTGGCTAATATCTTTTTCTTTTCTTTTATCAGCACACCATCTCCCGATTTACCGATTTATATTGTATCGCTGCTTATCTTTTTTAAATTCATTGAAAACTATAAAAACTTCAATCCGGAAACATTTAATCTCATTGCAATACTCGTTTTTTTTGCTGTATTTATAAAAACAACTTCAATTGTTCTTGTCTTGATTCTACTGGTTTTATTTATAAAGCATTATAAAATCCTAATCCCGAAAATTGCAAAATCAGTTATTATTGGTTTATTGGTTTTATTTCTTTTTTTAATAAAAAACACCATCATCAGTGGTTATCCTTTATTTCCTGCTGTGTCAAATATATTTTCTTTCGATTTTCAGATTCCGGTTACAATGGCACATTTTTATTATGACGAAACCAGGACGGCTGCTTTTTCATTAACCGAAAATCAATTTAAAAGTTTAGGGTTTTTTGAGATTTTCAAAATATGGATTTCAAAACCGGGTTTACATGGCATATTCAATAAAACAATTTTGGTCCTTCTGGTAATAACGCCGGTTTTTATCTTTAAGTTTTTCAATAAAAAACCCTTCTGGATGCTCTATGGAATAATGTTTTTTCAAATGACAGTATTGTTTCTGTCTTCTCCACAGTATCGTTTTTTCATGAATTCTATATTATTCTTTAATTTTTTAATAGCAGCCAGAATACTCAATAACGAAAGAAAAATTGTGATTTCACTTTACGTATCGTTAGGGATTTTAATAACAATTATAATGGTTCCGTTTAATTTAAGTGTTTTTACAACAAACGTTCATTTAAAAAACAACAGTACTTTTTCTGTAAGCGAAATAGTTTTCCCCCACCAAAACAGCAGATTTACTACTAATTATCAAATCATAAAAAATGGCAGCCTGCAATACAATTCTCCCGTAAATAATACCTTTTTTTGGGGAACTGGCGACGGAAAATTACCTTGCGTTAACAAAGATCAAATAAAGTATTTTGAGGATTATTACAACATAAAACCTCAAATGCGGACAACAAATTTAAAAGACGGCTTTTACGCCAAAAACATATCAAATGAATCAAACTGAGCTTAAAGAATTTCTAGACGAAAAAGTCATTCAATACAACAATCAGGATTTTATTGAGAGTGATCCGGTGCAGATTCCGCATTTGTTTACTCAAAAAGAAGATATCGAAATTGCCGGTTTTCTAAGCGCAACCATTGCCTGGGGAAACCGTAAGATGATTATCAAAAACTCCCATTCCATGATGGAATTAATGGGCAATACGCCATACGATTTTGTCATGTCACATTCTGATGAAGATTTGGCGAGATTGGAGAATTTTGTCCACAGAACCTTTAACGGAAATGATTTTGCAGGTTTTATAAAAGGACTGCAGAACATTTATAAAAACCATAATGGTCTTGAAGCTATTTTTGCTAAAAATCAGGAAAATGACAGTTTACAGAAAAGCATTCATGAATTTAAGAAAATCTTTTTCGAAACTGACCACCTTCCCCGAACTCAAAAACACATTTCAGACCCGCTGAATAATTCAGCTGCCAAAAGAATCAACATGTACTTGCGCTGGATGGTCCGTCAGGATACAAAAGGTGTCGATTTAGGAATCTGGAAAAGTATTTCGCCAGCAGCCCTTTCCTGCCCTTTAGATGTACATTCCGGAAATGTTGCCCGAAAGCTGGAAATTCTGACCCGAAAACAAAACGATGGAAAAGCATTGGCCGAATTAGACAAAAAACTCAGGGAAATGGATGCGCAAGACCCTGTAAAATACGATTTTGCCCTTTTTGGATTGGGAGTTTTTGAAGGGTTTTAATTCTATTGATAAAAACTAAACAATTGAGATTTAAGTTCTTATTTAAAATTCGAATTGTATGCCTGAATCTCTTTTAAATCTGCAATTAATCAAGTTTTAATTCTTTAGCTAAAAATCAATATATGCAAAATTATTGAATATTTTTTGGTGCAAATCAATTATAATTACAGGAAAATTCCAAATTGTTCAGAATCCCTGTTGAGCAATTTATACATTTATTTAAGGCGTTCTATTTTTTGTGGTGTAATTCTGTATGCAAAAGGTCTTTTTTCCGATACTTTCTTTTTTATTTCTGGCCACCGTTTTATTAACTGTTCAACCATTTCCCAAAAAGTATAACCTGATGAAGGTGGTTTAAAAAAGAATACAGCCAAACCATGCTTTTTATATAATTCATTTTGATGTCTGGTAGTATGAATCCGTAAATCTTGAGTTATAACAATTCCTTTTTCTTCACCTACAATTGGAATCCATTCCTCATCTTTAGCACCTCTGCCAAATACTTTTTTTATAGATAATACTTGAATTTGCAATTTTTCATTCGTGTTTAAATGCTTTTGAAAAATATTCAATCCTTCGGCTAGGTGATGAGAAAAATTTTCGTCAATGTAAATGTTTGTCATTAGGCTACGCTTTTACAATATTCAATTGCATCATTTACTTGCTTTATAGTAATCTCAAAAGATTCTGAAATAAATTTTTTGCTTTCTTTTGATTTGTAAAGATTATAAATCGTTTGTGGATATATATTTGTATTTTTTATTACTGGTTGTCCAAATTGATGTTCCGGATCAACAATTACACTATTAGTTTTACCTAAAGGATAAAATTTGTTTGCTAAATTATCCTTGTCAAAATCTAATTTATGTGCAAACAATTTTATAAATTTTAAATTCAATTGTTTTGTAGAATCTAAGTTTATAATTTCATTCTCGTTTATTTCAAATACGATTCTTTTTCCTACACAGCTCATCTTATTAATTATATTTGAAACTGCAAAAGGGAATGTCGTTTCAAATCTTTTTGAAAGTTGACTATGCGCATCTAAAATTTTTTGAGTTGGAACACCAACTTCTTTAAGCTGAAAAAAAATATAGAACTCAACCAACGTATGAAAGCTAACTGCTTTACTTTTATAGACTTTCCAAGAATATTTCTCACCATATTGACTAGCAAATCTTTTATCCCAATACTCATTTAATAGACTATGTACTTTGGAATATTTTAAATTTAGGATAGACGCAATGTCAGGAACTGTAAAAATTCCCAAACCAATTTCTACACTGTTTTCAAATTCCATTCTTTTCATTTTCTTACAAATCTAACAATTTATTTTTCAATATAACTTTTATTTAAATTTTTTAAGTTAGGTTTTTTTAAAGGGCTTTAGTTTGCCAAAAAATTATACAGAACATACATCACCTCTCTTGCACCAAATCAGTTTTAGGAATAGCTGTTTCTATCCTTCATCTATAGTAATTGTCAGCTTATTTTTCTCTTGTTTTACAAGTA
>JBDTNT010000445.1:0-3625 GCA_039933615.1 Flavobacterium sp. | reverse complement strand
TCCAGACTGAAATCTCCTATTCAGGTCAAAGTACCGATTTAAATTATGAAGACATCAAAGGTTTAAAATACAAAATGACTTTTGGTTACAGTTATATCAATGTCGGTGCACAGTTCAAATATTATCCCGTTGAAGGATTTTACATAGGAGCTGGCCCTTATGTTGGATTTAATATTGCCAGCAATAATATTAAATACAGCTCGAATGCTCAGGAAATATTTGCTGATTCGGGAACTTATTTTGAACCGGATGCCAATGTGCAAAAAGTACTCAAAGAATCCCTTACTGGTAAAAATTATTTTTATGGAATGTTGTCTGCAGGATATGAATTCAGTTCTAACTTATCTATTGGAGCACGATATACTGTAGGACTTACTGATGCTTTGACAACAGAAGAAAACGGGCATCGCTACAGCGAAAATAAAAACAAAATCAATAGTATTTCACTCGTTATTGGGTACTCTTTTAACTTTGATGATCTGGCCAACTTCTAAGAGTAGATTTCATTTTAAAACATAGAAAATTATGTATAGAAAGATTTTTTCAGCATTGGTTTTTATAAGTGTATCGGCAAGTAATCTGGTTTTTTCGCAGCAAAAAGTAGTGCCTGGCAATGTTCAGGAACCTGATTTTTGGATTAAATCGAGAACTAACGGAGATGCTTATTATTGGGAAAGTCTCACTAAAAAAGAAGGCAAAATACCAAGTAATACTCAAAAAGGATCAGCTTTTAATTTCAACCCAAGTATTGTTTTTGATACGGCTCAGGATTCCCTGATCTTACCTTTGGGTATAGAAACTAAAAGGCGTCAGACCGTATTTATGGTTTATAAAGTCAAAGACAGTTTGAAAGAACAATTTTTATGGACGATCAATGATCCTCAAAAAACACTTTCAGTTGCGACCAATAAACGCCTAGTCGATCTCAAAAAATACTCCTATCAATCGTACCCGGAAAAGATAAAGCCTCATAAAGCCAACATTCATTTTTTTCAACAGAATGTAACGGATAGTGTTGCAAAGTCATCGTCATTAACGATTGGGCAAAAGTCTAAACTGGAGAAATTACCTCCTGAAGAGTTTAAAGGAAATATCAGTGAAATCCTGGTTTATAACAGAGTTTTATCCGGCAAAGAAACCCAAAAAGTGGCCAGTTACCTCGGAATCAAATATGGAATTTCGCTCTCGCAATTTGAAAGTAAAAACTATCTCAACAGTCAGGGAGAAACGATTTGGGATATCGATCAGCATAAAGGTTTTGATGCCTCCATTACCGGAGTTGGCAGAGATGATGCCAGCGGATTACTACAGCCAAAGAGCAGCAACATGATCGAGGAAGGACTTTTGACCATGGAGCTGAAAAGTAAATCGGGTACAATACCCAATAACTACTTTGCTTTTTGGAGTGATAACGGAAAAAATCTCTTGGTCAAAAAACAGGAACAGGGAGAGCCAATTGGTATTACAAGACAATGGCAGTTAGACTTTACAAACCCAACAGATCTTAGTCTTGAATGGACTTTTAACCCTGCTTTTATAAAAGGTACTTTACCCAAAGATACCTATTACTGGTTGCTCGTTGATTATTCAGGAAAAGGAACCTATGACGAAAAAGATTCAGAATATATTCGCTTGGCAAGCACGTCAAGTACAGAAAAATTGGTTCTAAAAGATTTTAACTGGGACAAACAAAAATCAGGCAAAGCCAAATTTACTCTAAAAATCGCACCTGAAATGTTCAGCAGGGTCTGGATTACGGAAGCTACTTGTGGTGTATCAGGATCCGGTCAGTTAAATTATACCATTGAAGGCGGCGAAGCTCCCTTTACCGTTACCGTTAAAAAAGACGGAAGCGATGTGGTGGTTAAACAATGGAATCAGGCCGCCAAAAGCACAACAGATGTACAACTATCGTCAGGAACTTATGATTATATCGTTAGGGATGCAAAAGGAAATTTATACTCCGAAACCGTTTTTGTGGCTGATAAACAAGGAACATTTCCTAAGTTAAAATCAGATTATCTTTTAACGAACGGAAACGCTTTGGTGTTAGATGCCAGTGCTGGTTTACCAACAGGAAATTATCAATATGAGTGGTTTTATGAGGGCGATTTTATAGACAATAGCGCAAAAATACTGGTCGATCAGCCAGGTAATTATGAGCTTCGATTGGTAAATGGTCAGGATTGTAAAACGGCTACCAGGATTGCTATCGCTACGGATGGAAAGGAAATCACTGATTCAAGTATTCTGATTTTATATCCAAACCCAACTACAGACGGTCATTTTTCTGTGGCTATGCAATACCCGCACAAGACAGATGCAACTATTAGTATTTACAATCTAACAGGAGCTCTTATAAAACAAAAACACCTTACTCAAATAGAAACTTATTTGTATGAGGATACGATTAATAGTGCTTCTGGAATGTATCTGGTGTCTGTTAGTTCAGAATTTGGTACAAAAACTTTTAAAGTTATTGTGAAATAATGTAAACATAAACGATTTCCCCATAATCGATTAACCCGCTTTATGAAAAATAAAATTATAATACTGGTATTTTTAATAGGTTCTTTTTTGTTTGCCGCCAATTTTGGAGAATATAACTTCCGCACTTTATTTTCTAAAAATACTTCGGAAAAAGAAACCGTCCTTTCTAAAACAGATTCGACAGGCATTATTAAAAACGAAATTAAAAACACGAAATCATTTTCAGCAGATATTGCAGAAGGGATAATTGGTGTCGCCGATGCTTCTGATATGGATGACGCTTATGATAATGTTTTTCATCTTAAAATAGATGCTTTACCTGTAAATGAAGAAAACGCTTATTTAGAATACGACTTATACGGATACGATCAGGCAGCTTCGATTTCCAGAAGTTTAAACAATCAGCCCAGTATTGGAGGGCAATTTTTGTCTCAAAATAAAAACTGGACAAAACAATCAGAACTGCTTTCTGAAAAATCATTACGCGCCGGAGATAACGTCTTATTGTTTACTGCTCCTGATGGTGTTGCAAATTCGTACCGAATAAAGAATGTCCGTATTGTATATAAATCGGCACTTGCTTCAACTAATTTCACATTACTAAGATCAGAAAACAAACTTTATATCAAAGGAACCAATTTTCCTTCTCAGATAAAAAAAATGAGTATTGGTGGAATTGCTATTGATGTAAACCAGCCTGAATTTGAATTGGTTTTTGATGCTGCAGCAATAGAAAAATCAATAACCGTAAGCAAAGAAATGGCAAACGGCGTTATTGCGACTGAAAAATTAGAATTAAGACAGTTTTTAAAGGTTGATAGCTACAGACCATTAGAAAATGCAAAAGGCAGTGTTTTTAAAACTATAAATTTTGAAACAGAAAACACACTTGCTTATAAAGATTTCTTTGCTGTTTTTCCTGTTGGCGCTTTAAAAAACAATGTTTCGGTTTCAATTAGGGGTTTACGTAAAATAGATATTGCTCCGCTAAACTCAGCGATGGTCAATGTTACTGCAACAAATGCCGGTTTCCGGTTATTGCCACACGGAACTATTTTTGATAAAGCGGTAACGTTATCATTACCCTATGATAAAAAAACAATCCCTGAAGGTTATACCGAAAAAGACATCAACG
>JBDTNT010000444.1:0-2238 GCA_039933615.1 Flavobacterium sp. | reverse complement strand
ATATGATAAGGAAGGCGGGGAATTTACTATTAAAAAAGGAAAAATCCGCGGACAGGAAAGTCACGGGATGATTTGTGCAGAAGACGAATTAGGTCTTGGTACAAGCCATGAAGGAATTATGGTTTTAGACGAGAATTTAGAGCCGGGAACTCCGGTTTCAAAAGTTTTCAACATCGTAAGCGATGAAGTTTTCGAAATCGGATTGACACCTAATCGTGCCGATGCCATGAGTCACTATGGAACTGCCCGCGATCTTAGAGCCGGAATGTTACAGCGTGGTGTAAATATTGAATTAATTACACCATCGGTAAGCAATTTCAGAGTTGATATGCGTACCTTAAAAATAGACGTTACCGTTGAAGAACCAACTTTAGCACCCAGATATTGTGGTCTTACAATTTCAGGGATTTCGGTTCAGGAATCTCCTGCCTGGCTGCAGGATCGTCTGAAAGCAATCGGATTAACTCCAAAAAATAATATTGTTGATGTTACAAATTATGTTTTACATGAATTAGGACAGCCTTTGCATGCTTTTGATGCTGCAAAAATTAACGGAAAAGTAATTGTAAAAACTTTACCGGAAGGAACAAAATTCACCACTTTAGATGATGTTGAAAGAAGTTTGCATGCAGAAGATCTAATGATTTGTGACGAAAAAGGGCCACTTTGTATTGCAGGAGTTTTTGGTGGAAAAAAATCAGGGGTTTCTGAAGGAACCACTGCAATTTTCTTAGAAAGTGCTTATTTTGATGCGGTGAGTGTTCGTAAAACGGCTAAGAGACATCAATTGAATACAGATGCTTCTTTTAGATTTGAAAGAGGAATCGATCCGACTATTACAGAATATGCTTTAAAACGTGCCGCCATTTTAATCCAGGAAGTTGCTGGTGGAAAAATCACTTCTGATGTAGTAGAGGTTTATCCTAAAAAAATAGAAGATTTTTCTGTTTTACTAAACTTCAGCCATGTATCTAAAATCATCGGACAGGAAATTCCAAAAGATACTATCAAAAAAATATTAGTTTCTTTGGACATCAAGGTAAACAGCGTTTCTGAATCCGGTTTGGGGCTAACAATTCCGGCTTACCGTGTTGACGTACAGCGTGAAATTGATGTAATCGAAGAAATTTTAAGAGTATACGGATATAACAATATCGAGTTTTCTAAGAAGTTTAACGCAACTGTGGCAAACTCTCCAAGAACAGAAGACTATAAAGTACAAAATGTTATTGCCTCACAATTGAACTCACAGGGTTTTCATGAAATGATGGCGAATTCTTTAACAACAGCTGCTTACGCAAAATTGTCAACTGTTTTAAAAGAAGAACATAACGTTACGATGCTTAATCCGCTAAGCGGTGATTTGGCAACAATGCGTCAATCGTTGTTATTTTCTGCTTTAGAAGCGATATCATACAACGTAAACAGAAGAAATTCTGATTTGAAATTATTTGAATTTGGAAAAACATACCATAAATACCTGAATGGTTTCGAAGAGCATAAACATTTAACGTTATCTATTTCAGGAGACAGAAACAAAGAAAGCTGGAGAAACACTAACCCGCAAAAAGCTACTGATTTCTTTTTACTGAAAGGATATGTAAAAGCTATATTATCCCGATTGGGAATAGATAAAGTAACTAATGCTCCGGTACAATCTGATATTTTCTCTGAAGGAACCTCAATTTGCTATAACAATGATACTCTGGTTGAGATGGGAGTAGTTAAAAAATCGATATTGAAACATTTCGGAATTAAACAGGATGTTTATTTTGCTGATTTCAACTGGGATCTGATTTTAAAAATTATTACCGGAAAAATCAAATACACTGAAATTCCTAAATATCCTGAAGTCCGCAGGGATTTAGCTTTGTTAATTGACCAAAAGACGACTTACGAGAGTATTTATAATCTGGCCAAACAAACTGAAAAAGTTCTTTTGAAAGATGTTAACTTATTTGATGTTTACGAGGGTAACAACCTTCCCGAAGGTAAAAAATCATACGCTTTGAGTTTTACTATTCAGGACAATACAAAAACACTTACAGATGCCCAAATTGATAAAATCATGTCGAAACTGCAACAAACTTTTGAGACTGAACTTGGAGCAAGCCTAAGATAGTATTATCTTTTTTATAATACAGACCCGACCGGTTTTAATACCCGGTCGGGTTTTTTGGTTTAATTTGTTTCAGGTTTGAAATTTAAAGTTTCAGGTTTTCGGTTTTTAAACAACCT
>JBDTNT010000443.1:0-6953 GCA_039933615.1 Flavobacterium sp. | reverse complement strand
CGCTGATGACACCGATTTGCTACCGCAAAAACGCGGATTTATACGGATTTTAAATTATAGAATCTAAAAAAATCCGTTTTTGTCCGCGTCTTCGTGATAACGAATCGGTCAAATCCGCGTCAAAATATAGTATTGCTTAATTACACCCAACGGGTTAATTTAACTTAGTAATTATAAGTTTTTTTGAAATTACATTTTTGAAACCGGAAGATAGTATACTTTTAATTTGAATGAAATAAAATTGTGTAAATTAGCTTTTCAACTCTATAAAAACTATGATTAATTATTTAGCAGATTTTAGGATACTGATTTTCGTTGCTATTATAGTAATTACAACCATCATTTTAGGTGCTGTAACCGGAAGGGCATTAAAGTACTTTCTTTACCGGAAACTGACGGATAAGGAATATGATGCAACTGGTTTGAAATTCTTAAGACATCTTGTTGTAACTGTCATTTATATTCTAGGATTCGCCTTTGCCTTAATTCAGATTCCTGAATTTAAAATTATCGGACACTCTTTTCTGGCTGGTGCGGGGGTCATTTCCCTGGTGGCCGGTCTGGCTTCCCAACAGGCATTGAGCAATATTGTGAGCGGTATTTTTTTAGTGATTTTTAAACCTTTCCGAATTAATGATAAAATTACAATTAACGGTTTTATAGGTACCGTTGAAGATATAAATCTGAGACAGGTTGTCCTGAAAGATGCCGAAAACAACAGAATTATCATTCCGAATTCTGTTATCAGCAATCAAATTATTGTGAATACGAATATGCACGATACCAAGTGCTGCAAAATAATAGAAATTGGTATTGGCTACGAATCAGATGTAGATAAAGCTTTGGAAATTATGAAAGAGGAAGTCGCCGGACATCCCCTTTTTATCGATACCCGAACGGCCGAAGATAAAAAGAAAAAGATGCCTATTGTTACTGCCAGAGTTGTGGCACTTGGAGCATCAAGTGTAAATGTAAAAACCTGGGCGTGGGCAAAAAATTCTATGGATGGATTTGTCATGTATTGTGATTTGCTGCAAAGCATCAAAAAACGTTTTGATGAAGCGGAAATTGATATCCCTTATCCACAGCAGGTGATTACGATTAAAAAATAAATTTCTATTCATTGAAATCTATTTTAAAAAAAACATTTAAGATTCAAAGCGAACATTTAATATACTTTGCGTTTTTTCTGATAATTTTAATATATTAATTTTTGTCTTTAAAGTGTTAAGCCTTAATTTTATTAAAATTCCAAATTAACACGATCCGAAATGAAAAAAATAAAAATCATATTGCTCCTGCTTCCTTTTTTGTGCCTGGCGCAAAAGGAAAATATAAAAGCACTCGACATCAATTTAAGCAATTATGAATATCCGTTTCCTGTTCATTTTTTAGAATTGAACAATCAGCGCCAGTCTTTAAAAATGGCTTACATGGATATCAAACCTGATAATTACAACAACAAAAATATAGTTTTACTTCACGGTAAAAATTTCAACGGAGCCTACTGGGAAACCACTATAAAAGCGTTGACCAAAGAAGGCTTCAGGGTTATTGTCCCTGATCAGATTGGTTTCGGAAAATCTTCAAAACCGGACAACTTTCAATACAGCTTTCAACAATTCGCAGAAAATACCAAAAAATTACTGGATAATTTGGGAATTAATAAAACAACCATTCTGGGACATTCGATGGGTGGAATGTTAGCCACAAGGTTCACCCTGATGTATCCCGAAACCGCAGAAAAATTAGTTCTTGAAAATCCAATTGGCTTGGAAGACTGGAAATTAGTTGTTCCATACAAAACCGTTGACTGGTGGTACGAAAGCGAATTAAAACAAAATTATGAAGCCATCAAAAAGTATCAGATGACCAATTATTATGATGGAAAATGGAATGCTGATTTTCAAAAATGGGCAGAACTTTCAGCAGGCTGGACAACAGCAACGGATTATAATAAAGTGGCATGGAATTCAGCCCTTATGTATGACATGATCTTCACTCAACCAGTTTTGTATGAATTTAAAAACATCAAAAGCCCGACACTATTAATCATCGGAACCAGAGATAAAACGGCGATAGGAAAACAACTCGTATCGGAAGAAATCCGAAAAACAATGGGCAATTATGCCGAGCTCGGAAAGAAAACACAAAAAACAATCCCGAATTCAAAATTAGTCGAAGTTCCGAACACCGGACATTTGCCACATATTGAATCTTTTGATCAATTTATAAAACCATTAATTGTATTTTTGAAACAATAAACTTTAACCTTAAAAACCAACTATATGTTTACAATAGAGCAAATAAAAGAAGCACATTCCAAAGTAAAAAGTGGTGCTGATTTTCCAAATTACATACAGGATTTAATCATTTTGGGCGTAAAGGGTTATGATACTTTTGTGCACGACGGCCATGTCGAATATTATGGCGTAAACAATTACAGTGTAACAGCAGATGAAAAATATGCAGAAATCAAAGTCTCAGCTTCTGTAAACAAAGAGCTTTTTATTGAACTTCTCGTGAAACACCAGAATGGTGAAACCGATTATCTAACATTTTGCAATCATTCCGCACAATGTGGTATTGCCAAATGGCGTGTGGATATCATTGAAATGACCTGTACTTATTTTGATCTTGCAGGGAACGAAATACTGATTGAAAAAATTCCTGGGTAAAGTTCAAAAAAACTTAATTTTCGTTAAAAATGTCAAATACACTTTCACCAATTATAAATCCTGAGGAATTATTACAACTACAGGAAGCCCCCACAATTATACTGATTGATGCACGAGCCGGAATTAATGCTGAAGAAAATTATAAGAAAGAGCATTTAAAAGGCGCAGGATACCTTGATCTAAACAAAGATTTGGCAGCTGTCAAAACTGATCCTGCAAACGGAGGAAGACATCCTTTGCCTTCTTTGGAGAAGTTTTCTGAAGTACTTTCAAAACTTGGAATCCAGCCTTCAAGCCATGTTATTGTTTATGACGATAAAAACGGATCAAATGCCGCAGCACGATTTTGGTGGATGCTGCGCGCCATTGGACATGAAAAAGTGCAGGTTTTAAACGGAGGTTTGCAGGCCGCTGTTAAAATTGGATTTCCTGTAAGCTCACAAATAGAGATTTTTAAAGCAACGGAGAATTATCCAATCCAAGAATGGAAATTGCTTTTAGCGGATATTCAGGAAGTCGAAAAAGCCCGGAATAATGAAGAAAATATCATAATCGACGTAAGGGACAAAAATCGTTTTGACGGACTGACAGAGCCTTTAGATCTAATCGCCGGACATATTCCGGGAGCAGTTAATGTTCCTTTTAGTGAAAACCTAAACGAAGATGGCTTTTACCATTCTGCTGAAACATTAAATAAAAAATACAGTCGGATTTTAGGCGATGTTAAACCTCAAAATACAATTGTACATTGCGGTTCAGGCGTAACGGCCTGTCATACTTTATTAGCAATGGATTATGCCGGAATTCCAATCCCGAAATTATATATTGGTTCATGGAGTGAATGGTCCCGCAACGATCGCCCGATGGCAACCAAAGAAAACAATTAAAAATTTTAAGAAACAGAAATGCAGCATTGGGATATCCTTTTATCAAATCAGGTAAATAAAAAAGCTTTTATAGACACTTTACTTTCCGGCACCGCCGAAGAAGAATTAGCCATTTTTAAGGATAAGAAAGGCATTCTTTTTTCAGATATTGCGATTGAGAAGTTCATCGAAAAAGAATATCAATACGACATTATTGAAGCTTCCCCGGATTCGCACCGGCAATTGCGAACCTTTTCTTCCGGTGAACGCAAAAAAGAATTCTTAAAATACTGCATCAATCAAAAGCCTGACTTTATCATTTTCGATAATCCTTTTGATCATTTAGATCAGGCATCGCGTGTGATTCTGGCAGCATCTTTAAAGGATTTAACAGATACTATTGCTATTATTCAATTGGTAAACCGTGCGGCAGATATACTTTATTTTGTACCTAATAAAGCACAGATTAAAGACAATTCCTTTAAATTACATCCGATCCCACAAATCTCAAAGCATTACAAAACACTAAATACAGCAGCTATTCCAAAAGCGATTGACCCGCATTCCTTTTCTGAAAGCGAATTAATAAAATTAGACAATGTTTCGGTAAGTTACGAAGAAAGAAAAATTATAGACCAGATATCATGGACTATTAAACAAGGTGAATTCTGGCAGCTAATCGGACCAAATGGCTCCGGAAAAAGTACTATTTTATCTTTGATAACCGGAGACAATCCAAAAGGTTTTGGACAGGATTTATTTTTATTTGGAAGAAAAAAAGGAACCGGTGAAAGCGTTTGGGACATCAAAAAACAAATTGGGATCTTCACTACTTCCATGACCGATTTATTTCAGAAAGGCCACACTTTAGAACAAATGATTCTGTCCGGATTTTTCGATTCTATTGGACTATATGTGGAACCAACAACTTTACAAAAACAAAATGTTGCACAGTGGCTTGAAGTCATCGAAATGACCCATCTCAAAAACAAACGTTTCACAGACCTTTCTGTTGGCCAGCAAAGAGTAGCTTTGATTGTTCGTGCTGTTTTAAAGCATCCGCCTTTATTGATTCTCGACGAACCCGTTGAAGGCCTTGACGATGAAAATGTAGATTTGGTAATTCAGCTTATCAATACCATTAAACAGGAAACGAATGTTAGTATTTTATACGTTTCACATCGTATAGAATCAGGCCTCGCTCCTACTTCAGTATTTGAATTGGTACCAACGACACAAGGATCAATTGGTAAAATAAAAGAGCACACAGAATTAAATTAATTAACAAAAATGAGAATTCAATATATTATTCTATTAGGTTTATCTGTAATAATGATTTCTTGCTCTGGCACGATTTCGACAACAAAAAAAGAATACAAGTTAGCTAAAACTTCTAAACTAGAATCAGATTGGGTTTTAGCCCCCACAACAGGATGGGTTTTGGAAAAAGATACTTTAATAGGTTCCGGAGGTCCAATGCATTGGGGCGTAATTGAATCTAAAAAGAAACTTGCTGAAAATTATGAAATCGATTTGAAGGTTAACATGAAAAAAGAATCACTTTTTGAAATCATGCTAAACATCGATAAGGAACAATATATCAGAACTTATCTGTATCAAATCGATCAAAATATTGTTATCGGAAAAGGTGTTTATCATAAAAATAGCGATGAATATCACAAACGTGGTGGCCCTAGTTTATTTACCAAAACAATGAAATTAGAAAACAATAAATGGTATTCTATAAAAATTCGGGTTCTAAATAATCAGCTATTCTTTTCTGTTGATAATGAGACTAAATTAGAATGTTCTATTGAAAAAAGCAATTTAAGTCAACAAGGCAAAGTAGGATTCTTAACCAATGGAGAAGCTAAAATAACAAACTTAAAAATAAAAAGTATTCAATAAAAAAAAAGCCCCATCAAGGGCTTATATTTTTATAAAAATTATCTAATTAATTTTCTTCTTCTTCTGTATTGTGCGATTTCGAATAGTTTCTCCATCTTTCGATACAATCCTTAAAATCATCAGGAAGTTCTGTGTCAAAACGCATCATTTCTCCCGTATTCGGATGTACAAAACCAAGTGTTTTAGCATGCAGCGCCTGACGTGGCAAAGCTTTAAAACAATTGTCTATAAACTGTTTGTATTTCGTAAACGTTGTTCCTTTCAGGATCAAATGACCTCCGTAGCGCTCATCATTAAACAACGGATGCCCGATGTGTTTCAGGTGCGCACGAATCTGGTGTGTTCTTCCCGTTTCCAGTTTACAGGAAATAAGTGTCACATACCCAAAACGTTCCAAAACTTTATAATGCGTAATTGCCGGTTTTCCAATTTCAGGATCAGCAAAAACAGCCATTTGCATGCGGTCTTTTAAGTGTCTGGCAAGGTTTCCTTCAATCGTTCCGGCTTCGTCAGCAACATTTCCCCAAACCAGGGCAACATATTCACGTTCAGAAGTTTTGGCTTCAAATTGTTTCGCCAGATGTGTCATTGCGGCTTCCGTTTTGGCTACAACCAAAAGTCCGGACGTATCCTTATCAATTCGGTGTACCAGACCTGGACGCTCGCTGCTGTTCATTGGCAGATTATCAAAATGATGTGCCAAAGCATTCACCAAAGTTCCGGTGTAATTCCCGTGACCAGGATGTACTACCATTCCGGGTTCTTTGTTAATCAGCAACAAAGCATCGTCTTCATAAACAATATTCAGCGGAAGATCCTCCGGAAGAATATGGTTTTCAAATGGCGGATGTGACAGCATAACCGTCACCACATCAAGTGGTTTTACTTTATAATTTGATTTTACCGGAATATCATTTACAAAAATGTTTCCTTCAGTAGCTGCGTTCTGAATTTTATTTCGGGTCGCATTCTGAATCAGATTCATTAAATATTTGTCAATACGCAAAAACGCCTGACCTTTAGGGACTTCAAATCTAAAATGTTCGAATAATTCGTCTTCCAGATCTAAATTTTCATTATTATTGTTCATCTTTTGGGGTTTCAGTTGCCGGCGCAGTTAAACTATCTGTCGCCTGACTGTCATCTACATACGAAGCTTTTCCGTCTCCTAAAACCAAATCGATTTTAGAAGCTTTCAGCACACGGTCTCCTACTTTTAAGTTTCTTCCTTTATAACGCATCTCCAAAACCATATCTTTTCCAAGGTTCGGAATATAAGTAATCGTTCCTTCTTCAAGCCCTAAAGCCTTAAGCGTCGGAACCGCTTCACGATACGTTTTCTCGATTAAATCCGGAATTTTCACAGACGAAAAACCAGAGGCATTAATTTTAATATATATTTTTCTTCCTACTTTCACTTTAGTTCCAGGCAACGGATCCTGCTCTACAACACTGTATTTAGGAAATTCACTTCGGTAATCAACACTATCCAAAAGCACAT
>JBDTNT010000442.1:0-19648 GCA_039933615.1 Flavobacterium sp. | reverse complement strand
GGCACAACGGGCAGTCTTCATCATAAAGTAAAGTTTGGTTTTGCAGCGTTTTCATTTTGTTGCTTTTTTATAGATTATTACAGAAAGAAATATTGCTATTACAGGAGGAACACCAAATAGAAAATAGTTTAAAAAATTATGTAACTCCATTTTAGAAATAATGATAAGAGCGGAGAAAAACAGAACTACACTTATTATATAAATCTGAAGATTTCTGTCTTGAGGCTCGTCGATTATCATTTTTGTGCCAATGACAACTTGGAATAATCCTGTAAGAATTGTAGAAAGCATTGCAAAGGATAAGAATCCAATGTTAATTGTTGCTATTAAACAAAAGACTATTGGTAAACCAACAAAAAAATAATTGAGATAGTTTAAGTTTTTCATAATTATTGATTATTTTAAACTTTCAGAAAAATATGAAAGTTATAGTTAAATTTTTTTTTACTTTAAGATTTACTTCATGATTTTTAAAACCAATCTACCTAACCAGTTTTCATTAAATTCAGTCATTTTGTCCAGCATATTGTCGGCTTTCAAAACAAAATCATAAAGTTTATTGGTTTGGTCCACAAAGTGTTTTTCTTCTGCTGAATCTTTAGCTTCAATTGAGGAAACTTCTTTAAGTATTTTAAGAGCCGGTTTGATCTCTCTTTTGCTTCTTTCTCTTGCAATTTTTACAGCTAGTTCATCCAGATCTTTTTCTGCGGTAAAAAACTCCCTTCTTTCTCCTGCTTTGTATTCTTTGTAAACAATTCCCCAATCCATTAAGGC
Source organism: Flavobacterium sp. (assembly GCA_039933615.1). Classification (GTDB taxonomy): domain Bacteria; phylum Bacteroidota; class Bacteroidia; order Flavobacteriales; family Flavobacteriaceae; genus Flavobacterium. Next base: position 18,874 of record JBDTNT010000442.1, on the reverse strand, counting down.
CCTAAGGTTCATGCTGGCATTTCCACGGGAGATTTGCAATTCGTCCATAATATCTTCCATAGAAACAGGTTCGTTTGAAATCATCAATAACGCATGGATCTGTGCCATGGTTTTATTGATTCCCCATTGGGAACCTAATGCTCCCCAGGTCTGTACGAATTTGTTTTTTGCTTCTTTGAATTCCATAGATCAAATGTAGGCAAAAGTTTTTAAACTTTCAAAAATAAATGAAAGTTTGTTTCATAAATAATATTGATTGATCTTTTTTTTAAGAATTGTCTTATAACTTTTTTTACCTGTTTCATGACAAGAAATCTTTTTCTTATAACATATTTTTTCTTATGCCTGCAGAACAAATATAATTTTGAACGGCAATTATAAATGTACCTGATAATTTCTATTTAGTAATTCCTGTTAAATAATCAGAGGCAATAAAATCAATTAAAAATGGCTCTATGCTCACTTAAATATTAGGCTTTGAAAAGCAAAAAAAATCCATGACATTTTTTTCCTCTTTCATGACTAAGAATTTCCTCTTCATGACATTTTTTTACTTATAACTGTATATCTGATATAGTTTTGAGTAAGCAAATTATAAGGAGTAAATATGTTTTCAATGTTTTTTTGAAAACATTAATTACAAGGAAAAATTTAAACGAAACAGCCATGGGAGATTTATTAGGAGATGATTATTTAGTAAAGGGTACAATTGGAAATGTTGAAATACCGGGTGCTCCGTTAGCTTCATTTACTTTGGAAGTTTTGCCACTGAAAAATTCTGTGAAAGGGACAGTTGTAATTACTCAGGCTGTAAATATGCTGGAAAGTGATATCGTTGTTCAGGTAAAAGGAAAAATACATGCTACCGGATTTGGACCGTTTACAAAAGTAGTCAGTTTGCAGGGGCAATATGTTCAGTCTTACTCACCATTGGAAAAAGCCTCTTTTCTGGCTGATTTTGATGCTCATTTTGCTATCGATAACGTCTGGAATGGAATTGGAGGCTTTTCATGCTACAATTACCAAATCGAAAATGAACCGGTTGAACCTTCAGAATGCTTTAAAGGGCAATTGATATAATGTATTTTATACAGTTTTAAATACTATTGAAAAACACATTACTTTCCAATCAAGAAATAAATAACCAAAAAACAACCAAAAACAAAACTATAAAAAAATGAAAAAAGCAACCACAAAAATTATTACTGTATCATTTATGGTAATAATAATCCTGTTTTTAGGATGTGATAAAAAAAAGGGCCTTCTGGCTTCTGGCGATTATGAATATTTGCCACAAGATGTAAAGAAAACGTGCACGGTTTCGGAGCCTGAATTTAAATCCTGGTTTGCTTCGGGGTCAATAACTGAAAACGGATTAGTAAAGCCGGCAAACAGTGTTTTGTTTCCGCATAACAACAATTGTGATTTCTATAAATGGTCTGAGCAAATGTTTTTATGGGTAACGTCTCCGGCTTCAGCAGCATATAATGGAAAAGGAACCGTTTTGGAATCTTCTGTATTTTATAATGTTTCTCCGCCTGACTCCTTAAACAAGCGTACTTTGACCCAGCATCAGCCGAATCAGATATTGCGTGCAGTGAGTAATATTAATCAAAGCGGACCAAACCGACTTCCTGTTTTAATCGATAAGTCTGGAAAAATGTTTGAGATTGAAGCCGAGAAAAGTGATGAAAAAGTTAAGAATGATGCTAATAAATTAGTACAGGTAGCCAATATCCGAACTAATGCTTCAGGATTACATTCTTTTATTGATCTAAAAGGACAAGTGATTAAAAATCCAAAACCGGTTATCGACAGCAAGATTAAGCCATCAGATGTTGTGCAGGAATTCAAAGTCGGAAATAAATCGGTTTTTCTGGATTCAACAGGAAAGGAAGTGCAGTCAGAACAAGGACAAGCGGGTTCTCACGGAGCATTAATGGGCGAAAATAAATCATTAGTATATTATATAACAATGGTTAATGATGTTTATGCTTATTTTTTGACTGGGGTAAATGAGGGTAAATTAAACGGAAATCAATTTCCAACTACAGCTCCGGCAAGAGATAGTATTCTTGCTTATGCAAAAACAAAAGGCTGGGCTGCACCACCAGATGCCGATGCATTGGCAATGGAACTAAAAACATCATGGGTGGAAGCCAAAGATTTACCAAATCCGGATACTTATGTTACCATAAAAGCGGTAATCCCAACTTATAACAAATCTAATCCAAATGCATGGGTAGAAAATGGACAAACCACAACCACATTGGCACTAGTCGGAATGCACGTTGTAGGAAGTGTAGCCGGACATCCGGAAATGATCTGGGCAACATTCGAACATGAGAAAAACACACCAAATGATGCCTATTCCTATACCGATGTAAATGATAAAGTAAAACAGGTAAAAGCGGATACCGGTAAAGGATGGCTTTTTAATGCCAATGCCAATGATACAACCGGGGCACAAAATATCCAGAATATGAAAGTTAGCGGTGATTCAATCCTGATTAAAGATCCATCTGTCAACAGTCCTACTGCGAGGAGAATTATGGCCTGGGGAGTTGCCTCCAATACGGTTCCTAACGGAGAAGACAAAACGCCGGCAGATTCTAACAGTGAAATAATCTCCATAAATAATGCCGTTCGCAGTATGCTGGTCGGGAAAGACATTAGAAAAAACTATTTACTGATAGGAGCAACCTGGACTTTTGGAGGTGCAGGACCAAACGGAAATGTTTATCCGTATGGAGCAGTTAATGATTCAATTCCTAAGGGAGATGCAATTGGTACCGGACAACTCTCTAACAGTACTATGGAAACCTATGTTCAGCCTTCGTCTACAGCTTCGACAGAGAATACGGCAATCTCTTGTTTTTCTTGTCACAATCAGAATAATGGTGTTAAACCAGGTGATTTAAGTCATGTTTTTGAAGACATTATATCATTGCCTGCAAACAATAATAAGAAAGTTAAAAGCAAAAGTTAATTATAATTTATCGTTGGTTAAAAAAGCCAGTACTGATGTACTGGCTTTTGCTTTTTATAAAGAAACCCTGCTGCGCTTTTAGTAAAGCTAAAGTTTTAAAACTGCAAATTTCTATTATCGTTTGTCTTCTTTTGAATAATTGGATGCGCCGTCAATATTAATCGGATTGCCTAAAAAATGTGGTTCACGATTTCTTAAAACATCAAAAAAGGATTTAAAAGTAGAAAGATATTCTCTGAACCTAACGTAATTATAACCTAGATACCGGCCTTTGTTTGCAGAAAATCCAGCCGATTTTATACCAAGACTATTCCCGATATAAATCGCCCGGTTTAAATGATATTCCTGTGATATCAATGTTGCCTTTTTGATTTTGAAAATATGCTTTGCTCTGTACATTGTTGAATAAGTATCGAAACCGGCATAATCAATAAATATTTTAGTAGTGTCAACACCATTTCTGTAACAGTAATTTTTCATTACCGTTAATTCATCATATTCATCCCGTCCATTATCTCCGGAAAGCAAAATTTTATTTATTCTTTTTGCTTTATACAATAAAATTCCGGCATCTAGCCTGTCTTTTAAATACTTACCGGGCTGGTCACCATTAATTCCGGCACCAAAAATAATTCCAACATCATTTTTTGGAAATTTTTTAATAGAATAATGAATATGTTTTTTGGTTGATGATTTCACGTAGGAATTCACAGAAACAATCGAAACCAAAATTAGAACAGAAATAAAAAGGAATATTTTAAAGTACTTTTTCAAAAGAATATATTTTATTATTAAAGTTTCGGTCACTTTAAAAACGGCGACCGAAAACTAAAAACTGTTTTATAGTAATCCGGCACGTTTCAACAAAGCCTCAGGTTTTGGTTCCTGACCTCTGAAACGTTTGTATAGAATCATCGGATTTTCTGTTCCTCCTTTTGAAAGTACATTGTCTTTGAATTTTGAAGCGACTTCGGTATTAAAAATTCCTTTTTCCTGAAAATATTCAAAAGCATCAGCGTCTAAAACCTCAGCCCATTTGTAACTGTAATATCCGGAAGAATAACCGCCCTGGAAAATATGCGAAAATGCAGTGCTCATCGCATTCTCTTTTACATCAGGATACAATTGCGTATTCGCAAATTGTGTCGTTTCGAAAGCTTTAAGATCTGTAATGCTGGTCGGATCTTGTCCGTGCCATGCCATATCTAATAATCCGAAACTCAACTGGCGTAAAGTTGCCAAACCTTCCTGAAAGCTGGCACTTTCCTTGATTTTCTGAACATATTCAATCGGAATAATTTCATTCGTTTCATAGTGATTCGCAAACAAAGCCAAAGCTTCCGGTTCGTAACACCAGTTTTCCATAATCTGACTTGGTAATTCCACAAAATCCCAGAAAACAGAAGTTCCCGATAAACTTGGGTAGGTTGTATTGGCCAGCATTCCGTGTAATCCGTGACCAAATTCATGGAATAAAGTCGTTACTTCATTAAAAGTCAATAGCGACGGTTTTGTTTCTGTTGGTTTTGTAAAATTACAAACGTTAGAAATATGCGGTCTTTCATTCACGCCGTCTTTTACATACTGCGATTTGAAAGATGTCATCCAGGCTCCGTTTCGTTTTCCTTTTCTTGGAAAGAAATCCGCATAGAAAATTGAAACCAGGTTGTTTTGCGCGTCCGTTACTTCGTAAGTTGTAACTTCTTCATGGTATTTGTCGATATCAAAAACTTCCGTAAAAGTTAATCCGTATAGTTTTTTGGCAACCGTAAAAGCTCCATTTAATACTTTTTCCAACTGGAAATACGGTTTCAGTTTTTCATCATCTAAGTTGAAAAGCTGTTGTTTTAATTTCTCAGAATAATAAGCACTGTCCCATTTCTCCAATTGCTGGATTCCGTCAGATTCTTTCGCGAAAGCAGTCAATTCTGCAAACTCTCTCTGGGCTGCAGGTTTTGCTTTTGCCAATAAATCATTCAGGAAAGTAAAAACCTTTTCAGGATTTCCTGCCATTCTTTCTTCCAGAACAAAATGAGCATGCGTTTTATATCCTAATAAATGAGCTCTTTCGAAACGCAATCTGGCAATTTTTAAGACATTTTCCTGATTGTCGAATTCGTTATTCTGAAATGCTTTTGCACCAAACGCAATCGCCATTTTTTTACGTAATTCACGATTGTCGGCATAAGTCAAAAACGGAATATAACTCGGATGGTCTAAAGTGAAAATCCAGCCTTCTTTTTCCTGACTTTTAGCTAATAACCTTGCTGCTTCAATAGTTCCTTCCGGTAATCCGGCTAAATCGCTTTCGTTTGTCAGATGCAATTCGAAAGCATTGGTTTCTGCCAGTACATTTTCGCCAAACTGCAAACTCAATCTGGATAATTCTTTATCGATTTCTCTTAGCTGATCTTTTTTGTCTTCCGCTAAGTTAGCCCCGTTTCTGGAAAAACTTTTATATTTTTTATCTAAAAGTGTCGTTTGCTCCGGATTTAGATTTAAGGTTTCTTTTTGATCGTAAACCGCTTTTATTTTTGAAAATAATTCTGCGTTAAGCGTAATGTCATTTCCGAATTCGGATAATAATGGAGAAACATCCTGTGCGATTTTTTGCATTTCGTCATTGGTTTCAGCCGAATTCAAGTTGAAAAAAATACTGGAAAGACGATCCAGAATATCACCAGAATATTCCATTGCAAGAATGGTGTTCTCGAAAGTCGGTTTTTCAGGATTGTTTACGATAGCATCAATTTCAGCTTTAGCCAAAGCAATTCCTTCCTGAAAAGCAGGGAAATAATCTTCGATTTTAATTTCTGAAAAAGGAGCTGTATTATGTTTGGTAGTAAATTTTGAAAGTAAAACGTTCATTATGATATAATTATTTTATTAATTGAAGTCGATATTTTCGAATTCCAAAGATAGCAATTTATAAAAATCCAGCGACCTAAACAAGATTGATTCTCGGTATAATACCGTAAGTAAATTATTATGTTATAGATATGTTATTTATTGCTGCAGGAGGTTTAAAAATCTTAAATTGTAAAAAATAGATTAGAATGATAAATCTAAATCAGAAATAATTGTAAAATAAAAAATGATGAACTACCAAATTGTAATAAAACGTATTGATACTGTGAACGAAGTCGAAGGATATTGGTCAGATGAAGATTTTGTTCCGTTATTAGAAAAATTCAACTATCCGGATGGAGCAACTGCAGACAAAACGAGTTTGCCTGAATTACTAGAAATGGCTATTTCTGATTATGAGCCAAATGAGGCTGCTGAAATTGTCTTGAAATACAAATTGGGAGATCAATTAAATGATGGACAAATTGAGCAGATAGCACACAATATGTTAATCGATAAGGTTTGTGAGGAATATCCAGAAATACACATGCAAGGCACTTTGTTTCATGTGAATCAATTACTTTTTAAGGCGTATAACGGAAAATTCCCAAATGCAAAAGCGTCTGTTGTTCATTTTTCAATGACACCAACTGATGGTGAAATACAAAAACTGACGGCCGAAAACGTACTTAAGTTATTGAATAACGGTTTGTCTGACAGAAACCTTATTAAAAGATTGTTTGAAAATCAAATCTCGCAAAACATTCCATTTCCTGAAGCTTCAGCTATTATTTGGGAATTGACAACAAAAGATGATGTAAATTATAATCTCGTTACTTCAGAAAACTGGATAAATAAAGAGGATATAACTGAATATGAATTTGAATCTGTTCTGGAGGAAATTGAAGATGAAGCGTAATTGAAAATAGATCTAAAAATAAAGGCTTCTCATTACGGAAGCCTTTATTTTTAGATCTATTTTTATTTTTTTAAACCTTCTGCAGCTTTATTAACCGCAGCTTTTAATTCTTCTTTGTATGAAATAATAGTTTCAAGAACTGCTTTGTCATGGCTTCCAATGATTTGTGCTGCCAGAATTCCGGCATTTTTTGCACCGTTTAAAGCTACAGTTGCAACAGGAACTCCACCAGGCATTTGTAGAATTGATAAAACAGAATCCCATCCATCAATAGAATTACTTGATTTTACGGGAACTCCAATGACTGGTAATGGCGACATCGAGGCAACCATTCCCGGTAAGTGCGCTGCACCTCCGGCTCCGGCAATAATTACCGAAATCCCACGGGTATGTGCATTTTTACTGAAATCGAATAATTTTTCGGGCGTTCTGTGTGCCGAAACGATATCAACTTCTGTTTCGATATTAAACTGTTTTAATATGTCGATGGCATCCTGCATGACTGGCATGTCTGAGATACTTCCCATTATGATGGCTACTTTGCTCATGTTTTTTGTTTTTGTTATGTTTTGTTTCAGGTTTAAAGTTTCAGGCTGCATATTGCGACTACAAACTAATCACCTTTATTGTATTCTTCACATTCTCGGCAATACGTCTCGCTTCCATCATATTTTCATTTACGATGGTAACGTGTCCCATTTTCCTGAAAGGACGGGTTTGTTTTTTACCGTAAATATGCGGAGTAACGCCATCCCATCCTAAAATGGTTTCGATGTTTTCGTAAATAACGTCTCCGGAGAATCCTTCGGCACCGACTAAATTTACCATAACTCCGGCAACTTTACTGTCTGTGTTTCCTAAGGGAAGATCTAAAATAGCGCGTAAATGATTTTCAAATTGTGAAGTGTAACTTGCTTCAATAGAATAATGACCTGAATTATGCGGACGCGGGGCAACTTCATTTACCAGGATTTCATCCTCGTTGGTTTGAAACATTTCTACCGCTAAAAGTCCAACGTGATTGAATTTTTCAGAAACATTTAAAGCAATTGCTCTGGCCTTTTCTGCTACTTTTTCGTCAATACGGGCAGGACAGATTACATATTCTACCTGATTGGCTTCCGGATGAAATTCCATTTCAACAACCGGATATGTTTTGATTTCACCCGATGGATTTCTACAAACAATTACAGCCAATTCGTTTTTAAACGGAACCATGGTTTCCGCAATACATTCTACATTTGGAAGATCATCCAAATCAGAAATCTGACGAATGACTTTTACACCATTTCCGTCATATCCGAATTCAGTACATTTCCATACAAATGGAATTGTGATTTCATTATTTCCAACAGATTTTTGCAAATGCTCCGGACTGTCAAATCTTAAGTAAGCCGCCGTTGGGATATTACTTTCGGTATAAAAAGCTTTTTGAACGCCTTTGTTTTGAATTCCTTTTAAGGTTTTTGGAGACGGATATACTTTTACACCTTCATTTTCTAATTGTGTTAGAGCTTCCAGATTAACCAGTTCAATTTCGAAAGTTAAAACATCAACCTGTTTTCCAAAATTGTAAACGGTTTCATAATCCATCAAATCGCCTTTAAAAAATTTATTGCAGGCGATTTTGCTCGGAGCTTCGTCACTTGGGTCTAAAACATAAGTTTGTATGTCAAATTTTCTGGTATCAGACAATAGCATTTTACCTAATTGACCGCCACCTAAAATTCCTAATTTAAAATCAGAAGAAAAATAATTCATTGTTGTGTGTTTGTGATGCGCAAAGATACTTTATAATGATTGAATAGGAAAACGCTATTTTATTTTCTTCAAAACTTCCTTTGCAACCGCTTTGTATGCTGCCGAATGAATTGCATAGTCTTTATTCAGAATGATTTGCAGTTCAGGATGAATCCAGTTGTAATGATTTCCCAGTACATATAATGTTCTTATGGAATACGCTTTTGTAGCCACTTTTACATCATTTATAAGCCAGTCAAAAGAAGTTTCTATGCAATCCTGAAGGTTTTCTTCGGAAAGCAGAATGCTGCTTTCATTTTTTTTATAATGTGATTTTATTAAAAGCTGAACCACTTTTGCAATTGGCCGTATGGCACTTTCATCTTTTAATATTTTCAGATTAGAACAGAAAAAATCAAGATGAGGCTGCAGCCAGTTCAACTCCTCATAAGATACAAATTCTAAAATCCAGCACGCCTTATGATTGTTTTTGTCTGCAGGTGAAAAACAAACAGAAACTAATTCATCAAAAAACAGTTTGTTTTCCAGAACATCCTGCGCCACTTTAAGACGGTTCTCTCTGTAAGCAGTTACATAGTCGAGTTTTGATTGGAGTTCAGAAGACATTTTCTTTTTTGAATTTGATTTTGTGTTCAGCATCTAAAATAAGTAATTTAATGAAATTGATCCATAATAATTTACAGGAAGTCCGGGATAATAATATCTGGGTGATGCGTTTCCGACAGCGACAGCATTTGGGAGAATTAACGAAGCATATTTTTCATTGCTAAGGTTGTTGATCCCGACAGCAAAATTCGTAGTCAGTCCGGACAAAATTTCAAAACCATAACCAGTCTTTAAATTTATAAGATTGTATGAGTCTGAGTAAGCTGAATTGGCATCATTTAATGGAATTTCATCTGTAAACTGATAATCGGCAGAAAAATAAATGCCTAAACGCGTATTTAAAATCAAGCCGGTATTTACTTTATTGGCAGCGACTCCGGTTAATTTGTTTCCGGAGTAATCATTTCCATTATCTATATATTCTTTAAATTCATAATTCCCAAATGAACCTGAAATATAGGAATTGATAGTGAAGAATGAATTAACAGGCCAGTTGTGTTTTAAGCTGATTTCGATGCCTTCATGAAATGTCTTGCCGGCATTTATACCGACATACTGATCATCTCCAACACGTTTTGCAACCAGCAAATCTTTTATTTCCATTCGGTAGACAGCCAATTCGGTATAAAGTTTTTTATTGAAAAAATAGAATTTCCCGCCCACTTCAAAATTATAACCATTCTCCGGTTTTATATTAGTGTTGATGGTTCCTTCGCTTGTCAGTGTTTCTTCTGTAGCCGGCAATGAAAACCCGCGGCTTGCTGAAAAATATAATGTTCGTCTTTCGCCTGGTTTAAATAACAAAGAAAGTTGTGGTGAAAAAATGCCATCGTAACTGTATTTCTGAGTAGAGTTGAGGTTGTAATTCTCCAATTCAAATTGTGTTTTGTTATAGTTTACACCAGCCTGAACTTCAAATTTTTGGGAAATTAAAGTTCTAATTTGCGAAAAGACATTATAAAAATTCCTTTTCTGCCCATTTTCTGTAAGTTGGTTTCCCTGTAAACTTCCCTGCCCGTTATTCTGCTGATATAAATTTTCGAAAGTATTGCCTTTGTAATTGTCTGTAAAATATTCGATTCCGGTGATAAACTGGTTTTCGGTTTCCTTGATTTTAAATTTTCCGGAGAACTGAGTTCTTACGCCACTTGCAAAAGTATACTGCCGAAGAATATCAAAAGGCCTTGGTTCGTTACTGTCTTTATAATTGATAAAAACCGAAGTCGAATTGTTTATGTTTTCATTGATTTTAAAATCATAAGCCAATCCGGCCAAAGTCGATTTGTATTCCTTATATCCTTTTGATGCGACCCAGGTTGGTGCACCGGATTGCGGATTATTTTCAAACATCGCTTTATTAATGGAACTTGGAATAAAAGCTTTCAGATAAGTATAATTGGTGAAGTAGGTAAGTTTACTGTTTTCCTTCTTAAACAATTCGCCGGCCAAAGTAATTCCTTCCCGATTATAAGCGCTGTTTTCTCTCCAGCCGTCAGTTTCAAGTTTATGATAACTCAAATTGAGACTGCCTTGTTTTTCATTCAGACTATAATTTAGTGTGTTTTTCAATAAACCATAAGAGCCGAAAACAGTACTTATTCCAGTGCTCTGACCAGTTGTTTTTGAAAGCTGGGGTGCAATTAGGATAGCTCCACCCAATCCTGCACCGTAAACACTGGAAAGTGGTCCTTTAATAATCTCAATCTGATTGATGTTTTCAAGATCAATATCATCAATTACAGTTTCACTGTTACCGGAAGTTAGCGGAATACTGCCATAAAAAGCCCTGATTTTATTGGTGCCATAAGGAGTTCTTGCGCCAATTCCGCGAATCGAAATTCGGGTTGTCGTTAAATTTGCAGACTGCATAAAGACACCGGGAATCGTATTGATTACGGTACTGATGTCGGTCGTATTATTTCGCAGTAAATCTTTTTTGGATAAAATACCGATAGAAGCCGGAGCATTTTGTAAGTTTTTATTAATATGAAACGGACTAATTACAACTTCTTCGAGTTTTTCTGTTTTAAGAGAATCAATAGTTTTGCCTTCTTTATTTTGTGCATTGATAGTTTGAAAAAAAAGCAACGCAAAATAAAGAAGACAATAATTTTTTAGGATCATAAAAAGGAGCTGTTATTTATTTGCAGTTACTTTCCAGATTGTATTTCCGCTGTCATCATTTACAAGAAGTGATCCGTCATTCATAACGGTAACAGCAACCGGACGGCCATAAACTTCCGCTTTGGCTTCGTCTGCAATAAATCCGGTTAAGAAATCTTCAGGTTTTCCGGAAGGTTTTCCGTTTATAAAAGGAACAAAAACAACTTTGTAACCCACTATTTTAGCCCTGTTCCAGGAACCATGCTGACCAACAAAAATTCCGTTTTTGTATTTTTTTGGAAACGCATCTTTATCGTAAAATGCCAATCCCAGTGAAGCAGTGTGGGCACCAAGCGGTACATCCGGAACAATTGCTTTTGCAGCTAAATCTTTTCGTTCTCCTTTCATTCTCGGGTCTAAGATATTTCCATAATAAGAATACGGCCAGCCATAAAAGCCATCCTTTTTAACACTTGTAGCGTAATCAGGGACCAAGTCGTCACCTAATTCGTCACGCTCATTAACGGCTGTCCATAGCTCACCATTGGCCGGATTCCAATCCATTCCGACAGGATTTCTAAGTCCGGCTGCATAAATTTTTTCACCGGTTCCGTCAGGATTTATTTCTAAGATATCAGCACGGCGTATTTCTTTGTCCATTCCGTTTTCTCCAACATTACTTCCTGAACCAACAGAAACATAAATTTTTGTTCCGTCCTGATTTGCAAGTAAATTTCTTGTCCAGTGATTGTTGTATCCTCCGGCTGGAAGTTCGAGAATTTTAGTTCCCTGAGTTTCTAATTTGAGAGGATTGCCTTTATAAGGGTAGCGATAAAGTCCATCGGTATTTGCAATATAAAAAAAGTCTTTCAGGACGAGCATTCCGAAAGGTTTGTTCAGATTTGAAATAAAAACGTTTCGGGTTTCAAACTTTCCATCTTTATCGGCATCACGGAAAACGGTTATTTGATTTTTACTGGCTCTTGTGCCGCTTTCAACAACAAAAATATCGTTGTTTGGGGCGATATACGTCCAACGTGGATTTTCTAATCCATCAGCAAATTTTGAAACCGTAAAACCTTCAGGTGCTTTGGGCATTTTACCTTCAGGCCATTTCAGGACACGACTGTTATTTGTTTTGGATTCTGTAGCATAGGGCGGAGGTAAAGTAATTTCTCCAATTGCGGTTTTTACAATATTACCGGGCTGTTTTGCTAGGGCTTCTTTTTCTTCTTTTTTAACCTGTCCATTACAGGCTGTAAGAAGTGTCAGTAATATTACAGAAGATATTTGTGTGATTATTTTCATTGTGATTTGGAGTTAAATGTTTTAAAGACAACAATTTACTAAAATGTAAAAATAATCATCTAATTAAAATGTAAATATTAACTGATATTTAACATTAATAAAAAAGTGCTGTTTCTAAAGAATTTGATACTAACAGTTTGGTTGTAATTCTGTATCTTTGCGCATTATTTTAAACATAAAAATAATGATACAACTTCACGATAAACAATTTGTTCCGTTTATTTCGGCAAAAGAAATTGATTTTGCTTTAACGAAAATAGTTGCACAAGTAGAAGATGATTTTGGAGATGATACGCCAATTTTTATTGGAGTCCTAAATGGTGCATTCATGGTTGTTGCCGATTTCCTGAAAAAATACAAAAAGCCCTGTGAGGTTTCATTTATTAAAATGGCATCTTATGAAGGTACGGAATCGACTAATTCCGTAAAAGAGTTAATCGGAATCAATCAGGATTTATCCGGCAGAACTGTAATTATTATTGAGGATATCGTCGACACAGGGAATACAATTGAGGAATTGAAAGAAATGTTTAAAGCACAAAACGTAAAACATTTTAAGATTGCTACTTTGTTCTTTAAGCCGGAAGCTTATAAAAAAGACATTAAGATTGATTATGTCGGAATCAGGATTCCGAATAAATTCATTGTTGGTTACGGTTTAGACTACGATGGTTTAGGAAGGAATTTAACAGAAGTATATAAATTAGCCGAATAAATTTTAAACACATACACACAACTATATATTCATTTTAAACTTCTTTGAAAATTAAGAAGTCAAGCAACACTCACACTTATTATGATTAACATTGTTTTATTTGGAAAGCCGGGAGCAGGAAAAGGAACTCAGGCAGAATTTTTAAAAGAAAAATACAAATTAACACATCTTTCAACCGGAGATATTTTTCGTTTTAATTTAAAAAACGATACAGATTTAGGTAAAAAAGCAAGAGTTTTTATGGATAATGGAGAGTTGGTGCCTTGCGAAGTAACAACCGCAATGTTAATTGACGAAGTGAAAAAACACCCGGATACTGCAGGATTTCTATTTGACGGTTATCCAAGAACATTAGATCAGGCCGAAGCTTTAGATAAATTTTTGCCAACAATTGGTTCAGGCGTTACGGCAACAATTGCATTAGAAGCTGATGACGAAATTTTGGTAGCCCGTTTATTGGAAAGAGGCAAAACAAGCGGAAGAGCTGATGATCAGGACGAAGAGAAAATTCGTGTAAGATATCAGGAATACAATGAGAAAACAGCCCCATTAATTGGGTATTATAAAGAACAGAATAAGTTTTATGCCGTAAACGGTATCGGAACTATCGAAGAAATTACAGAGCGATTAACGTCAGTTATAGATAATTTGTAGAAGCTTTTTCAAGCTGTCGTTACATCCCGATAGTTATCGGGACGCAAAAAAACTATTTTTCCACACCATAAAACGAGCTTCTTCCGGTCGCTGTTTTCTGGCAGGAAAAATTAGTTTTTTTAGGACGAAGGTTTTTATCCTGTATCTGGGAGACAACACATTTAGGTTACAAATTACATTTAACGAACTATTCAATAACGAATCAATTACAAATTGGAAATACTAATAATATTTTTTCTAATACTATTAAACGGAGTTTTCTCCATGTCTGAAATTGCACTGATTTCAGCCAGGAAAAACAGACTGGAAACAGCCGCTAAAAAAGGAAACAAAAGTGCCAAAATAGCCCTTGATCTGGCCAATTCTCCTAACAAATTTTTATCAACTGTTCAAATCGGAATCACCTTAATCGGAATTTTGACGGGTATTTATTCAGGAGATAAAATCACAATTGATGTAGAAACATTTGTGAGAGGATTTGAAGTTTTAAAACCGTACGCGCATTCAGTTGCAGTTGGGATTGTAGTTGTAGTCCTGACATTTTTCTCTTTGGTTTTAGGAGAATTACTTCCAAAACGAATCGGCTTAAACTATCCGGAATCTATTGCGAAAATGGTAGCGATGCCAATGAAAATAGTTTCGATTATAACCGCTCCTTTCATTTGGCTGCTTACATCATCAACAGATTTTCTGCTGAATGTCTTACGAATAAAACCAACCGCAGACGGAAAAGTTACGGAAGAAGAAATTAAAGCCATTATAAAGGAAGGAACTGAAGGCGGAGAAGTTCAGGAAATTGAACAAGACATCGTAGAACGTGTTTTCCATATTGGTGACCGAAAAGTAAATTCATTAATGACACACCGTAAATCGGTAGATATGTTGCCATTAAATGCTGATAAATCCAAAATAAAAGAATTGGTTTTACAGGATTTACATACCGTTTATCCGGTGTACAGCGATAATTATGACGATATTGTGGGAATTGTGACCTTGAAAAATATATTCGCAAATATTGAAAGTGATCATTTCGATTTGTCTGCCATAATGATCGACGCTCCTTATTTGATGGAGCAGACAACGGCATACAAAGCCTTAGAAAATTTCAAAAAAACAGGGATTCATTATGCTTTAGTTTCAGATGAATATGGCGTTTTTCAGGGAATTATTACCTTAAATGATATATTGGAAGCCTTAGTAGGTGATGCATCTGATTTTTATAAAGATGAATTCCAGCTGATCGAAAGAGAAGATGGCTCATGGTTAGTAGACGGACATTATTCATTACACGATTTCTTAACTTATTTTGAGTTAGACGAATTGACAAATGATTACGAAGTCAATACCGTAAGCGGAATGATTATGACTGAACTTTCTCATATTCCAAAAGAAGGGGAGAAATTAATCTGGCAAAAATTTGTGCTTGAAGTACTTGATATGGATGGCGTAAAGATTGACAAGGTGCTGGTAAAAGCACTAAAAGAATAAGAATTTGGTTTAACGTTTCAGGTTTCAGGTTGGTTGAAGTTCAATTAACCTGAAATCTGAGATCTGAAACTTTTATAAACAAAAACAATGACAGAAGGAAATTTTGTAGATTATGTTAAGATATATGTTTCTTCCGGAAAGGGAGGAAAAGGATCTACACATTTACATAGAGAGAAATTTATTGAAAAAGGAGGCCCGGACGGAGGTGATGGTGGTCGCGGTGGACACGTATATTTAGTTGGTAACAGAGGACTTTGGACATTGTTCCACTTAAAGTTTGCGCGTCATATTAAAGCGGGTCACGGTGGAGATGGTGGAGGAGACCGTAGTACAGGGGCAGATGGAGATGATAAATTTATCGAAGTACCTTTAGGAACTGTCGTTAAAGACAAAGAAACCGGAGAAACACTTTTCGAAATTACGGAAGACGGAGAAAAAAGAATCCTTTCAAAAGGAGGAAAAGGCGGTTTAGGAAACTGGCACTTCAGAAGTTCTACAAATCAAACACCAAGATATGCACAACCAGGTTTACCGGGTGTAGAAATGGATGTTATTCTGGAACTTAAAGTTTTGGCAGATGTAGGATTGGTAGGTTTTCCTAATGCAGGAAAATCAACTTTATTATCTGTTTTGACTTCTGCAAAACCAAAAATTGCAGATTATCCGTTTACGACATTAAAACCAAACTTAGGGATTGTTGCTTACAGGGATTTTCAATCTTTTGTAATTGCAGATATTCCCGGGATTATTGAAGGTGCAGCCGAAGGTAAAGGACTGGGGCATTATTTCCTGCGTCACATTGAGCGTAATTCGACTTTATTATTCTTAGTTCCCGTTGATACTCCTGATATAAAAGGAGAGTATGATATTTTGGTAAACGAATTGACAAAATACAATCCTGAAATGCTGGATAAAGAACGTCTTTTGGTTATTTCAAAATGCGATATGCTTGACGATGAGCTTAAAGCAGAATTAAAAGTAGAATTAGATGTTGCCTTCAAAGATATTCCGTATATGTTTATTTCTTCTGTGGCCCAACAAGGTTTGACAGATTTAAAAGACAGGCTTTGGAAAATGCTGAACGACTAAAAATCAATATAATTTTTTAAAAGGTGCTCTGGAAACGGAGCACCTTTTTTATTTTTAGAAATGTTAAATTCGTAAAAAAAGGATAGTAATGTCGGAAGATGTATAATTTTAAGAACATATAAGATTACATAATTATGAAAATGAGTTATATTCGCAGTACTTAAACAAAATAACATGAAAAAAATAATTTTATTCTTAACCATGTGCTTAATGGCTTTTCCTGTAAGGGCTGATGAAGGAATGTGGTTTCTGATGTTTATCGAAAGATTGAACCATAGAGATATGGAAAAAATGGGCTTGCAATTAACAGCAGAAGAAATCTACAGTATTAATCACCATAGTCTTAAAGATGCGGTCGTACAATTTAATGGAGGCTGTACAGCGGAAATCGTTTCTAAAGACGGTTTAGTTTTAACGAATCACCACTGTGGTTACAATGCTATTGCAGAACTTTCAACAGCAGAACAAAACTATCTGAAAGATGGTTTTTGGGCAAAAGAAAGAAGTGCAGAGATGAAACCAAAATCTTTATACGTTCGTTTCTTTGTTCGTATGGACGATGTTTCGAAAAGAATTTTGTCTAAAGTAAATGATCAAATGACCGAAACTGAAAGAAATAAAGTCATTCAGCAGGAAATTGCTTTGATCGAGAAAGAAAACAACGAAGGTGGAAAATATACTGTTTCAGTTCGTCCTTTCTTTCAGGGAAATGAATATTACTATTTCGTTTATCAGGATTATACAGATGTACGTTTAGTAGGGACGCCTCCGGAAAGTGTTGGTAAATTTGGCGGAGATACAGACAACTGGGAATGGCCTCGTCAAACGGGAGATTTCTCGATGTTCAGAGTTTACGCTGATAAATCCGGTAACCCTGCAACTTACTCTAAAGAAAATGTGCCTTTGCAGCCAAAGCATTATTTGCCAATAAGCATTAAAGGAGTTAAAGAAAATGACTTCGCAATGATTTTAGGTTATCCGGGAAGAACAAACCGTTGGATGCCTGCAGGCGGAATCGAGCAAAATGTAAAATTTGCTTATCCTGCATGGGTTGAAGGTGCTAAAACCGGAATGGACCAAATGAAAAAGTATATGGATAAAGATGCAACTGTTCGTTTACAGTATGCCTCAAAATATGCTTCAACAGCAAATTACTGGAAAAACCGTCAGGGGATGATTGATGCTTTGACTAAAGCAGGAACAGCAGCTGCCAAAGCAGAACAGGAAGATAAGTTCTACGAGTGGGCAACAAAACCTGCCAATAAGGAAAAATATGAGAATGTAATTCCAACAATTAACGACTATTACAGATCGACAAATTTAAAAGCAACTCACGATAATTACTTAATGCAGCTTTTGCGTACTTCAGCTTATGCAACCGGAACTGCAAATTTAGGAAATGCGCTAATTGCGTATTATAATGAGAATGATGCTAAAAAAGCGGAAATGTTACCGAAAATTACAACGATGATCGATAACATGTATGGGGAGTTTTATGCACCACTTGAAAAAGATGTATTAACGGCACAATTAAATTTATACGCTTCTAAAGCTGCAGAATACGGTTTAGCAACACAAGTTGCTAAAATGAAATCTGTAAATAATGATGATTTTACTGCAGATGTTGCAAAAGCAACTGAAACAAGTTATTTTACTACTAAAGAAAAAGTATTGGCATTTATGGCTGATCCAAAACCATTGGCAATTGTACATGATCCGTTATATATTATTTCTAATGATTTATTGACAAAATACCGTTCCAAAACGGATGATCAGATGAAATCTGATGATGGTTTTGCAATTGCTTACCGTGAATTAGTAGAAGGTTTAAGAGAATCAAAATTAAATGCGATTCAATATCCTGATGCCAATTCAACTTTGAGGCTGACTTACGGAAAAGTTCGTGCTTTGCCGCAAGACCAACGAAACGACGCAAAAATCAACAATTATACGACCATGGAAAGTATGGTTAAAAAGTATAAAGCAGGTGATCAGGAATTTGATTTGCCGGCAAGATTGTTAGAATTAAATAAAGCAAAAGATTATGGTCAATATGCTGATAAAGCAGGTTACATGCCAGTAAACTTCCTTACAGATAATGATATCACAGGAGGAAATTCAGGTTCACCGGTTCTTAATGGAAAAGGAGAATTAATTGGTATTGCATTTGACGGAAATATTGAAGCAATGGCTGGTGACGTTATTTTTGATCCCAAATTGCAAAGAACAATCAATGTAGATATTCGTTATGTACTTTGGATTATCGACAAATATGCAGGAGCTAAAAACATTATTGATGAAATGACAATTATAAAATAATTTAAGTTTTATATAATATTAAACCCGACAGGTATCAAACTTGTCGGGTTTGCTATTTAATAGAGTTTTTGTTATT
>JBDTNT010000441.1:0-9493 GCA_039933615.1 Flavobacterium sp. | reverse complement strand
ACTTCACGTTATTCTATTCCGTTTTTTATGCATCCTGTAAGCGATATGCGTCTGGATTGTCTGGAAAATTGTATTGATGCTGAAAATCCTAAGAAATTTGAAGATATTACAGCTGGAGACTATTTATATGAACGTTTAGTAGATTTAGGTTTAATAAAAAAATAAAACATTTAAATCTCCATTTTTTAAATTCCAAATTCCAAAACTATCTAAACTTGGGATTTGGAATTTAATTTTTAGAATAAAATAATTATGGATTTACAAGATCAGTTAAAAAATTTATTTCCCGATCATATCGAATCAAAGGAGCCTGAAGAAGTTCAGGAACAGGATCATGTGCTTTATGTTCAAAAAGAGCCGATGATCTGCAAGTTTGAAAAAAGAAAAGGAAAGGCAACCACCATAATCGAAGGCTACGAAGGCAGTGATGAGGACTTTAAAATTTTAGCGAAAGAAATCAAAACAAAATTAAGTGTTGGCGGAACCTTCAAAGACGATTCTATCATCATACAAGGAGATTATCGTGACAAGATTATGGCAATCTTAAAAGAAAAAGGCTTTAAAACAAAACGCGTAGGAGGTTAAAAAAGTTTCAAGTTTCATGTTTCAAGTTATTCAAAACCTGAAACAAAAAAACTCAGAACCTTAAAACCTCAGTAACTCAGAACCTAAAAAAAATGATACAAGCATCAGAATTAATACTAAATCCAGACGGAAGTGTTTATCACTTAAACCTTCTTCCGGAACATATAGCCAACGATATAATTTTTGTTGGTGACCAAAACAGAGTAGAAAAAATCACTCAGTTTTTTGATTCCATTGAATTTTCAACTCAAAAAAGGGAATTCAAAACCCAAACCGGAATTTACAAAGGAAAACGAATTTCTGTAATGTCTACCGGAATCGGACCGGATAATATTGATATTGTTTTAAATGAATTAGATGCTTTAGTAAATATTGATTTGAAAACGCGTCAACCCAAAGAAAACCTGACTTCACTGAATATCATCAGAATTGGAACTTCTGGATCTTTGCAGGAAGATATTCCTGTGGACAGCTTTGTGATGTCTAAATTTGGATTAGGATTAGACAATATGCTTCGCTCCTACTTAATTGATGAAGTTTCAAATGCTGCTATCGAAGATGCTTTTATTGCACATACGAAATGGGATATCCGAAAAGGAAGGCCTTATGCAATTGCCTGTTCAGAGGAATTGGAAAAAATAATTGAATCTGATAAGATTTTTAAAGGGATTACAGCAACAGCCGGAGGATTCTATGGTCCACAAGGACGTGTCTTACGTTTGAATATCCAGGATGAGGAATTAAATAATAAAATGGATAATTTTATTTTTAATGATAATCAAATCACGAATCTTGAAATGGAAACGGCTGCTATTTACGGACTTTCGGCACTTTTAGGACATAATGCATTATCATTGAATGCAATTATTGCCAATCGTGCATCGGGAACTTTTAGTGAGGATCCTTACAAAGCAGTAGACGAATTGATTGCTTATACGTTGAATAAACTGGCAGCGAAATAATCAGATAATGTGCCAGTTTGAAAATTAGATAATTCTCAGAAAATGGAAGATACACACAAAAAAATCCTGTTCAGATATTATAGCGATTATTTAGAAGATACGGTTGTAGAAACAATGTGGGCCGAAATTATCGATTTGGACAAAGGACATTTCAAATTAGATAATATTCCCTTTTTTGGACCATTGATTGCTACAGATGATTTATTCTATGCGGAATATGATGAAGATGAAGATCGTCTGGTTTTCAAAAAAACATTACAAAGTTCTGGGAATTCTATCATACAAGTTATAATTTTAGACAAAGATTTTGATAAAGAGATAATACGGGAAAAATTAAAATCAATTAACTGCTTATCCGAAGGCTTGAACGACAGGTTTTTGTCTGTTGAAGTAGTAAAAGAAGTTGATTATTCTATTGTAAAAAGCCTTTTGAATGAATATGAAACGCTTTCTGTCATAGAATTTGCAGAACCTTGTCTTTCGGACAAACACAGGACAGATTTATTAAAAAACTAATTAAAAACAACAAACTTAAGATACCAAACTCAGAATACGCATACCAAACTTAACTTAAACTTAAACTATAATGAAAACCGTAAAAATTGTAGGTGTTCCTGAACACTTCAATTTGCCATGGCATATATGCATTGAAAATGGCGAATTTGAAGCAGAAAATATTGATTTACAATGGAAAAATATTCCTGAAGGTACAGGCAAGATGTGTCAGATGCTTCGTGATGGGGAAGCTGATATGGCTGTGATTCTGACCGAAGGAATTGTAAAGGATATTGTAGCGGGAAATCCGAGTAAAATTGTTCAGATTTATGTGCAGTCTCCTTTGATATGGGGTATTCATGTTGCAGCAAAATCTGAATTTCAGACCATAAAAGATCTTCAGAACAAAAAAGTTGCCATTTCCAGACTCGGTTCAGGATCGCAGCTTATGGCCTATGTAAATGCAAATGAACAAGGCTGGGAAACAGATGATTTAGAATTCGAAATCATAAATACCATAGACGGTGCAGTTGAAGCTTTAACAAATGAAACTGCAGATTATTTTATGTGGGAACATTTTATGACCAAACCACTTGTAGACAGCGGAATTTTCAGAAGAGTTGGCGACTGTCCTACTCCATGGCCTTCTTTTGTAATTACAGTTCGTGATGAGTTTTTGAAAAAGAACCCTAAAACGGTTGAAAAAGTCCTTGAAATTATAAACAAAACCACACACGATTTTACGCAGATTCCAGATATAGATAAGACTTTAGCAGAACTTTTCAACCAAAAACTGGAGGATATTCAGGATTGGTTAAAACTGACACAATGGTCTCAGAAACATTTAAGTGAAAAAGCATTCCTTAAAATCCAAAATCAATTATTTGATCTCGGAATTATTGATAAAAAAAGTACTTTTGTAGAAACGGTAAAAGCACTATAAAAAACTGCTTTTGATTCTTATGATAAAATTCCCTAAAATTGACTTTCCGCAGTTAAAATCCAAATTACAGGTGAAATCACCCTGGGACAGGATTATTATTATGCTTTTGAGTCTTTTGATTACGATTCCGATTTTTATCATACTGCATCAAAATCTGATTGATTTAAAATGGCCTTTTAATTTAGACCGTGTATTGATCTTTATATTTGTTTTTACTGCTGTTTTCTTTCTTCTTATGTACTTGAGAACCATTATTTTAGTTTGCATCGCCATCTATTTATTGGTTTTGTTTTACGGATCAGTTATAGGAAATTATGGTTTTACAGAAATCTCAGAAGATTACAATTCAATGATTTACACCATGTCGGATAATCCTTTCCCGCAGGACATAATTGTGGCAAAACTGCTTCCTTTTCCGAATAAATCAAAAATTATAAGTGCCATAGAATATGAGAATCCAAAAGTCAGGAATTTTGCCATTATGGCCACATCAAAGCATTTTAAGGGCCTGAAAGGATATTCAGATTACAGAACAACAATTCAGTGTTTCGCTGTTTTCAAAGAAATAAACAGTCGTTGGAATTATGTAAACGATCCTAAAGAAGGGGATTATATTGCAACGGCCAGTGAATCTTTAGAATATTTCTCCGGGGATTGTGATGATCATTCGATTCTAATGGCAGCAGCAATACGTTCTATAGGAGGAACTCCGAGACTTATTCATACCAAAGGACACATATATCCTGAAATATTAATCGGTTCGTTAATCGATCTGGAAAAAGTCAATTACCTGATAAAAAATGTGCTTTTTATAAAAGAAAGTTACAAGCAGACTTTACATTATCACATAGATGAACGTGGTCAGGTTTGGATGAATCTTGATTATACTGCTAAATATCCAGGCGGACCTTTTATGTATGAAGAGATTTTAGGAGCATTGACCCTGAATTAGTCCATTATTTAAAATCATAGCTTAAGTTATTGATTATTTGCTTTTTAACGCCAAACGATACAAACACTGAAATTTTTCAGTTAAAAACTTTAAAAACATTGTCTTTTTTCTAATTAACTGATTGTAAGTATTTTGGATTTATTTTTTTTGTAACTTGTTTCAAGTTTAACTTTTAATCAAAAATTATGAAAAAATCTAAATTATTTATCTTTGGGATTATGCTGGCGGCAATAGTATTATTTTCGTGTAAGGGTCGAAATAAATTAATTCATTCTTGGAAAATTACTGCTGTAGAAGCTAAAATGCCTCTTTCCGATTCCGCTAAAAATGTAATTCTGAAGCAAGGAACTTTAACCTTTACAGAAGACGGACACGTAACCGGATATTTACAGAGTGAAATAACAAATGGTACTTATGCTTTGACAAAAGGAGGAAAAAGCTTGGTTATTAAAGACGAAACAGGTACTCCATATCCTTGTGAAAGCACCATTACAACTGATCAACTCATATTAGACAGCAAAGAAATGAAGCTGACACTTAAGAAAATATAAGTTCTGTTTTTTCTATTGAATTTGAATAAAAATACCACACCAAAAGAATAAAAACTTCTTAACCATAAGGAGTTTTTTTATGCCTTTTTTAGCCGGCTTCAATTTTAGAGTTTTTAAATTTTAGCTTTTCACTGTTGACAAAGGGTTGTCACAAGGCCGGGTTAGTTTTGCAGGTATAATTTTAATTTCAATGAAATAAAAAAAAATAAAGTAATGCAGGATATAGAAACTTTTTACCCGACAAGCAAACAGGATTGGAGAGAATGGCTGAAAGAAAACCACACTCTCAAACAATCTATTTGGCTGGTCTGTTATAAAAAACAAGCCAATGTGCCCACAATTACGTGGAGCGATGCTGTTGATGAAGCACTCTGTTTTGGCTGGATTGACAGTACGCGAAAATCTATAGATTCTGATAAATTCATACAATTTTTCACCAGACGCAAACCCACAAGTGCCTGGTCAAAAATAAATAAGGAAAAAATCGAACGCCTGATTCGCGAAGGACTCATGTTTGAAGCCGGTTTGGAAAGTATCAAAAAAGCCAAAGAAAATGGCTTCTGGACTATTTTAGACACCGTAGAAGCATTATTTATTCCGGAAGATCTGGAAATGGCTTTTGAAGCCAATCCGGGTTCAAAAGACTATTTTTTAAGTTTAAGCAAATCCGCAAAAAAGATTATTCTACATTGGGTTGTTATCGCCAAACGTCCGGAAACAAGACAAAACCGAATTAATGAAATTGCGGTTCTTGGTGCTGAAAATCTCAAACCGAAACAGTTTAGATAATTGTAGATAAATTTCAACCTTTTTCAACCCAAGCCACAAAATTTTATATTTGAAGATTTTCTTTTTTATAAAAATTTACTTCTATTAATTTTATAATTGATTGAGTTTAATTTACTGTATTTTAGTCATTTGTATCTTAATAAGATTGATATTTTTTCACACCTTATTTAGAATAAAGCTGAATACATTTTGCGCAGTCATATAACTGCATTATATTTGCAGTCAAATAACTGCGTAATGGAAATTAGAAGAGATGTTTTTCAGGCAATAGCCGACCCGACCCGTAGAGCGATATTAAGTTTAGTTGCTCTGCAGGCTATGACACCTGGTGCGATAGCGGAGAATTTTGATTCTTCAAGGCAAACCATTTCAAAGCATATTAAAATTCTTAATGAATGTGAACTACTGCACCAAACCCAAAACGGAAGAGAAATCTACTACCATTTAAATCCCGAAAAAATTAAGGAAATAGACAGTTTCATTGAGCCTTTCAGGAAAATGTGGGACGAACGTTTCAATAAATTAGAAGCCATCATGAAAAATTATAAAAAATAAGGACATGGAAAGAAAGACAAAAATCAGTGCCGAAGACGGTAAACAGGAACTCATAATCACGAGGGAATTTGATTTGCCTTTAGAGTTGCTTTTTAAAGCCTATGAGGAACCGGAAATTGTAGCCCAGTGGATGGGAACAAAAGTCATAAAGCTTGAAAACAAAAAGCATGGAGGCTGGCAATTTGAAACCAGTGATCCCAATGGGAACGTTGTATTTCAGGCGAATGGTGTCATTCATGAATTTATTTCAAACCAGAAAATTACACGTACTTTCGAAATGGAAAACAGCCCCTTCCCTCCTCAGCTTGAATTTTTGGAATTCGAAAAATGTACTGACGATACCAGTAAGCTCACCATGCACATCATTTATAAATCGGTCGCCCTGAGGAATCAGATGCTGAAACTGCCTTTTGCCCAAGGTCTCAATATGGCTCATAACAGGCTTCAGGATATTGTAAAAAAATTAAAATAAACATAGTATGACAAAGAGAAACAAAATTATCTATTGGATTGCCACACTCTGGCTTGCTTTAGGAATGGCATCAACGGGAATCGTACAATTGATTCCACTAAAAGAAGAAGCTGAAATGATGCAACATTTAGGTTATCCGCTTTATTTTCTAACTATTTTAGGCGTTTGGAAAATTTTAGGTGTAATTGCCATTCTTATTCCTAAATTTGCTTTATTGAAAGAATGGACTTACGCAGGCTTTTTCTTTGCCATGTCGGGAGCTGTTTTTTCCCATCTGTTCAGTGGCGATGGCGCTAAAGAACTTTTTGGACCAATATTATTAAGTATTCTGACAATCGTATCCTGGTACTTTAGACCCGCAGACCGAAAATTGATTTCTTAGTTTAAATTTTAAAACACAATAAAATGAATCCAAAGGTTGATTTTTATTTTGATAAAGTTAAAAAATGGCAGAAAGAAATGGAGAAATTAAGAACTATAGCTCTTGATTGCCAGCTTACTGAAGAACTCAAATGGGGCACTCCCTGCTACACTCTTGAGAAAAAAAATATCGTTTTGATCCATGAATTTAAAGAATATTGCGCTTTTCTGTTTTTTAAAGGCTCCTTATTAAAAGATACAAATGATATCCTGATCCAACAAACTGAAAATACACAAGCTACACGCCAGATTCGGTTTACGAATGTGAAGGATATTATTGAATTAAAACCAATTCTGAAAGCTTATATCAATGAAGCTATTGAAGTCGAAAAAGCAGGCCTGCAGGTAGATTTCAAAAAGACAAAAGAATTTGAAGTCCCTGAAGAATTTCAGAAGAAGTTAAATGAAGAATCAAAACTGAAAAAAGCTTTTGAAGCCCTGACGCCAGGAAGACAAAGAGCCTATCTTTTGCATTTTTCCCAGCCAAAACAATCCAAAACCAGAGAATCAAGGATTGAAAAAGCAACACCAGAAATTTTGGAAGGAAAAGGATTAAACGATTAAAACGACAATCAAAAGATACAACATGAGTACTGTCAAAAATAAATTATCAGCGGATCAGCAGGAAGAATTACTCCGTATTTTACAGAAACGTTTTGAGGAAAATACACACCGCCACAAAGATCTCGAATGGAATAAAATCCAGACAAAATTAGAAGCCAATCCGGATAAATTATGGTCATTGGACGAAATGGAAAGAACCGAAGGTGAACCGGATGTCATTGGTTACGATAAGGACAAAGACGAATATATTTTTGTCGATTGTTCTGCAGAGAGCCCAAAAGGGCGAAGAAGCATTTGCTATGATCATGAAGCACTCGAAAAAAGGAAAGAAAACAAACCCAAAGACAGTGCTATCAATATGGCCGAAGAAATGGGAATAGAAATGCTAACGGAAGAACAATACCGCGAATTACAGCGACTCGAAAAATTCGATACCAAAACATCAAGCTGGATAAAAACCCCGGCAGATATTAGAAAACTGGGTGGTGCCCTTTTTTCGGATTTCCGATATAATACCGTTTTTGTATATCACAATGGCGCTGATTCTTATTATGCTGCAAGAGGATTTCGTGGTTTGTTGAAGGTATAGCTATTAAAAAATTCAAAACTTTATAAATAGAAAGCTCCATTAGCGATAATGGAGTTTTTTTGGATTTTATACTATGCTTGCTTTCCTCAATTAAAAGAATTCCTAAACTCCAACGGCGATACATTTGCTTTCGTTTTAAATAATTTACTAAACGATTGCGGATGCTCAAAACCAAGGATATAGGCAACTTCCGATATCGTCAGAGTGGTGGTCGATAATAATTCTTTTGCTTTCCCGATGAGTTTGCTGTGAATGTGCTGTTGGGCATTTTGTCCTGTCAGTGTCCGCAGCATATCACTAAGATAACTCGGAGATAAATTTAAAAGTTCTGAAAGGTGCTGTACGGTCGGAATTCCATTTAGGGATGCTTTTTCATTGTTGAAATAATCGTCTAAGATTTCTTCCAGCTTTTGAAGTAAATCATTATTGACCCCCTTTCTTGTTATAAACTGACGTTTGTAAAAACGATTGCTGTAATTCAGCAATAATTCAATTTGAGAAATAATAACATCCTGACTAAAATCATCAATCCTGCTTTCGAGCTCCTCTTCAATTATTTTAAAAATAGAAATAATGGTGGTCTTTTCCTTTTCAGACAAATAAAGTGCTTCATTGGCAGCATAAGAAAAGAAACCGTATTGTTTGATTTTTTTTGCCAAAGGATAAGTCAGGAATAAATCAGGATGAATCAGGATTAAATAACCAGTAGCCCCATTTTCGGGAGGAGATTCAAATAACTGATTTGGAGCAGTAAATACTAAACCGCCTTCACCAAAATCATAATAATTCTGGCCGTATTTTGCTTTACCACAAACTTTTTCCTTTAAGGCAATTTTATAAAAATCCAGAATAAACGAATTTCCCAATTCATTTGGGATAATACTAATCTCTTTGATATCTATAAAACTTATCATCGGGTGCAAAGGCTTTGGCAGCCCGAAAACCCAATGAAAGTCAGATAAAGATTCAAATTTTCTGGGTAAATTCTCTTCCTTTTTCATCTTGTAAAGTTAAATTAAATTTCCCCCGATTTTACCACGGACACTCCCCTGTTTCCAGATTATGTTCCTCACTGATAAATTTTCCTGTCGGACCATCTTCACCTATCATGGCATATTTAGAAATCCTTAATCCAGCTTCCTGTACTGTTCCGGTTCCGCGATGATTGTTGAAATCGGTTGCCACAAAACCAGGACAAACGGCATTTATTTTAAACGGCGTATCGCGTAATTCGTAGGCCAAATCAATGGTATACATATTCATAGCCGCTTTAGAAGCTGGATAAACGGCTGCCTTATGCGTATAATATTTCCAGGAAGGATCGCTGTGTAAAGTTAGCGAACAACCACTTGATGAAACATTTACGATACGAGGCTGTTCAGATTTTTCCAAAAGATCAAAAAAGGCCTGTGTCATTCGCACTACACCATAAACATTGGTTTCGAATGCATCCTTAAATTGGTCAATACTAGCTTCCAGTGCAGACTGGGGCATTCCGCCATGAATTCCCGCATTATTGATGAGAGCATCCAAAACAATTGTCTTTTTGCCTATCGCAACACGTGCAGCATCTACCGATTGCTGACCACGCACCGACGAAGCTCTACTACAGCGAT
>JBDTNT010000440.1:0-10713 GCA_039933615.1 Flavobacterium sp. | reverse complement strand
TTCTACAAAACATTGGATTTTCCTGAATTTGATTTCTCCGACGTCCGCGGGCAGGAAAGCATAAAACGCTGTATGGAAATTGCTGCTTCAGGCGGACATAATATTATTCTGATTGGCCCTCCCGGAGCAGGAAAAACAATGTTAGCCAAAAGATTACCCAGTATTTTACCACCTATGACTTTACGGGAAGCATTGGAAACGACTAAAATTCATAGTGTTGCAGGCAAATTAAAAGAAGTAGGACTAATGAATCAGCGGCCATTTCGGAGCCCTCATCATACGATTTCGAATGTTGCCTTAGTTGGTGGAGGAAGTTATCCACAGCCCGGTGAAATTTCGATGGCGCACAACGGTGTCTTATTTTTAGACGAATTACCAGAATTCAAACGGGATGTTTTGGAGGTAATGCGTCAGCCATTAGAAGATCGTGAAGTCACCATTTCGAGAGCCAAGTTTACGGTAACATACCCGTCTTCGTTTATGCTAGTGGCAAGTATGAACCCGAGTCCAAGTGGTTTCTTTAATGATCCGAGTATGCCCAATACTTCTTCTCCACACGAAATGCAGCGCTATATGAGTAAAATCTCCGGCCCATTATTAGACCGTATCGACATTCATATCGAAGTAACACCTGTTCCCTTCGAAAAATTATCAGATGACAGAAAATCAGAAAGCAGTGTTGAGATTCGAAAACGGGTAACCGCAGCCCGTGAGCTTCAAACCATACGTTTTGAGGAATTACAAAACATTCATTACAATGCTCAAATGAATACCAAACAAATCAGGGAATTTTGTGCACTCGATGAACAATCAAAACAATTACTAAAAACAGCCATGGAACGACTGAATCTATCTGCCCGTGCTTATGACAGAATTTTAAAAGTAGCCCGTACCATCGCCGATCTCGATGCTTCACCACAAATTATTTCGTCCCATATCGCCGAAGCCATTCAATACAGAAGTTTGGACCGCGACGGCTGGCTGGGGTAAGAATTTTAGATTAGAGATTTTAGAATCTGATATTTAAGTTCAGCTTTGAGAAACTTAGGGCTCTTTCCGGTAAAATATCCAAGTTAGAATTCAAATTATATTATTTTATAAAACCTCGAATTCCGTTTCCAATATCTATCGGAACCACAAGATTAGAGGTTTATTTTTTTATGACAAATAGTAATATATATTATTCCTCAAATTTTAAAGATGCATTTTTCGACATCAGATACGAAGTAAGTTTTTTAATTTTTCCATTATTCATTTCAAAAACATCACAAAAAACAGCGTCCAATACACCTCCGTTTTTCATCATTCCCTGAATAGCACCTTCTGCAATAACGATATTATTTTCTTCAATCAGTTTTATAATCTGAATCGTCGGACTTCCTGTAAAATTGTCATTTTCAATTTCCTTGTCAAATGCTTCCTTACCAACATGCTGATAAATTCCGGGCATTTCCCATACAATATCCTCAGTTAAACAGGTAAGAACCCTTTCGTGATCACTTACCCTGAAAGCTGCCATATATTCTTCCACGGTTTTTTTATTTACACTCATAATCAAAATGGTTACAGTTAATTTTTGTAATATATCTTTATATGCAAATTTAAAAATTAACTAATGATATTCCATAAACTTATTTTTCTTCTGGTTATAAAACCCAGTTTCTCATATAACTTTATTGCTCTAATATTACTTTCTACCACATGTAAAAACGGAATTTTATTCTCGTCAAAAATCGTATTTACAACATGAGTGATTAATTGTTTGGCATACCCTTTTCCGGTATGGTCCGGATGCGTTACGATTGCGCTTACTTCTGTAAAATCATCCATTTTCATTCGTTCTCCGGTAACAGCAACTAATTGACCGTCTTTAAAAATTCCAAAATAATTGCCAAGCAAAGGTGTTTTGTTTTTGAAATATCCAGGTTGCACTAAATTTACCAATTCGCATAAGGCTTCATTGTGCTGGTCTGTCAATTCGGTGATTTCAAGATCTATCGATAATTCAATTTTTTTATAGATAATCATTTGAAGACAAATCAATTCTCTTGTTATTTTTAAAGCATTTGAGATTTCCGGTTTTTCACCAACGATAAAGAAATTTTCTGTTAACAAAGAATATCGATCTGCTGCATCTTTGGTATTCCCGGATTCTGTAAATCCTCCAAACGGGCAATAATCAGGATTATAGAATTTAGTCTTTCCGTAATCAACAGCAAATTTCTTATGCGTTTCAGATAGCGAATTCCAAACGGGATTATCTAATTTAGTTTCTTCTTTGATCTTCATTTTTTGTAATTATTTTCAAAACTAAAATACAACTAATAATTTTGACGATGTAAAAAAAAATCCCATTCCAACAGAAATGAGATTTTAACAGATTGATAATTGAAAAAACTTATTTTTCCGACTCGAAAATTGTATCCAAACCTTCCATGGCAATTGTAAATCCTTCCTTAAAACCCATTTGAATAATCATTTCCAAATCGGATAAGTTCTCGTGTTTAATGGCAATGTCAACAATCGTAGAATCGCCTTGCTCGGAAAAAGTCACATCCCAGTCAGAACGTGGAAAATCGGTATTTAAATTACCTTCAGTATCGCAAAAAGCATCCAGATATTTAAAGTTTGTCTTCGGAGAAATTGAATTATAGTCTGCCAAAGCCCAGTGTTCTTCACCTTCCGGACCAATCATGGCGTATAGTCTTCGGCCGCCAGCCTTAAAATCCATACTTTTGGTTTTCGATTTCCATGGCGCGGGAGCCCACCATAAATCAAGGATTTGAGGTTCTGTCCACGCCGACCAAACATTGGCAATTGGAGCGTTAAATTCGCGTTTTACGTTAACCGTACTAGTTTCTTTATTTACGGTAAAATCCATTAAAAGATTATTTTTCATATTCTTTAATTTTAAATTTATAAACAGCCATTATTTTTTCGTTTCAAAGATTTTATCTAAACTTTCCATAGCGCTTGTAAAACCTTCTTTAAAGCCCATTTCAATAATTTTTTCCAATTCTTCCAGACTGTCACGTTTTATGTAGATGTCAACAATTGTAGATTTGCCCTGTTCAGAAAAGTTTATGTCCCAATATGAACTTCCGAATTCTGAATTTGGGTTTCCGTCAGAATCGCAGAAGGTTGAGGTATGTTTAAAGTTTGTTTTTGGAGAAATTGATGTATAGCCAAAAGAACTCCATCGTTCCTGACCGTCCGGTCCAACCATGGCGTATAATCTTTGGCCTCCTTCTTTAAACTCCATAATTTTTGACTTGGATTTAAATGGAGCAGGAGCCCACCATTGATCTAAGATTTCAGCTTCTGTCCAGGCCGACCAGACATTCGCAATTGAAGCATTGAATTCACGTTTTACATTAACCGTACAATTTTCTTTATCTACGGTAAAATCCATTAAAAGATTAGTTTTCATTTTCTTTAGCTTTTAAATTAATTAATACTTGATCCAGTTGACTGAAACGGTTTTCCCAGATTTCCTTAAATTGCTCTAACCATTTATCTATTTCTTTCATTTTGTCAATTTTAAGTTGATAGTAAATTTCTCTTCCCAATTTTTTTTCTTCCAATAATTCACACTCGTTAAGAATTTTAATATGTTTCGAAACAGCCTGCCGTGTGGTATTGAATTGTTCTGCAATTGCATTTGGAGTTAATGCAGTTGCAGAAATCAGTACTAAAATAGCTCTGCGGGTCGGGTCGGCAATGGCCTGGAAAATATCTCGTTTCATTATAATTTATTAAATTACGCAATCAATCAGTTGCAAATATAAGCAACTTTTTGGTTGCGCATTAGTTTTTTTTAAATTTTTTTAAAGAGGGCCAAAAAAAATCCCATTTGCCGGTGACAAATGGGATAGGAATATTTTGTTATTTTATTATCTAAATCTGTTTCTGACGATAATATTTTTGAGTTTATCTTTTAAATCTTCACCGGTATCAAAAACCATTTGTTCGTTGTTCGGAAATGGAACGGCGCGTTTATTAAAATAGCCTAAATAATTTTCGTCGCAGGCATTTCTGTCTCCGCGATAGGTAGAGTAAACGTTTTCAAAAACAAATTCGCTGGCTACAGGAAAGGATTGCATTAACTGATTCGTTTTTAGGTCTACATAATCCACTTTTGCCGTTACCTGACAGGCCTTGTATTGCCTGTATTCGTAAATATTGATTTTGATAGTCTTGAAATTATCGACTTTTATGGGGCGTCCCAAACTGTCTTTTACAGGATTTCCCCTGTTGTCGAAAAGTGTTTTTACACCGTCTTTAATCTGTTTTTCCTTAATGAATTCCTTCTCTTTTATTTGTTCCGGTGAAATGTATATTTCCCTGAAATTCAGAATCAGGCCATAATCATACTTAACATCTTTTTGTTTAAGACTGTGGTAAACCGTCCATTTATCATTTAATCCGTAAGTGCTGAAATCTAATAAATCATTCTGCAGCTGCTTTGGAATAATCATTTCTGTTTCGTTGGTGGCATAAACGTTTACAAAGTCGGTTCCTTTAAATTGCGCATCGGCCATCAGTTTTTTGGCATTCTTATAATTCGGATTAATGCTTTCTACATAAGCCAAATCATCGTATGCTTTTCTGGAATCGAGTTTGTTGGGAGATTTCAGGAGAACTTGTGCGTTGTCGTACAGATATTTTGATAACGCATTTTTGCTGTTTACAATCTGGTCCGAATAATTATCAAACGGAAATTGTGCATTCTTGCCTTGTTTTAATAACTGAAGCGGTAATAAAGGCCTGATTTTCTCCTGACGGTTATTAAGCTGTACATAAGTATTGTAGATGCGTTCGAGATTGGCAGGATTTTTTTCTTTTCCCATCATCTCCAGATTTCGTAAATCACGGTCTTTGGCTTTCGCAAAAGCTTCTTCGAGCAAATAGACGTAATCTTGTTTTCCTTTAGAATCCTTCTTGGTTTTCAATGCCTCAACAGCACGGTTTATTGCACCATCGTAATCACCGTCACTGAGCAGCGACTGTGTTGTTTTTACGCCACACGAAAACGCCAGAAATAAAATAGAAACCAGTAAAGTAATTTTTTGCATAGCTGTAACTTTTGAAGGTGTAAATATATCTTTTTTAACTTTCAACAACTATGCCTTTTTTAAAATAAAAATACAAGCGTTATCCTTAAACACTAATTGATTTGCATGCCGCTTTCTTCATCAAATTGTTTACGCTCTTCATCGGTCATTCTGTTTCGTAAAAGTTTCATGGTGTAACCCCCAAATAATTTTCCGTTTTCAAGATACATCCAGTCACTGATTTTAGAGATATCGATGTCTATTTTGTCTCCCACTTTATATTCCGTAATATATTCAGGCTCATTATCCAAAATACCTGAATATTTACCATCTTTAAATTCAATAGTACCTACCCACATATGTTCGGTAACACCTGATTGTACAAATTGAACTTTCAAAGCCTGATTTTCAGCTTTAGGGTTTGATAATGCGATATTGAAATTACTTAATGTTTGATTGGCTTTTTGAATTGCCGCATTCATTTCTTTATCTTCACTTTCTACATTATAAATTGTTGGCTGATTCTCTCTTTCAATTTTATTAGATTCTTTACAGCTTGCCAGACAAAGTATACTTATTAAAACCAGAAATTTTGTTTTCATTGTTGATATGGTATTATTAAACACAGTTTTATCTTTATTGTCTTTTCGCTTTGATCTGATAAGCAATTTCCCAAAACAGCACCGAAAAAACAGCATTGGCCATTAGTGCCGTTTTGATACCGTAAGCATCATATTTTGAAAAAAGATGTAAATCTCCAAACCTCAAAGCCAGGAATAAGGCTGAAGCTGCAATTACAATTGAACAAATTATATTTAATAAAGGAGTCCATTTTAATATTAAAAATGAAAAAGCAATATTTATAAGCAAAAAACCACAACCTAAAGTTATAAATCTATGATCGCTTAATTTTTCGCCCAGTAAAAGAAAAAAGGAAGTTGAAAAACTATAAGTAAGAAATAATATGGAATAAATCAGGATTCGTATTTGTGCTTTCATTGTATGTTTTTTTTTAATTTGCCGAAATTACGAATTAAAAGTGAAGCTTGGATTAATTGAGATTTAATAATAATCTTGCGGGTGAAAGATGTTACTTATTGCAAAAGAGCCTCTATTTTAGCTTCTGATTTTTCCTTGATCGGACTGTCGGGATGAAAACTCCAGATGATCAGGTATTTTCCTTTTGCAAGATACTCTTCGGGATGTTCATCCGTTGGCTGACCGTCTTTTCCCCATAGCATTCCCTGCAGTAACCTATCACCTTTAAATACATGTTCAAATTCAAAATACATGATAGAGCCACTATCAGGCTTACTTTTAAAACTTTGGATTTGTTTACTTTTTAAAACCCCTACAATGTTGCTGTAAGTTTCAATATCATTATAAAAAGTACAAGCCTGAGGAGAAACACAAACATTGCCCTGGTTTACAACATAGCTTTTGGAAATTTCTTTGGGTTTTAGTTTTAAATCAGCGATAGTCTGACTGAATAAATTGGTAGTAATGAACAGGAATAGTACCGATAGGGGAATCGTAATTTTCATGGTTGGATTTGGTTTGTTTTCGTTTACAAAAAAAGCACAAAATCATTAGATATTTGTGCTTTGCAGAATTTATATTTTTTAAGAATATTATTTTTCTTTTAGTAATTTTTCTAAATATTCATTTTTATCTTTTTCAGACTGAACCAAACGTTCGTAAAGTTCTACAACTTTATCTAAAGGATTGAATGTGCAATTGTTATTAATTCCCTGAGCACCACTAATCGAACTATTATCGTAAAAGTTATTAAAAAAATTAAAGATAGATTCTTCCGAAAAGTTTTCAATTGCTTCAACAGTTACGCCAAGTGCTTTTGCAATTTCTTCAATTTTCTCTTTATCAACAGTTTCACTTGCTTCAATATTTGAAATAGTTTGCTGGCTTACGCCAATTTCCATCGCAAGTGCTTCCTGCTTCATACCTTTAAGCTCTCTGATTCGGCTGATATTTCTGCCAATGTGTTTTGGTTTTGTTGCTGTGCTCATAATTCAAAGGTATTTAATTTTTTACTAAACAAAAATATGTTTTTTCTTAAAGGTAATATTTTTACTTTTTGTTTTTTTAGATTGTTATATATAGTTAAAGCTACCGTATTAGTGAAGTATTTGTCTGGGTAATCTAACTTTTAAATACTCTTCTAATTTCTGTGATCTTAATGATCCCAACATTATATCTTGGGCAATAAAAAAATCATCAATAGTAATTTTGTTGTCTCCATCGACATCTATAGCATCATTAGACATAAAATCTAAAATTGAGTTTAAAATAAAAGTCAAGTAATATTTCATATGAGAAATATTTACGTGTATATTATTTTTTATTGCTGCATTATGAACAATTTCGTTTCTAATTCTATATAATCTGGTTAAATTCCAACGAATATTTTCAGAATGTTTTCTAATTGCAGTAGCAATGTTACTTGGGTCTTGCACCCACTTTTGAAAAAATAAAGCTCTGAATTTTAACAATTCATTATCGGTGTTCAAAATAATGTCATTATACGTTTTGTTTTTTGTTAGATACATTAATGAATTATCAAAATCATTGATAGATTCATTCAAATTATGTCTACTCAAAGTATTGTGGAAATCTAATAAATTTCGTTTAGCATAAATTAAAGAATGAGAAGTTGCGTAAAATTTGCGAATACGATCGATAGTTTTTTCTTCAGCATTAAATGAAGTAAAAATATATTCTAAACCTATCCAATAGTTCAATAGTTTAGTTTCTAATTCTGGAGATTCACCACCGGTTCTTAAGTATCTTATTGCGGAAAATATTTTATCATATGAATCATCATCTATATTGTTAGAATTTATTTTTTTGATTTTGTCAAGTAAGCGCTCATATGAACTTTCTGATTGATCTACATAAGTGTCAATTTGATAATTGACAGGAATTGTTGTTGATTTAGAAGGATTTTCTTCTCCAATTACAGCGGCTTGATCATCAATTTCGATATTTGAACTATTGTAGCCCAAGTGATATAAGTCTAGGTCTTTTGATAATTTTTCCCTTGTCGCTTCTAAAGCTTTAAATGGATCAAGTGAAGAAACTTTTAAAGCAATCATATTTGACATTTTATTATCCTCTAAAAAATTATAAACCCTTTTAGAAACAATAGTTTTAAAATCTTTTCTTTTTTTATTTTGGATTGCTAAATAGTTTGCATCAATTTTTTGGAGTTGAGATATTTGAAAATTATTACTTTTAATATTAAATATTACAGTGAAATTTTCGGGTTGACGATTTTTTAATGTTATCCATTCACTATATCTTTCAGAAAAGGTATAATCAGATTTTTTTTTGTATATAAATAGTACTTGAAACAAATTATACAAATAATTTTTTGCGTAACCTTTGTTAACCAGCTCAGTGAATAAATAGTTTAGTTGTAATAGTATCCTTTTTATTTCATTATAAACTATATTTTCATCCTGTGTCTCATCAAAATTATTTAACGATTTTTCAATTTCATTAAAAAGATATTCGAGATAATTTGAGTTTTCTTGAAGTACAATTCGACAAGCTTGGACGATTCTCGAATAATTTTCTTTTTTTGTATTCTTTAATTGTTCTAAAAAATACTGTCTGTTTACTTTTGAAAATTTAAGACCATCATTGTTTTCGTTTAAAATATTTACTAATTCTGCCGCAGTTGCCTGTGAATATTCATTGTTTGTTAAATACGTTAGTTGACAAGTTGAAACTAATTCTTCAATTAAAGATTTTGGATTATGTAGTTTTAGTTTGTAAGTATCAAGACTTCCTTTATAAAGTAATTCACTGGCTTTGGCGATAAAAATTCTTTGAATTTTGCTTACAGGATAATTTAAGAGAATATTTTGCATAATTATTGATAGTTCTTTATACCTTTGTAAAAGTAAACAATTAAAACAAAAATATAGAAAGGGGCTTGGAATTCTCATATTGCTTCGGCAATTTAGTTTTCCTTCCCCTAGGT
Organism: Flavobacterium sp.; assembly: GCA_039933615.1. Classification (GTDB taxonomy): domain Bacteria; phylum Bacteroidota; class Bacteroidia; order Flavobacteriales; family Flavobacteriaceae; genus Flavobacterium. Next base: position 1,653 of record JBDTNT010000440.1, on the reverse strand, counting down.
ACAGAAGGCTTATCTTTGTAAGATGAGCCTTTTTTTTATTGTATTTAAATATAAATAATATACAGTCTTCGTTACAAGTCTAGATTTTATAAGCTGAATAAGATTTGTTTTTGTGGTAGTTATTGAGTTTAATCATAGAAGTTGTTTTGAAACCAACTGCGCGTGAGGGATAGAGGCGGTATCCTTTTGTGAAGTGAAACGGAGCAAAAGATATAGCCGAAAGCCCGACCCGGAGGGACACGCCCAAAGTATTATGTTTCAATTTATCCGCAATCTTGTCATTCTGAGGAACGAAGAATCTTAGCAAGGAGCTCCGTGATCAAAATTGCCAATCTTTGTGGAGTTACTTACGAAGATTCTTCGTTCCTCAGAATGACAAACGTGATGGTTAATTTGCGTGGGCTTCGACTTCGCTCAACCTGACAAAAAAAGCGAGTAAAAAAATCCGTTTAATCTGTTCAACCCGTCAAATCCGTGTGCCATCACCTTAAAAACAAAAAAAATCCCATTTCAATTAAGAAACGGGATTTAAGTAATATTCTCTTTTTTTTTATTTTAAACTGTTGCAGCAATTTCCTGTGGCAACGCAATTTGATTTTTAAGAAGATCTTCAAAAGTTTCGTGTTGGCGAATTAAGATTCCTTTTCCGTTCATCCATAAAACTTCGGCTGGTTTGTATCTTGAGTTGTAGTTGGATGCCATTGAGAAACAATATGCTCCGGCGTTTCTGAAAGCCAGAATATCACCTTCGTTAATTTCCTGAATTCTACGATTGCTTGCAAAAGTGTCTGTTTCGCAAATATATCCTACTACAGAGTAAAAACGCTCTTTTCCTTTTGGGTTCGAGATGTTTTCGATATAGTGTTGTGAACCGTAAAACATTGGACGAATTAAATGGTTGAAACCACTATCGATTCCGGCAAAAACTGTCGAAGTAGTTTGTTTTACTACGTTTACTTTTGCTAAAAAGAATCCAGCTTCACTCACCAAAAATTTACCTGGTTCGAAAATCAGGGTTAAATCTCTGCCGTATTCTGTACAAAAGGAGTTGAATCTTTTTGATAATTTTTTACCTAATTCTTCGATGTCTGTTTCGATATCGTCTTTTTTGTAAGGTACTTTAAATCCGCTTCCGAAATCTAAGAACTCTAATTCTTTGAAGTGTTTTGCAGTATCGAATAAAATTTCGGCAGCATACAAGAATACTTCGATATCTAGAATATCAGATCCTGTGTGCATGTGAATACCTACAATGTGCATTTTTGTATTTTCAACAATTCGCAATATATGCGGAATCTGATGTACAGAAATTCCGAATTTACTATCGATGTGCCCAACTGAAATATTTGCATTTCCACCCGCCATTACGTGCGGATTGATACGAATACATACGGGAATATGCGGATGTTTTGTTCCGAATTGCTCTAAAATAGATAAATTATCGATATTGATTTGTACACCCATTGCGGCAACTTCTTCGATTTCTTCTAAAGAAACTCCATTTGGTGTAAAGAAAATTCTCTCCGGTTCATAGCCAGCATGAAGCCCTAACTGAACCTCTTGGATTGATACAGTGTCTAACCCGGATCCCATGTTCTTTAATAACTGAAGAATCGCAACGTTAGACAATGCCTTCATGGCATAATTAACTCT
>JBDTNT010000439.1:0-13701 GCA_039933615.1 Flavobacterium sp. | reverse complement strand
GACAGTGACATGGGAGTTGGTTTTGGTCTTAATTTGAATTATTAGTTCTATATATAACCCTATAAAATCATGTAAGTTCATTTAAGAGAATTGTTTGCTGCTAATTTTTTTCAGCATAACGCTTAAATGAGCTTACATAACTTATATGGTTTGAAAAAAATGTTTTTAAACCGTAATAACAAGTTTCCCAACAGTTCTTCCTGTCTCTAACTGCAAATGCGCTTTATCCATTTTATCAAACGAAAATATTTCTGACACATGCGATTTGATGATTCCTTTTTGCATTAGATCCGCAACAGCTTTCATATCAGCACCCGAAGAGGCAACCAGAATAGCAAACAAATCCACATTTTTGTTTTTGGCCTTTTCTGCATATTCCGGAGCAATGGTTCCTAAGATGTAAATTATTTTTCCGCCCGGTTTTACAACATCGATCGATCGATTGTTGATGGCATCTGAAATTGAATTTAATACCAAATCCACATCAGCAACTTCTTTTTCAAAATCGATTTTAGTGTAATCAATATGCTGGTCCGCTCCGTTTTGCAAAACAAACTCTTTGTTTTTCGCGGAAGAAGTTCCGATGACATGCGCTTTGAAATGTTTGGCTATTTGTGTGGCATAATGCCCTACTCCGCCCGAAGCACCATGAATTAGCACTTTATTGCCTTCTTTTATTTTTCCGTTGGTCACCAAAGCCTGCCAGGCCGTAAGCAAAGCAAGTGTTCCCGCTGCCGCTTCTTCATGAGATATCGTTTCCGGTTTTAAAGTTAAATGTGAAGCCGGAACCGCAACGTATTCTGCGTATGCTTTTCCTTTTCCGGGAAAATTCACCATTCCGAATACTTCATCGTTTAGTTTAAAATCTGTAACATTTTTGCCGGATTCAACAACAGTTCCGGACAAATCCCAGCCCAAAATAACGGGACGCTCGTCTTCAAAAAAACGTTTAATTCCGCCTTCAGAAGACCTTGTTTTATAATCAACCGGATTGATACTTAAGGCACTTACTTTTACCAAAACCTCATCATCGTTGATTTCAGGTTTCGGAATATCTGCATATTTTAAGCTGGAAGCACTTCCTGCTTCATTCAATATAATTGCTTTCATCATAATTTGTTTTAAAATTAAAGTACAAAAGTATAATATCAGTATCTTTGTCACAAGTATGCACTTTTTTGTATCCTACATACCAAAACAATACTATTATTGATTATCAATGATTTAAAAATTAAAAAAATGGCAAAAAATAATTATACAGATGGATGTACAGATGTAGTTTGCTCCGTTGACTATGCTTTTAAGAGAATTGGAGGAAAATATAAAGGAAGGATTTTGTGGAATTTAAGTGATAAAAATGTCCTGCGTTATGGTGAATTACGAAAAACACTTGTGGATGTAACACCCAAAATGCTGACCCAGACTTTAAGGGAACTTGAAGATGACGAATTGGTTTCCCGAAAAGTTTATCATGAAGTTCCGCCCAAGGTTGAATATTCCTTAACCGATATTGGCATGGAACTAATTCCGTTTATCAATCACCTGAAAGAATGGGGTGATAAACAGCGTGCGAAAGAGAAGGTTTAAATTTTTGAACAAGAACCAACCAGATGACTCCATTTCCTCAGGAAACTATATCCGAATTGCTACTTGCTATGGACAGCTTTAAGTCGATGGCACAAATTCTAATAGCCAAATTAATCGCAGAAACTGACCAACCCGAAAAAGAGAAGATTCGAGAAGGTCATTATTATGAAATTCAAAATGCTGATTTATTTAATGGAAGCGATACTCTCTCTGAAAATTGGTATTTTGAAATACATGGAGAACATTGCTTATTTGAAAATACTGTAACCGGTCAGACACTTGAAGTCTCGCTTGGAGATACAGAAAGTACAGGAAATCTTGATCCTTATTTTTTTTATCAGTTTATAAAAACGACAGCCAGTACCAACCATTTAGCGGATAATTTTAAAACCCCGTTTGGTGATATGCTTGCTTTTTTTGAAGCATTAAAAGACGATACCATATTGGTCCATGTTTATGGAAATGAATTTAGAAAACTATAAGTGAATTTTTGGCATTAATCTTGAAAGCACAAATACTCCATCTAAATAAATTTTATGTACGGAATAACTACTCTTTTATTACTTCTTTTACCATTCCTTTTTCAGGTTGTATTTGGAAGAAAATCTACTGCTGAAAGTATAAAATTAAGTTTTTTTCAAGTGAGCCTGATTAGCTTTATCTCGCAATTTCTATTTTCGTATGCCGCTATTAAAATTGTTTCTTATAAGTTGACTATTAATTCAAATGGTCAGATGCATTGCGGAATGCCTATAATGGCACTGATAGGACTGGAATTCTTTATCCTAATAATTTTATTAGTGACTATATTAATTCAATATTTTATAAAGAGATTTTATAATCGTCATGATCGATCCTGACAAAATTTTTTAATTGCATCTCCGACAGGCACAAAACTGAATTTAAAGGTTAATTTTCGATAGAAACCGCTACCTTTCATGTTTGTATATCGTGCTTAATAAAACATTCAAATAAACTTCATCTCTAAAATTAACTAATGAAAAATAGCATTAAGTTTTTAATCCTGCTTGCCATTTTTTCTGTAAAACTCATTGGACAGAACAGTGTGATTCTTCCAAAAAAATTGGATCTGAATAAAATTCCAAAAGAAATAAAATACAAAGGCAAAGTCAAAAATGCAATTTCCTGGAAAGACAAACTCGGAGAGAATATTGTTTTGCTAACCGAAACAGGGGAATTTACAACCAAAAATTCCGAAAGTGAAGATTCCCGTGATGCTGAATTATACGCTTATCACTATATTATTTCTGAAAAAATTCCAAAATTAGACTGGAAAATTTATGATTTCATTCATGATTGTCCAGTAGAAATAGAAGCCAATTTCATCAAAAACACTTTCAATATTACGGATCTGAACAAAGACGGAATAGCTGAAATCTGGATAATGTACACGACTGTCTGTCATGGAGATGTGAGTCCTTCGAATATGAAAATAATCATGTACGAGAAAAATGAGAAATTCTCAATGCGCGGAGAAAACAGGGTCAAAGTATCCGACAAAAGATTCCTGGGCGGGAAATATACTTTTGACAAAGCTTTTAATGAAGGCCCTAAGGAATTTAGGGAATATGCGAAAAAACTGTGGCAAAAAAACATCAATAAGGTTTGGGAATAAGGGATTCTTTACACATTTACAAAAACATTAACAATACACTTATTCTTACGAATCCGAAATCGCATTATATTTGGTTCATCAAAAACAAAAACACACAAAATGACAAAAGTAATTACAGTTCTGACCATTGCATTATTTTCTCTTGGTATTCAGGCACAGGAAACCAAACCAGTTGCAAAAAAACAATCGACTACAAAGTCAATGAGCAAAGCTGACGTTGAAAAATGTAAAGCCAAATGCAAAGCAGAAGGAAAAACCTGCGATAAAGATATGCCTAAAAAAGACAAAAAATCTTGTTGTGCAAAAGCATAACAATGTTTTACTCTAATAGAAAGTCTCAAGAAATTGAGGCTTTTTTTATGCCTTTGTTTATACTTCGATGAGAGATTCTCTCAGTCTTGTCATTTCGACGGAGAAAAATCGCATTCGTATTAGTTGATTTACGCATGTCATTTTGACGGAGGAAAAATCTCCACGAGCTGCTCGACAATCAAAATCAGTCAAGTTTAGCGGAGTTTCTTGCAGAGATTTCTCCTCCGAAATGACAAATTTTTCGAAAAACACTTCACAGCTTTGAAACTTTGTCCCTTTGAAGCTTTGAAACTTTGCAACTAAAATCATTTCACCGTACCCACATTCCCTGTACGTGTCAGCACTCCCCAACTCTGGCTTTCGCCTTTTATAGCCCTTTTTAAAGCCCGGAATAAAATAACATACATCAATTGTCGGTATACAAACCGCTGTGGAATCAGCCAGATTAATTTGGTTAGTTTTTCCTTTTCGAAAATAAAAGCAATAACGCTCACCAGCATATCAACCAGCATAAAAGCGATATAATAAATTCCAATTTTATGAAGGCTGTCAGGATCATTATGATTCCAGAATAAACTTAAAATCAGTACCAGATCGGCCAAAGGCGCAAAGATAGGCAGCACAATCTGAAAAATAAGCACATTTGGCAACGCTACCATTCCCAAACCTTTGTATCTCGGATTAAAACAGGCATCCCTGTTTTTCCAGAAAGCCTGCATAATTCCGTAACTCCAGCGAAAACGCTGTTTCATAAATTCCTTCAGACTTTCGGGAGCTTCCGTTATCGCAACCGCTTCTATACAGTTTATAATATGATAATCATTTCTTAAGATCCGAATGGTCAGATCACAATCTTCGGCGAGAGTATCGGTTGTAAAACCTCCGGCTTTTTCGATTGCAGTTTTCTTAAATGCACCAATAGCACCGGGAACCACTGTAATTCCATTAATCAGATCAAACGCTCTCCGGTCAAAATTCTGTGCTGTTGTATATTCAATACTCTGCCATTTGGTAAGCATAGTAGTTTCATTACCCACTTTTACATTTCCGGCAATCGCACCAATTTCACCATTGTCTTTAAGCTGAATCCGAAATCCTTTCATCAATTGTGAAATGGCGTCAGTCCTAAGTTGCGTGTCGGCATCAATACAAACTACATAGTCACTTTGCGTCAGTGAAATTCCGTAATTCAGTGCCGATGCTTTTCCACCGTTTGGTTTGGTATTCACCTTTACAATTGGATTATCTTTAAAAGCATTACTTATCATTGCAAAAGTTTTGTCTTTAGAACCGTCATCAACAAAAACAATATCAAAATCCGGATAATCCTGGCAAAGCAGGTTTTCTATGGTTTTTACAGCATTTATTTCTTCATTATACGCCGGAACAATAATACTCACTTTCGGATTTCCTTCCGCTGTTTTATAAACCGGTGGATATTTATGATCACGCCATTTTTTTATAAAAGCCATTATTGCCATTAATGCAATACGCAGAAACCCAAGAAAAATAGCGACCCAGAATGTAGCTGTAATAAAATGACCAAACCAATAACCAAAATCAAAAATAAAATTGTCAACCGAGACAAATGGACCTTTCGCTTTGGGCATAATCTCCTCTTTTGTTTTTCCGAGTAAATGGGAAACAGTCGTAAACTGAATATTTCTGTCTTTAAAATATCTAATAATTCGCGGCAAAGCTTTTACGGTCGCCTCTCTGTTTCCTCCGGCGTCATGCAGTAAGATAATCCCTTTATCCGGATTTGCTTCATATCCTCTTATGACCCTGTTGTAAATGGTATCGGCACTTACACCCTTTTCCCAATCATTTGGGTCAATACTTTCTCCAACAGTATAATAATTTTGGGCTTTACTTAGTGCAATGGGCTTTAGTTCGGCTTCGGTTGTTGGCTCAGCATCTGCATTATAAGGCGCTCTGAAAAGTACTGTACTTCTTCCTGTAACAGCTTCAATTAATAATCTTGTAGTTTCCATTTCCGAAGAAGCTCTTTCAGCGCTCACCAATGCAATATTAGGATGCGTAAAAGTGTGATTCCCAATTTCATGGCCTTCCTGATAAATCCTTTGCAAAAGAGGAATATTGGTTTCACCCTGAATTCCAATAACAAAAAACACAGCTGGTACTTTTTCTCGCTTTAAAATATCCAAAATCTGTGGCGTGTAAGTAGGATCGGGGCCGTCATCAAAAGTTAAAATAACCTGATTATGTACATTTCCAAATTTACTGATTACGTATTTGGTTGGTAATTCTACATATTTTTGTTCGGTAATAATAGCTTCATCCTTATCGATCTCCATGTTTATTTTTCCGGGCGCAGGATCGGCAATAACATTTAATATTTCACCGTCTCCAATATACGCCGGGCTTTCGATTCGGGTACTCACGCGCTCCATTACTTTAAAATCGAAAGGTTTTTTATGAATGCTTTCGTTTGTTAAACTGCGATGATAATAACTCCAAAGGCGCTGATCTTCGCTTCCTAACCGCCACAAAGCCGTTCCCGCCAATCCATACTCATCACTAAAGCGGATGGTATTAAAATTAGTTGCCGCATCGGTAAAATACACCTGATGTTTTTTACCATTACTGTCTGTATAACTGAAAGAGTTATTATAACTATTGTCGTTGTATTTTATCTTCGAATTATGCTGTTTTGCGATTGCAATCGCCTGGTCATAACTTATTGTTTCCCCTTCCTCCTTTTCCTGCCAATCATAACCATATCCGGCAAAACAAAGAATAATTTTATCTGACGGAATTTCTTTTGCCGTTTCATCAACTATTCTTTCAATCCATTTTTGGCTACTGACATCGCCCGGAATACTGCTGGTATAATGTTCATCATACGCCATTAAAAACATGTAGTCGTTGTATTTCGCTAACGATTTTATATTAAAATCATCATCACCCGCCATTATATCCTGTGAAACCAGGTAACCCAAGGGATGCAATTTTTCATATAATTCTTTTTGAAAAGCAATTATTGGCTCATCGCTGTTTTCTTTAAACTCTTCAAAATCGATATTGATTCCCTGAAAATCATACTGTTTCAATGTTTTTACAAGATCATTAATCAGTCTCTCTTTTTTGGTTTTATCGTGAAGAATTCTATGAATAAGATCTCCGTCAAATTCGCCTTCCCCCAATGATTCGTTGATATTATTAATTAAAGGAACAATTTTGACCTTTGCTTTTTTCATTACTTTTAATGCTGCAGTGTCAATTTCTGTCCGTAACAAATCCGTTTTGGGGTCAATAAAGAACCATTCCGGAACTACCACATTCAGTTTATTTATATTTTTCTGTAGTGAAAAAAGGCTTTGGGGATCCCAGTCCACATAAAATGCAGCACGAATTTCAGTAGCTGTTTTTATATCAACAGGCTGCTTTTGCAATTTTTCGATTTTAGTTTTTGCATGTAAGAAATAGTCAAATCCTTTAAACTTTTTTAATTCTTTTGCGCTTAAATCCTTAGGAACAGTTGGGTTTTCCAGACTTCGCCCAGTTTGTGCGCTATTGGCTAAAAGAGGCAATGGCGGCTTTAATCCTCTTTTTAGAGTAATGTAAAAAATGGGAACCATTAAAATAAGAAGAAACAAAATCAGTCGGCTTGACCATTGAAAAGTTTTCCAGCGTTTTTGATTTGCTGTTTGAAATATTTGCTTTTTATCATCCATATATTCTTAATTGTTTTGGTGAAGAATATTATAAAAGAAAACCTGCCGGATTTTAAATCTTACAGACTTTCGAGAATCTCAATAGAACTCTAATCCAGTACCAGAAAAAAATTAGTGATACATTTTTTCAGTAAATACAGGTTTAATTGATATGCAAAATTAATAGTGGCAAATGAGGATAAAATGAACTAATGATACATCCGTAACAATAACTTTTGAATAAAATTACAAAAGAAAACTTCAGAAAAAACAGTTCAAACCACAAAAGTTACTGTATTTCAAATCTTTATTCTTTAACTTTTAATAATTGCCAAAAAAAAAAGACTTGTTTTGGAACAAGCCTTTTTTACTATACTAATATTTTTTTTATTATTTAATGCGGACACTCCATTCGAAATCCATTTCTGAAACCTGGATTCCTTTTTCATCTGTTCCAATAGATTTCATCCAGAAGGTTTGTCCTTCACCTGTCGCAATTGTGTTTTGAATGGCTTCGGCAATTAGATGCCCGTCATTACAAACGAATGTAATTCTGCCTGTTGCTTTTTTGGTAAAATTTCCTTTATTATTGGCCACCAGCATAGAAATCTTTTTTCCGCTTTCCTGAATTTGAGAAATTACCAAAGCTCCGGTTGTCAATTCTGCCGCCATTGCCTGAACAGCAAAATACATCGAATTAAAAGGATTCTGATTGATCCAACGGTGTTTTACACTTACGACACAACTGTCTTTGTCGATTGCTTTGACACGAACGCCACAAATATAAGCCGATGGTAATTTAAATAATACAAATTTGTTGAGTTTGGAAACTGAAACTGCCATGTGATTTATTTTTTATGTAAAAATACAAAAAAACTATGCACGCACAATAAATTGTTTTTACTTTCCTAAAAGGGCAGTAAAATCAAGTATTAACGCTGGTTTTCAGTCTTTTTAATTTGTTAATTTAATTTCAAATTTGTTAAAATTTTGTTAACATTTGGTACTATGCAAAACAAGATACTGTCTTTTAGCCATATATTTGCATAAGAAAATACTATATACTTTTAATCATGGAAACAACAACACCACTCATCATGGAAACAACATCAGAAAAGAACACTGCAACGTTCACACACTTAAGTACATTGAGCCAGTACATCATTCCGTTCGGAAACTATATTTTTCCGATTTTAATCTGGACGAGCTACAAAGACAAATCAGAATTTGTAAATCACCACGGAAAACAGACCTTAAATTTTCAATTAAGTTTATTGCTTTACACTTTGATTTTAGCTTTAATTGCGATTCCGATTTTTGTGATCGTATTTTTTCAAAATCTTCCGATGGAAGCAGTTTTCAACGACGAAGATTTCGTAATCAGAAACTTTCACTTTGACGGAAACATTGGATTAATCAGTATTGGGGCAACAGCGGTTTTACTTTTTGGATTGTTAAAAATAGTTGAATTCTTTTTAGTGATTTATGCTTCTATAAAAACATCAAACGGAGAATATTACAAATATCCAATGACAATTCCTTTTATAAAGTAATTTCAAAAAAGATTAAAAGTTACACGATAACGAACTAATTTCTAAAAGAATAAATTCGAAATCAATCATCATCAATCAAAAAACGAATCGTTCAATCTAAAAAAAACAAAATGAAATTATGAACATTGAAAACACAAAAGCACAGATGCGCAAAGGTGTTCTTGAGTTTTGTATCTTATCAGTATTAAAAGAAAAAGATGCATACACATCAGAAATATTGGACACTTTAAAAAACGCTAAATTACTAGTTGTTGAGGGAACCGTTTATCCGCTTTTAACCCGATTGAAAAACGACGGCCTGCTTAATTACCGATGGGAAGAATCAACTTCAGGACCACCACGAAAATATTATGGATTAACCGAAATAGGACAAACATTTTTAAACGAACTTACCGGTACCTGGACAGAACTGTCTGATGCCGTAAAACTAATCACCAATCAAAATCAATAGTCATGAACAAAACAGTAAATATTAACTTAGGAGGTATGTCTTTTCACATCGATGAAGACGCATATTTGAAACTTAACCGTTATTTTGACGCTATAAAACGATCATTAAACAATTCTTCCGGTCAGGATGAAATCATTAAAGATATCGAAATGCGTTTTTCTGAATTATTAACAGAGAAACAAAAAAGCGAAAAACATGTTGTGGGATTGAAAGACATTGACGAAGTGATTACCGTTATGGGGCAACCTGAAGACTACATCATTGAAGACGAAGAAAAATCAAACCAGTCTTTTAATGATTATACTACAAGGAAACACAAAAAACTATACCGTGACAAAGAAAAAGGAATGATTGGTGGTGTTGCAACAGGTCTGGGACATTATTTTGGAGTTGACGCTGTATGGATTAAAATCATATTCTTAATATTTGTTTTTGCAGGTTTTGGAACCGGAATATTAGCCTATTTTGTTCTTTGGGTTGTAACTCCGGAAGCCATTACAACATCTGAAAAACTGGAAATGACTGGTGAGCCGGTAACCATTTCAAACATAGAAAAAAAAGTACGTGAAGAGATTGACTCTTTATCGGAAAAATTTAAAAGTGGGGAATACGGAAATCATGTAAAGTCGGGAGCTGAGAGAATAAGTAGTTCATTTGGAGACTTAATCATGACGGTTTTTAAAATATTCGCTAAATTTTTAGGAGTTATTTTAATCATGTCCGGAATCTCTGTCTTGATTTTATTATTGATTGGAGTTTTTACTTTAGGTACAAATATCTTTATTGAGTTCCCTTGGCAAAATTTTGTAGACGCAGGAAACTTTACCGATTACCCAATCTGGGCGTTTGGTTTACTAATGTTTTTTGCCGTTGGAATTCCATTTTTCTTTCTGACTCTTTTAGGTTTCAAATTGCTGTCTCCAAACTTAAAATCAATCGGAAACATTACAAAATATACTTTGCTGGCCGTTTGGATTATCGCTGTTGCAATTGCCATTAGCGTTGGAATAAAACAAGCTACTGAATTGTCTTACGATAATAAAATGGTAGAGAAAAAAGAAATCAATATTAATCCAAAAGATACACTTTTCGTAAAATTCAGCTATAACGACTATTATGCTAAAGACCTGAACCATCACAGAGATTTTGAATTTGTACAGGATTCAGCAAACAACCAATTGATTTATTCGACAGATGTACGTTTACACGTTTTACACACCGATCAGACGACACCTTATTTACAGATAGAGAAAAGTGCCAGAGGAAACTCTTTCATAACTGCCAAACAAAGAGCTGAAAAAATTGATTACAAAATTCAGCTTAACGGAAATCATTTGGTACTGAATAATTATTTTTTAACAGACGTTAAAAATAAATTCAGAGGACAGGAAGTAGACGTATATTTGTACCTTCCAGAAGGTCAAATGTTTAAACCGGACTCGTCTGTACAAGACTACGATGATTCTGAAGATGATTTTTTCAACTTGCATTTTAGCGGAGACTACAAGTACAAAGTAGAAGGTTCTAAAATCAAATGTTTGGATTGTCCGAAAGATGAAGATGAATATAATGATGTAAACGAAGATGAGGAAAACAGCATCGATAATGACACGGTAAAAGAAGTATCGATTAAAATAAACGGGAAAGAAGTTTTAAACGGTAAAAAAACCAAAGGAAAGCTAGCCACTGACAAAAACGGAGTAATAATCAAAATTAACTAAAGCCATGATAAAAATAATCATTCATATTACGAAATTTGTTGTTGCAACGATTACAGCATTATTGTTTGCCTCTTGTAATCTTAACATGAACAGCATTGAAGGCAGCGGAAATGTAACCACTGAAAAAAGAATTGTTAACGGTGATTTTAAAAATATATCTGTTAGTAATGCAATTGATTTAGTTATTCAACAATCCGATTCAACTGAAATTACGGTTGAAGCCGATGATAATTTACAAAAGGAAATTGTTGTAAAAGTTGAAAATGGAACGTTGGTAATTAAATGTAAATTCAGTTCTTTCAGCAATGTTACAATGAAAAAAGTAACCGTAAAAATGCCTGTTATTGATCAGATTGAAGCCTCAAGTGCTTCATCAGTAGTAAGTAAAAATGCGATTCAGGGTGAGAACATCAATCTGGAAACTTCAAGTGCAGCCACAATGGATATTAACATTGAATCTGATAATATTTCCTGTAAATCCGGAAGCGGAAGCTCAATCAGAGTTGAAGGAAAAGCATTAAAAATCGCAACTTCAGCATCAAGTGGTGCGAGTATCGATGCAGTGAAATTATTAGCCAACGATGTTGATGCACAAGCATCAAGCGGAGCAACCATAAATGTTCACCCAATTGTAAATCTGAAAGCAAAAGCCAGCAGCGGAGGAAACATCAATTATAATATTACTCCTAAAAATATTGAAAGAAATACAAGTTCAGGAGGAAGCATCAGTCAGGGCTAAACCATACTTATGTGTTAATATACAGGAAATCATTCACCAAAAGTGGATGATTTTTTTATATTTGTGTAAAATCAAATTATAGAATTAATGAAAAAGAATACTGCCTTACTCCTATTATTATTAATTACAACATTCACTTTTGCCCAAAAAAGAGAAAAAATAAAAGGATCAAAAATCGTAACCACTTCTATAAAAGAAGTTGGGGAATTTGATGCCATTGAAGCCGACGATAATTTGGAAGTTTACCTGGAAAGAGGAGAAAAAAACGAAATCAAAATCGAAGCTGACGACAATCTTCACGATATCATCGGAATGGATTTAAGGGAAAGAACACTTCGTTTGTATACTTCAAAAGAAAGCTCCATTTTTAAAAAACTGATTGTCCGCGTTACTTATACGAAATCACTAAAGAATGTTATTGCTAAAAATGAAGCAGCAATTTATGCCATTCAGGAAGTTCAGGTTGACGATATTACATTTAACAGCTTTGACTATTCAAAGTTATATCTAAATGTCAATTCGAAAAAATTCTCTCTGATTGCCGATGACAAGTCAAAAACGGAATTGAACTTAAAATCAGAGGATGCGAGTTTACAATTGAGTAAAAATGCATCTGTTAAAACGCTGGTTTCCGCTATAAAATTCAAATGTGATTTATATCAGAAAGCAGTTGCAGTCATTGAAGGTATTGCTGAAAAAGCAACAATCCGTTTAGATAATAATTCCGTTTTTACCGGAACAAAATTCACTCTGAAAGAATCGAATGTTACTGTAGAAAATTACGCTACCGCAAGTATTTTAGCAGAACTTACTACTTCAATAGCTATTGGGGACAAAGCAGAACTTTCTCTTTTTGGAAATCCTAAGATAGAACTTACCCGTTTTTCTGAAGAAGCGAAATTGATTAAGAAGATTAAGTAATTGCAGTTTGCAGTAAACAAAAAACCCGTTTCAAATTGAAACGGGTTTTTTGTTTATAAAGTGAAGTGTATATTTTTGAAGAAAACTGCAAACTGAGACTAATAACTTACTCTCTGGCTGCTAAATATCTCTCTGCGTCTAAAGCTGCCATACAGCCTGTACCCGCAGCGGTAATCGCCTGACGGTATACATGATCTGCTGCATCACCTGCTACAAAAACACCTGCAATATTTGTATTAGAAGTTCCGGGAGTATTTATGATATATCCCGTTTCGTCTAAACTTAGGTAGTCTTTAAAGATATCTGTATTTGGTTTATGTCCAATTGCAACGAAAAATCCTGTTGCAGGGATTTCAATAACGTCTCCTGTAGTTTTATTTAATGCTTTGATCGCATGTACCACTTGGTTATCTCCAAGAACTTCAACAGTATCATGATTCATTAAAATCTCAATGTTTTCAGTTTTACGGACACGCTCTTCCATAATTTTAGAAGCTCTGAATTTTTCACTTCTTACCAGCATCGTTACTTTTTTACAAAGTTTAGATAAATAATGTGCTTCTTCACAAGCAGAATCTCCTGCTCCAACAATTACTACTTCCTGATTGCGGTAGAAAAACCCGTCACATACTGCACAGGCAGAAACTCCGCCACCCATTTGCAAATAATGCTGTTCTGATGGTAATCCTAAATATTTAGCTGAAGCACCTGTAGAAATAATTACGGTTTCACAGTGTAATTCGATGGCATCGTTAATCCAGACTTTATGGATATCTCCTGAAAAATCAACTTTAGTTGCCCAGCCATCACGAATATCAGAACCAAAACGTTTTGCTTGTTCCTGTAACTGAACCATCATTTCAGGTCCTGTAACTCCATCAACATAACCCGGAAAATTTTCAACTTCATTAGTCGTAGTCAACTGACCGCCCGGCTGCATTCCCTGATATAAAACTGGATTCATATTAGCTCTGGCAGCATAAATTGCAGCAGTATAACCCGCCGGACCAGAACCTATTATTAGGCATTTAATTTTTTCGATAGTATCTGACATAATATGATTGTGTTAAATTGATGGTGCAAAAGTAAGTTTTTATTGTTGGA
>JBDTNT010000438.1:0-3410 GCA_039933615.1 Flavobacterium sp. | reverse complement strand
AAAAATCCAAATAGAAAGCAATAATTAAGCTTTTAGTTATTTCGAAATCCTAAAAAAGTCAATGTATTTTATTGAAGTTATTTTACCGCTTTCCTTAGCAAAAACCTTTACCTATAGCGTTTCTGAGGCTGAATTTCATTTTATTAAAAAAGGAATGCGGGTAGCTGTGCCTT
Organism: Flavobacterium sp.; assembly: GCA_039933615.1. Classification (GTDB taxonomy): domain Bacteria; phylum Bacteroidota; class Bacteroidia; order Flavobacteriales; family Flavobacteriaceae; genus Flavobacterium. The sequence goes on along the minus strand of JBDTNT010000438.1, from coordinate 3,237 downwards.
TTGGTAAAAGTAAAATGTATACGGCACTTGTTCTTGATGTTCATGAAAATGCACCAAGTTTATACGAAGCAAAAGAAATTCATCAGATTTTAGATGAAAAACCAATTGCTACAGAAATTCAGATCAAACACTGGCTTTGGGTGGCGGATTATTACATGTGTGGCATTGGCGATGTCTATCGTGGTGCGTTCCCAAGTGGATTTTTATTAGAAAGTGAAACCATTATTTCGCATAAAGCGGATGTTTCAGTAAATCAAAATGAACTTTCCGATGAAGAGTTTTTGATTTACGAGGCCCTGCAGCAGCAAAGCTCTCTTAAGGTACAGGATATTACTGCTATTTTGAATAAGAAAAATATTTTTCCGATTCTTCAAAAAATGATCGCTAAAAATATTATCATTTTAGAAGAAGAAATAAAAGAAGGATACAAACCCAAACTGATCCGGTATGTTAAATTGCATAGTAAATACGAAACAGACGAAGGTTTAGGGCAATTATTGGAAGTCCTTAAAAATGCCAATAAACAAAAAGAAATTGTTCTGGCTTATTTTCAGTTAAGAGCCTCAGAAAAGAAACCAATCACGGTTAAGAAAATTGTAGAAGCTTCTCAGTCTTCGTCAGCGGTTGTAAAAGCATTGGTAGAAAAAGAAATTTTCGAGGAATATTTCCTTCAGCATGACCGGGTTAATTTTGAGGGAAAAGCTTCTGAGAAACAACTACAGTTAAGTGAAGCTCAGGATAGGGCTTTTACTGAAATCAAAGCAAGTTTTGCCGATAAAGAAGTTTGCCTGCTTCATGGCGTTACGTCAAGCGGTAAGACTGAAATTTATATTAAATTAATTGAAGAGTATTTGGAATTAGGAAAACAGGTTTTGTATTTGTTGCCCGAAATTGCACTTACTACTCAATTGGTGTCTCGTTTGCGACTTCATTTTGGAGATAAAATAGCTGTATTCCATTCTAAATACAGTAATAATGAAAGAGTAGAAGTCTGGAAACAAACCCTTGAAAATGCTGATAAAGCCCAGATTGTAATAGGAGCAAGATCGGCTTTATTCCTTCCGTTTGCAAATTTAGGTTTACTGATTGTAGACGAAGAGCACGAGCAGACTTTCAAACAAACGGATCCTGCGCCACGTTATCACGCCAGGGATTCTGCAGTAGTTTTGGCTAATTTCCATAAAGCCAAAGTGCTTTTGGGTTCTGCAACACCAAGCATAGAAACGTACTTTAATACACAAACGAAGAAATATGGTTTGGTGTCGATTATGGAACGTTATAATAATGTCCGAATGCCTGAAATTGTTCTGGTTGATCTGAAAGACAAACATTTCAGAAAGAGAATGACCGGCCATTTTAGTGATCTTTTAATTGAAGAAATAGCGGAAGCATTACTGTTAGGGGAGCAAGTGATTTTGTTTCAGAACAGACGCGGATATTCACCTATAATTGAATGTCTGACTTGTGGCCATGTTCCGCATTGCCAGCAGTGTGATGTGAGTCTGACTTTTCATAAACATAAAAACCAATTACGTTGTCATTATTGTGGTTATTCCATTGCAAAACCAACCCATTGCCATAGCTGTTCCAGTGTGGATCTTACTACAAAAGGATTCGGGACAGAGCAAATTGAACAGGAACTTTTTTCTCTTTTTCCAAAAGCTAAAATTGGCAGAATGGATCAGGACACCACCCGTGGGAAATTTGGTTTCGAAAAGATTATAGATTCTTTTAAAAACCGTGAAATAGATATTCTGGTAGGAACACAAATGCTTGCCAAAGGTTTGGACTTTGACAATGTGAGTCTGGTCGGAATCATGAATGCTGATAATATGTTGCATCATCCTGATTTCAGGGCTTTCGAACGCAGTTTTCAAATGATGACCCAGGTAGCGGGGAGAGCGGGCAGGGCTGAAAAACAAGGAAAAGTGGTGATTCAGACTTATAATCCAAATCACAATACAATTCAGCAGGTTACTGTCAATAATTATTTGGGTATGTATAAGGAGCAATTGTACGATCGTCAGATCTATAAATATCCTCCTTATTTTAGAATTATTAAGCTGACTCTGAAGCATCGTGATTTCGATAAGCTGAAAGAAGGCTCTATGTGGCTGTATCAGGTTTTAAGTCAGAATCTGAATATGCCGGTACTTGGTCCTGAAGAACCGGCTATAAGCAGGATCAGAAATGAATATATCCGAACGATCTTAATTAAAATTCCGCAGAACCTGCCTTTAGGAGGCACAAAAAAAACTATTCAGAAAATGTTGAATAGTTTTGAGGCTGTTGCCCAGTACAGGGCTATAAAAGTTGTAATTAACGTCGATTTTTATTAAAATGCTTTTAAGAAGAAGTAGAAAGAGCTTTTACAAGGTCTTCTTTTTTGTTTCTGCTTAAGGGAATTTTTGTAATTCCAATTTCTGCAAATTTGCTGTTAAAGCGTTCTACTTTGTCAATATTGATAATGTAGGATTTATGCACGCGAATAAATTTATCTTTGGATAAATCATTTTCAAAAGATTTCATTGTAGAAAGTACGAGATTACTGTCATCTTCGGTAACGACTCTTACATAATCTCCGAAAGCTTCAATCCATTTGATTTTTGCAGTGAAAATTTTAAGCTTCTTAAGGTTGCTTTTGATGAAAATATGTTCGCCTTCTTCTTCTTTTACTTCTTTTTTCAGCACATGCATATCAAGTGCCCTTTTTACAGAAGCATTGAAACGGTCAACTGCTATGGGTTTTTGGAGGTAATCGGTAGCATCATAATCAAATGCTTTTAGAGCATATTCGGCTTTAGAAGTAATAAAGATGATCTGAGGTTTAAATTTTAGTCCGTCAAGAAAGTCAAAACCATTGATAACAGGCATTTCTATATCAAGAAATATTAAGTCGATATTATTAAGAGAGATACAGCTTTTCGCTTCAATTGCATTCGAAAAGTCACCGATTAAATGCAAACCTGGATGATTATTGACTAATTTTGCAATAATTGTCCTCTGAATAGAACTATCATCTACAACAACACAGTTTAGTTTCATAACATTAAATTTAGAATAAATTCAGGATAGCAGTAGTAAATATATTATTATTTTAGCAAAAAAACTAAACTTGGCGTTTATTTTTCACTTTACGACGAATAAACGTAAAAAAGTGTTGCAGATATAAATTTAATCACTACTTTTGCACCCAATTTTAACAAATAAATATTGTATTTATGAATCATTATGAAA
>JBDTNT010000437.1:0-6391 GCA_039933615.1 Flavobacterium sp. | reverse complement strand
TTGTTCTTGCCGAAGAAACTGATTTAACTATTGACGGAAGAAGACAAAGTCATTACGAAATGTATCTTGAAGCCATGGAAGATTGTGGAGCAGATACAACCGGAATCAATAAATTTTTGTCTGAAGTAAATTCACTTCAAAATATTTTTGTTGCAATTAAACAGAGTTCTTTACATACTGATGTAAAAGCATTTTTAGATTTTACCTTCCGAGTGATCGAACAGGGAAAACCACACGAAATTGCGGCTGCCTTTACCTTTGGCCGAGAAGACCTAATTCCGAGTATGTTTACTGCAATCCTGAAAAATTTCCAGAAAAACCTGCCGGAAACTGATTTAAGAAAATTGCTGTATTATTTTGAAAGACATATAGAACTTGATGCAGATGAGCACGGACCTATGGCCATGCAAATGATTGCCGATCTTTGCGAAGATGATGCTCAAAAATGGAAAGATGTCGAAGAAATATCCATTTTGGCATTAGAAAAAAGAATCGGTCTTTGGAATGCGATAGAAGAACAGATTCTGATGAAAGCAGAAATGGTATAAAACCAAAACTGCTCCTTTAACGTAACTATTTGTTTAGAGTGCCGAACCTAATTCAAACAAATTATGACAACACAGTCCAAACAAATAGTTATTGTTTTACTTTCTATTTTCCTGATGAGCTGCAGTTCTGACCAAATGAGTTCAGAAAACAACTTTACCGTGGTACCACCCACAACGACAACACCTGTCAAACCCGTAAATCCAATAAATTATTTAGCTTTAGGAGACAGTTATACAATTGGCCAGAGTGTTTGCGAAACCTGCAGATATCCGGAACAGCTCAAAGAAAGTCTAAAAGCAATCTACCCTCAGACCAGCATTTCACTCAAAATAATTGCAACTACAGGCTGGACCACTTCTAATTTAATTTCAGCAATAAACACAGAGAATCCTAAATCTAATTACGATTTGGTGACTTTATTAATAGGTGTAAACAATCAATATCAGGGAAGAAGTTTTTCCATTTATGAAAAAGAATTTCCTGAGTTAGTTACCAAAGCAATTTCCTTAGCCAAAGGCGACAGAAGAAATGTAATCGTAATTTCTATTCCGGATTATGCCTATACCCCGTTTGGAAAAATTCAGATGGAAGGTCAGGGTGCAAAAATAACTTCAGAAATAAACAAATACAATATGTTCGCACAAAACTATTGTACAGATAATAATGTCGCTTTTGTTTCGATAACAGATATTACACGCCAGGGACTTATCAATCCCGGCTTGGTAGCTCCAGACGGCCTGCACCCATCGGAGAGCGCCTATAAATTATTCACAGAAAGAATGTTTCCTACGGTAAAAATTGCACTTCAGAATTAATATTTATTCTGCTTTACTTTTAGAAACTTAAAATTTCATCAGAATAATAAACTTATCAAAAAAAATGAAATGGCTCCCAGCGCGAACCATAACAATCTTGAAACGCGATTGTCGCGAATAATTTCAATTTTATTCAGATTTTCCATGTTTGTTGATTTATCGTGCAAAAATAAAACAATACAAAAAAGTAAATAGTCCGTAAAAGCCATAAAACTATCAAAATAAGACAAATATTCATTTTACTGAAGGCCATTAATTTCATAAATCTGATTAAAAACATACAAGTGAAATTAAAAGTTAAAACGAAGAGTTTAAAAGCTTTTAAATTTTCAAAGATTTACCTTTGGTATAGATTAATTACAGAATAAATACAATAATGGAATTTTTTAAAACTACAAATGAAGATATCGATGCTGTTTTCGATATTTATAATGAAGCTACATCTTACCAAAAAACAGTCAACATAAAAAGCTGGAGAGGATTTGAAAAATCACTAATCGAGAAGGAAATTGAAGAAAACAGACATTTTATAATCAAAGAGGAGGGTGAAATTGCCTGTACTTTTGTCCTTACTTTTAACGATTTGATTATCTGGAAGGAAGCCGCCGCAGATCCTGCCGTATATATTCATCGTATTGCAACCAATCCAAAATTCAGAGGCCGTTCCTACGTCAAAAAAATTATAGAATGGGTAAAAATTTATGCCGCACAAAACAATAAAACATATATAAGACTTGATACGCACAGTGGCAACGAAAGAATAAACAAATACTATAGTAGCTGTGGCTTTGACTATAAGGGCATCAGCGTTATCGAATGGACCCCGGAATTACCGGAACATTACAAAGAAGGATCTTTTAGCTTATTTGAAATTAAACTTTAAAACTTTCCTATATAAAAACAAATCCCTTGGCAACTTAATAAGGGGTTTTTTTTTGAATTTCAAAATCTTATTTTTACTTATAATTTTCAAAATTAACATAGATTTTTTCAAACAATTCTGCCTGCTCTAAGATCGAATTGATTCTATGTAAGCCTTCCTGATTATTATCTGCCATAATAAAAGCAAATCCCCAAATATCTTTTGAAACCGTAAATTTTCCTACATCAGAATCTATTGTCATCAGAACCTCATCATTCATCCATAAATCCAGAATATCAATCATTATTGGATTTATCTCATTGATTGCCTTCACGAAATCCGGAAAAAAGGCTTCATCTTCTGCTCCGCCAAAAATATCAATCAAAAGCTCTTCTGACTTATATCCGGGGCGAAAATGATATTGATACATTTATTCTTGTTTTAGATTGAACACAATATTAAAGACTTAAATTATAATTGAAAAATTTCTACAAAGAAATCTACATTTCTTTTTTATAAAGCACACCATATTAACGTTATGTGAAAAATTCTCTTTCTTTAGTTTAAATTTTTAACCATTATTCAATAATAATAATTCCACATATTATACTAAAAATCAACAGATTAAATTTAGTTACGCTATCTTTGGTAATTGCAGGATAAACTATGAGCCCAACACAGCCAAATACCACTCTTACAGATCTTGCGCTTCTCTCTGAAGAAAAGGCAAATCACCCAGCCGAATTAATTCTCGCCAATAAAAAACTCGCACAGCAAATACTAGATCGTGGCAAACGTGCCGCCGAATTGGTTATTGCAAATACCGAACTGGCTTTCCAGAATAAGGAAAAAGAAAAGCGTGCCGCTGAACTCGTTATTGCCAATGAAGAATTGGCCTTTCAGAATAAAGAAAAGGAAAAACGGGCTGCTGAACTCGTTATCGCCAACCGGGAATTGGCTTTTCAAAACAAAGAAAAAGAAAAGCGGGCTGCCGAATTGCTCATTGCCAATATCGAGCTTACCTATCAAAACGAAGAAAAGGAAAAACGGGCCGCTGAACTGATTATTGCCAATAAGGAACTGGCTTTTCAAAACAAGGAAAAAGGAAAACGAGCCGCTGAACTTATTGTTGCTAATAAAGAACTGGCTTTTCAAAACAAAGAAAAAGGAAAACGGGCTGCTGAACTCGTTATCGCCAATAGCGAACTGGCTTTTCAAAACAAAGAAAAAGAAAAACGGGCTACCGAATTATTAATCGCTAACATCGAGCTTACTTTTCAAAACGAAGAAAAGGAACAACGCGCCTCCGAACTTGTACTTGCCAATACGGAGCTGGCTTTCCAGAATAACGAAAAGGAAAAACACGCTGCAGCATTACTAATGGCAAACAAAGAACTCGAATCTTTTACGTATATATCGAGCCATCATTTACAGGAACCGCTCCGAAAAATTCAGGTTTTCTCCAATCGCATCCTTACGGACGAACACCAGAATTTATCGGCAAAAGGGCAATATTATTTCAAACGTACTGAATTTGCTGCTGCCCGCCTGCAGACACTTTTAAATGATCTTCTTACTTATTCCCGAACCAACTCGCACGAAAGAAAATTTGTAGATACAAACCTCAATACTATAGTACAAAAAGTACTTGAGAGTCTTGAAGATGAAATTGCAGAAAAAAAAGCCGTTATCGAGGTTTCTCATCTGGGTAATGCCACTATTATTCCGCTTCAGTTCAAACAGCTTTTAAAAAATATTATTGGCAATTCCATTAAATTTTCCAAACCTGGTATTCCTCCTCATATAATTATAAAAAACCACATTGCATTTGCCAGATCAAAAGCCAGGAATCCCCCATTAAAAAGTGATTATGCACATATCAGCATCAGCGACAACGGAATTGGGTTTGACCCACAATTTAAAGACCGGATTTTCGAACTTTTCCAATGTCTTCATAACGATTCTGAGTATGAAGGAACGGGAATTGGTCTCGCTATCGTAAAAAAAATTATCGAAAATCATAACGGAGTCATCACAACAACAAGCCAGCTCAATAAAGGCGCAACATTTGATATTTATATTCCGATATTAGGGAAATAGCAGAAATTAAGTGAATCCTAAAAAGTTTTAAGGAGCAGTTTTCCTGTTTTTAAAAGAAGTTATAATTACAAGCTCATCCAAATATTTACCCGGCCAAACAATCCATAAAATATACTTAATTTTACGGCAAGCCAAAACTAATACTATTGGTTAGAAAACCATGCAAGTTTTACCTCCGGAAGAATTATCAACTTATATAAAACATTACCTTTTTTTAGAAAATAAAGGTAATGACATTCAGAAACTTCGTTTGTTTTCTGATGGCAATACTGGTGTTGTATTTTCTTTAAAAAGCAAACTCATCTCTGGTTTCATCAATTATGGAACACAAAATTACTTACCAAGTTCTTTTTTATACGGACAACTAAATGGTTTTAAAGACATTTATTCTGGCAATGAAATGGCAATTATGATTGTTGTATTTCAGCCCAACGGCATAAACCAGTTATTAGGCATTACCAGCAGCGAGTTGAAAGATTCTATTATCACTATCGACGCTATATTTGGCAGGCCGGGAATAGAACTGCAGGAAAAATTAGCCGAACAAATTACAATTCAGGGTCGATTAAATCTCTTAAATGATTTTTTTAAAACGCTAGAAGCAAAAAAACCGCAGACCAATCAATTGATAACAAATGCATCCCTAGATTTTATCACTAAAAACAAAGGAAAATTTTCGCTGAAACAATTAGTTGATTATACAGGATATACAGAAAGACACATCGAGAGAAAATTTACAGAATGCGTTGGATTAAATCCGAAGAAATTTGGCAATATCATAAAACTGCATAATTTCTTAAAACTGCTGAAAAATAAAACCGAAGACACCAATCTCACATCACTTTCTTATCAGGCAGGATTTGCTGATCAGTCTCATCTTATAAAAGATTTTAAAAAACATACGGGCATAACGCCCAAAGAATATTTACACAATGCCGGAAAACTAACCAACAATTTCATCAAAACCTTCGACAAAAACACACGTTAAATGTCGGTTTTATACAATTTGTAAATTCTTTAAAATACTATTTTTGATTTCAATTAATAACACAAAAATGAAAAATCTAAAAATAGCCACAGCTCAGTTTGAAAATAAAAGTGGTAACAAAAACTACAATCTGTCTGTAATCGAAAAACTTTCAGAAAAAGCATCCGGTGAAGGTGTTGATGTAATTGCGTTTCATGAATGTTCTATCACCGGATATACATTTGCAAGACATTTAACCAAAGAACAAATGCTTGATCTAGCTGAATTTATTCCAAATGGCAACAGTATTTTAAGACTTACCGAAATAGCAAAAAATAACGACATTGTTATTTTAGCAGGACTTTTTGAAAAAGATGAAAACGACAATTTATACAAAGCCTATGTTTGTGTAGACAAAAATGGTTTAGTTGCAAAATATAGAAAACTGCATCCGTTTATAAATCCATATCTCACCGCTGGCAACAGTTATTGCGTCTTTGAAATTCAAGGCTGGAAATGTGGTATTCTAATTTGCTACGACAACAATATTATCGAGAATGTACGCGCAACAACACTTTTGGGTGCACAAATTATCTTTATGCCACACGTAACAATGTGTACTCCTTCTACCCGGCCTGGCGCTGGTTTTGTTGATTCTGAACTTTGGAAAAACCGCGAAACCGACCCAACTTCACTACGATTAGAATTCGACGGAATGAAAGGACGCGACTGGTTAATGAAATGGCTGCCTGCAAGAGCATATGACAATGCGATTTATGCTGTTTTCTCAAACCCGATTGGTATGGATGACGATCAGTTAAAAAATGGCTGCTCTATGATTATTGATCCTTTTGGAGATATAATTGCCGAATGCCGTTCTTTTGCTGACTCTTTTACCGTAGCTGTAATTACTCCCGAAAAATGTATTCAGGCTGGCGGAAATCGCTACATAAAAGCAAGAAGACCCGATTTATACCGAGATATTATTGGTCAGAATCATGAACCGGAACAAAAGGTAATCTGGCTTAGTACTGATGATAAAAAGAATTAAAATGAAAAAAATAAGTCATTGGCTCGTCTAAATCTATCTTTGAAAGA
>JBDTNT010000436.1:0-3254 GCA_039933615.1 Flavobacterium sp. | reverse complement strand
AGACTTTGAATTTAATTGAAATGAATTTTCAATTGAAGGCTAAGGAGAAATTAGTAAAAAGTAATTATCAAAATATCACTTACGAATAGAAGTGAACAATATAAACTACGATTCCAGCCAGTCTTTAAAAGCAGTAACTTTCAACCTGCTTACAACTAATTTTTCTGATAGGTTGAACTTCGTTTGAACAATGACTTTTCTATTGAAATAGGGCTCAATAGACAATACTGCTTCTTTACTAATCAATACCTGCCTGTTAATGCGAAAGAACTGTTTAGGGTCACAAACTGATTCGATATACTCCAGATTTTTGAACAAGGAAAATTTTTCAGCGCTAAAGGTGTATATGTAAACAGTTTCAAATTCAATGTAAAAAAGAGCAATATCTTTTACATATTTTACCAGTGTTTTATCTCGATATTGTGTTAGAAAGCTTTGCTGGTACAGAGTTGTAGTAGGAAATTGTAAAGGTGTAAATGATTTGTCCCTAAAAGTTTGAGCCAGCCTTTTGTATTTGTTTAGTGCGGCGTGAATGTCTTCCTCCTTGAAAGGCTTAAGAATATAATCAATGCCGTTGTTTTTAATGGCTTGTAAAGTATACTCATCATAAGCGGTACAAAACACAACGGGAACAGTAACGTAAATATGGTTAAAAATCTCAAAGCTATGCCCGTCGGCTAACTGAATATCCAGAAAAATCAAGTCTAACTTCTGCTGGTGTTTACTTAAATATTGCACGGCTTCTGCTACCGACTCCAAACGTTCGGTTACCAAAAAATCTTTATCCTGCTCAATTATTTCTTTCAGTAACTTGGAAGTATGCAATTCGTCTTCTACTATCAGTACGTTCATATTATTTCTGTTAAGAATTTAGATTACATCGGGAATTAAATAAGTTTAAGTTTTACCAGAAAGTAATCTTCTGTCGATTCAATATCCACTCCGTTTTCAATGTTTAATAACTCATACCTTTTTTTTAAATTTTCTAATCCGTAGCCTGAAGATGAACTGCCGGTTATCATGGGCTGGACATTATTTTTAATTTCAATATAGTTGTGGTCACTTTTGATATCAATATACAAAGGTATTTTCGATGTCATCATATTATGCTTAAAACAGTTTTCTACCACGGTTTGTAATGCCAATGTAGGAATTTGGCGTTCGTACAATTCTTCTGCAATGTGAATACTGATTTGTACGGCGTGCTCATTTCTGTTCTTCATTAGAAATAAATAGGATTTTAGGACCTTTACTTCATCACTGAGATTTATTAATGTACCTTCGTTATATCGTAAAGTCTGCCGGTAAAAGTCGGAAAGACTCAGGATAAACCGTTCAGATTTCGGGTCCTGATGCCGCACCATTGTACGAAGGGTATTGAGGGAATTAAATAAAAAATGCGGATCGGCTTTGGTGCGTAATGCTTCTAATTGAACCTTGTAGTTTTCTGTTTGTATCTGCTGTTTTTCCAGTTCCAATTGTGCTACTTTTTTATTAGCACGAAAGGCATATTGAATTATTAAAAATGGAATAATGGCAATAAAATACCTCGCCACAAACATCCATTGCAAATTCTTATTTTGAAATAGCGGCGTGAGCAGAAATATATTGTAAATTATAATAAGCAGTGCCGTTGCTCCAGTAATTGCTTTAAGAAACTTGTATGTTTCAGCTTTTTCAGAAATATATTCAAGGAGCATCCAAAGCAGGTAAAGCATTGCAGAAACAGCGATCCACCGAAATAATATCAAGGAATCGACATCCATAATATTGATAATACCCCTGGTTGTGATCGCATTTAAAGCAGGAAACACTATACATAAAGCAATGGGTAATATTTTTTCTATGGGTAATTTCATTTTTCTGATAAAGTTACAAAAAGTAAGGTTTTCTAGAACGGTTTAAATGAAATACCTATTTGGACATTTAATCCTTTATTGTCTATTTCATTGATGGGGTCGGGCTTTTTCCCTAAAGGCAGCGTGATAATGGTCCAGGGTGTAGTAGCTGCATCATCATAAAGTTTGTAGCTCTGTTTAAAATTTCTACCCACCCCAATATTCAGCTCCCAGCTTTTTGCAAACTGATATTCCAGCTTTGCCAAACCAGTCCATTGATTTACCTGGATGAACTGATTGTCATTTTCTTCTGCTGAAAGCCTGTAGCTGGAGGCATCCGCGGATAATTCAATCCCGGCACTCCATTTATCATTAAAATGGTAAAGCACTTTTGGTTTGATGGGGAACTGTCCGGTAATGCTCCATTTATCATTGGGTCTGTAATCTACATCAATGAATGGGATTATCTGGTTACCGAAAAACTGTCTGGAATAAGCCAAACCCCAACCTGTGCTTAACTTTTCGGAATGTTTTACTCTGTAACGCAGGCCGGCAGTGTACCTGAAATCTTTGCCGCTAACATCCTGTAAATCTGAAAACAATCCTGCTTGAGCAAAAAAGGTTAGGCATTTTCTATCGGATAATTTGTAAATCCAGGCTCCCTGTAAAGTTATGCCATGTAAATTACCGGTATAATCCGCCGGGAAATTCTGTAACGATAGATTTTTGTAACCCACCATTGCGACAAAGGTATTCTCTTTTTTTTGTAACACCGGTAGTTTGAGTTTTAGATCAAATAAATTGGCATTAGCAACAGTGTCGCTATATTTTAATGTCGAAACTGCATAGCTGACATTCAATAAATCCCTATCCTGAGCAAGTAAGATATTGGTAAATAAGAATGTCGTTAATAAAAGGTATTTATGTTTATTCATCTTGATTTTTTGTAGATATTGTTATGCCCAAACCAGTGTTTATAGAGATGCCTTTAAATGCGGGAACACTTCAAATGTGTTGTTTCAAACGAGAAATATTGTGTTGGAGATTGCTGTTTAAAAAAAATAATTCTCCAGTCCAATATTTTCATAGCTGTATTGCTGAATGAATAAACTCTTCTTACCTGTGCCTGATAAGAAGCACAAGTAAGTGTTATTAGAGTTGTGAGAATCGCATTTTTGCCAATTTTTATTTTTGGAATATTCTTTTTGAAATTTAATTTCTTAGTAACAATTTTTAGGTCCTGCATGCTATAAACAGGGTACTATTGTATTTTTTCCCCTACCATTACATATCGTTCTGTGCCGTTTTCGGAGATCAGTTTTTCGTAATATGTATTACCAATTTTGTAATATTTCTTACCACTAATTGTTATAGTTTCGGCTCCCTCAGGAAGACCAGTTAGAAAGGCTTCTTTCG
>JBDTNT010000435.1:0-12312 GCA_039933615.1 Flavobacterium sp. | reverse complement strand
ATTTATTTGTAAGAACTCCATAATTAAACTTTTCACTAATGTCTGTTTGAAACTCTACAGTATGTCCTTCTGCTAAAAAAGTAACAAAATCCCAAGGTATAGCTGTTATCCCGCTTATAGAGCTCCCAATTTTATTTACCTGGTCGTTGTTCGATGCAGACTTTAGAATAACTCCAAGTTCAATTCTATTAACATCACTTGCGTTTTCAAAATACATCTCTATTTTGGGCTGTGGTCGCAATGATACTCCCACTGTTGCAAAAACAACTTTTTCTGCACCTTGATTTACATAAAGTCCTTTTGGAGGCCATTCTGCATTATCAATTGCAAAATATTTTTCACTTTTACCAAATATTTCGTCATAATAATCTAAAATTTCAGGTTGCAAAAACCTAAAAGGATTCATTTCTTCATCCCACGATTTTAAAAATTCATCTGAACGTTTAACACGCGTGCACATTTCATTATCTTCTGAATGTTCCCAGGCAAAATCACCTGTTCCATTACAATCGCGAGCGTATCCGTAAAATCCGCCATTACCTCCCCAAGCAGGAATTATACATAAGATTTCTCCATTTTCCAATAACGCCGCTCCATCTCCTTCTTCCAGCCAAACAATTTCCAGATTATTAGCTTCAAGTTCTTCCTGTCCTTCCGGAAATTTGCAAAATTCTTTGGTCAACATAGGCGGAACACCTTTCCCCATCAATTTTGCCTCTATTTCGTCTGGCGCCCCATCTAAATTTCTAATCCAGCAGCTTTTTGTGCCAAAATCCTCATTATCACCAAACAAATAAAAGTAGGCAGTTCTATTATCCTGTTCTACAATTGCAGTTATTGGACAGCCAGGACTTCTTAGTTCAAGAATAACCTTAGCCGCTTCAATCTTATTACCGCTTCTATTAAATAATCCCATATTTCTTATTTTTTATTTAGCAACTCCCCAAGAACCTTTCTTAGAAAATACAAAATTAGTTCATCAAAAAATTAAAAAGAGCCTATAAAAGCCATTATTATAACATAATAAGGTTTTATTGGAAAAATATACTTTTGAAACAAAAAACCCCGTTTCGAAATGAAACGGGGTTTTTTTATTACAATTTTTTATAGAACCGAATTATTCTATTCCGATTTGGTTCATTTCATCTGGCTCATTTTTAGGATCAGCTCCATATTCATTTGTCCCTTTGTCTCCCTCTGTAGCTAACAATACAATATTGTAAAATGGAATAAAAATAAACCACCATTTTTTATTTGTATCATGCATTCTTCTTATAGAAACGCTAATTGAAGGAGCTAAAACAGCCAAACTATATATATTCCCAATAAACGCTAAATTTGGACTTATAAATGCCGGTATACTCAAAACTATACTGATAATTGTGCTACACAAAACAAACAACCAATATTCTTTTCTTCTTGCCCTTCCTTTAGAATTTGCATAGTTCTCAAAAACTACTTTTTTGTACATTTCAATCATAATTAATCTTTTAAAATTTTCCTTACTCTTCTGGATTTTCAGTTCCTCCTTTTTCTTTCCTTAAAAAAGACAAAATTAGATATTCTAAAAAACAAACTCTACCCAAAAAAGGCATTTTTATATCAAAATAGGGTATTTAAAAATTAAATATTTATCAGAAATAATTTACAATAAAATACATATATAGCAAAAAATGCAATTTGCCTCAAAGGGAAACAAATTGCATTTTTATAAAAGAAAAATCCCATTTATTGCAAATGGGATTTGTATGTTTTAGAACCAGCCTTTTTTACCAACCTGATACGTCTGGTAAAAATCTTCATCTGATTTTGTGAGATAAATAATTCCTTCTATGAAACCAATTATCCCTGCGATACCACAGGTTACAATACTTAATACGAGTTGAATTATTCCCTCCTGGGTATAACCTAAAACGAATTTATGAATTCCTAAATATCCAAAAATTATTCCTAAAACTCCTGCAAGGACCTTTTTGTTTTCCTGTCTCACAGTTGGTGGAGTATTCCAGGATTCTGGTTTTGTCTCTTCCATTTTATATTTCTTTTAAAAATTATTATAGTTCAGCTTTTCCAATTTCCTCAATTGTATCGCCGCTTCCTTTAGGATCAGCTCCATATTCATTTGTCCCTTTGTCTCCCTCAGTAGCTAATAATATAATATTATAAATAGGGATAAGGATGTACCAGCCGCTTTTACCAATATCATGCATTCTTCTGATTGCAACAGCAATTGAAGGAACAAGAACCGCTAAGCTGTAAACATTTGCCAAAGGAGCAAAGCTAGGCGAGATTAATGCGAAAACTAAACCTAATACAAAACCTATTACAAAACTTATAATAAGATTTGCCAAAAAGAACATCCAGTATTCTTTTCTTCTTGCTCTGCCTTCAAAATTTGCATAATTTTCAAAAACCACTTTTTTGTACCATTCAATCATAATAAATAATATTAAGTTAATTCCTACTCTTAAGGATTTTCGGTTACTCCCTGATTCTCAAAGACAACCTTATTTAGATTAATTCTTCAAAAACTTGAAACAATATTATTAAAAATTAACAAATAAAACTAATTATGAATAGAATATTTAGAAGAAAACGCTCGTTATTTAAATCTAAATTTAAAGTTAATTAATTGTACAGACCGCCTTTATTTTGTCTGCAATTACCTGTGCAAGTCGTTCATGGCTTTCAAATGTCCATCCGGCTATGTGTGGAGTTAACAGAACATTTTTAGATTCCAGTAAATACTGAAACGCTTCCGGTGTATTATTATCCTGAAAAAGGGTTTCAAAAGACAGCTTTTCATATTCCAGGACATCAAGACCGGCTCCTAAGATTTTTTTAGTTTTCATTGCTTCCACTAAATCTGCCGTAACGATATTTTTGCCGCGGGAAGTATTGATAATCCAGAATGGCTTTGCAAATGTATTTATAAAATCAGCATTTACCATCTTATCTGTTTCAGGAGTCCAGGGAAGGTGAAGGCTCAAAACATCTGCTTTTTCCTGTAATTCCTGTAATGAAACCTGTCTGGCATTTTCATCCCCGACATTTTCTAAAATATCATAGCAAAGAACATCAACCTCAAATCCTCGCAGTTTTTTTGCAAATGCTTTTCCCATATTACCATAACCAATAATTCCAATGGTTTTTCCATCAAGTTCGTGGCCGCGATTACTTTCCCTGTTCCAGTGTCCAGCTTTTATTTCGGCATCGGCCTGATTTAAGTTATTAAAAAGAGACAGGATTACGCCCAGCGAATGTTCTGCAACTGCGTTGCGATTACCTTCCGGTGCCGCTATGAGGTGTACTCCTTTAGCTTCGGCATATTGACAATCAATACTTTCTAAACCCGCACCAACTCTGGCAATAAACTGTAAATTGACTGCTTTGTCCAGAAAGATTTTATCGATTTTAAAACGGCTTCGAATTACGATTCCGTTATAATCCTGGATTTTATTTTCGATTTCTTCTTTAGAAGATTTAAAATCTGCATGATTTTCAAAACCTGCTTCTTCCAATTGTTCCCAAAGAATGGAATTATTACTGTCGATATGTAGAATTTTTGTGCTCATAAATAAATTTAATTATAGGAAATGAAGAACAAAAATACAGCTTATTATTCATTATTGAATTCCAAAAACCATAGTTTCCGGTCAAACGAAATGTCCTGAATTTTTTATTGGGTATATTTTTTTTTAACTTTGAAAATAACAATGCCCATAGAAGTTCATCGATTATTTATCTTCTAAACCGGCAGAATCACTCAATAATGAAATTAACCAAAACTTTTAAAGCTTTTTTTGAAAACGAAAAATCTGGTGGACTCCTCTTGCTATTTGTTACAATTGCCTCTCTTCTTCTTGCCAATTCTTCTTTTCAGTCCGAATATATTTCATTTTGGGAAAAAGATCTGGGACATCATTCTATCACCCATTGGATCAATGACGGTTTGATGACTATTTTCTTTTTACTGATTGGATTAGAACTGGAACGCGAAATTTATCACGGGGAACTATCCAATATAAAAAATGCTTCCTTACCAATAATGGCGGCATTTGGCGGCATGTTTATTCCAGCTGCCCTATTCCTGGGTTTAAATTTTGGAACCGCAACCCAAAACGGAGCGGGAATTCCCATGGCTACGGATATTGCTTTTGCAATTGGGATTTTATCCCTATTAGGAAGTAAAGTCCCGGCATCGCTAAAAATATTTTTAACGGCCCTTGCGG
Organism: Flavobacterium sp.; assembly: GCA_039933615.1. Taxonomy (GTDB): domain Bacteria; phylum Bacteroidota; class Bacteroidia; order Flavobacteriales; family Flavobacteriaceae; genus Flavobacterium. Next base: position 8,080 of record JBDTNT010000435.1, on the reverse strand, counting down.
TTATCGATGACTTGGGTGCCATAATTGTAATCGCCATTTTTTATACTTCCTCAATTTCCTTTCTGAATCTTGCCATTGCCTTGGGGATTTGGATTTTTCTGTTCATCCTGAACCGAAGGAAAGTGTACAATATAATTCCTTATTTAATTGGAGGTGTTACCATGTGGTATTTTATGCTGAATTCAGGCGTTCATGCTACTATTACCGGAGTTATATTAGCTTTTGTTATTCCGTTTGGGGATGGCGGAGAGCAATCGACCTCGTATAAACTACAGCACTTTCTGCATAAACCCGTAGCCTATTTTATCCTGCCATTGTTTGCTGTTGCCAATACCTGCATTGCCTTAGGATCTGATTAGCATGAAGGTTTGAATCATTCGAATACATTAGGGATTGTTTTAGGTCTGGTTGTTGGAAAACCATTGGGGATATTACTTTTCTCTTTTATTGGAGTAAGTGCAGGAATCTGTTCATTGCCAAAGAGCTTAAAATGGCCGCATATCATAGGAGCCGGAATGTTGGGTGGAATTGGTTTTACAATGTCGATTTTCATTACTATTTTGGCTTTTAAAGATCCTGAAACTATTGTTTTTTCTAAAATTGCCATTTTAATTGCCTCAATGCTTTCCGGGTTTTTTGGTTTTTTCTATTTAAAATATACTTTAAACAAAAGAAAAAAAACAATCTGATTTATGAAATCAATAATGCTAATAATGACCATACTGTTTATCACAGGATGCAGTGACAAACCGAAAACAGCCATTATGGACAAAGAGCAAACTAAAGACACACTCAGCCTTCCTTTTCAAAAAAGCAAAGAACCGATTGAAGGAATTTATACTTCTGACGAATGTGGTCTTTCTGTAAAAATTACAAAAACAAAAGACGGCTACGCCTTTTTTCTTCAGACAAGTGCAAGAAAAGTAAACGGTAAAGCTACTTTGGGTAAAAATGAGTCAGGTGAAAAATATGTCACACTAGAAGGAATACAGTGGGACGATTATGAGGGCGACATCAGCAATCAGGAAGAAACGGATTCTGTTTCAAATTCAGAAACGACAGCTAAGGAAATAGAGATTCCCGTTGGCATTGATGCCAGTTATGTAAAAGATACGCTGACAATTCAGAATTATGGTAATTCAATGAATTCTTATACTAAAATTTCAGAGTGTGGCGCAAAATATATTTACCTGATTAGGAAATAAGAATGTTAACAGCAAAAACAAATTCCAAATTCCAATTCGGATTATCGAATTGGAATTTGGAATTTTTATATTTTGGGATTTCCTTAAAATTATCCTTTAATCTGTTTCAAAGATGTTTTGATGCCTTTGATTAAAGACGAACTGAAACCGTTGTGTTCCATTTCATTTAAACCAACTATTGTACAACCCTGAGGCGTCGTCACACGGTCGATTAATTGTTCCGGATGTACTTTTTCCTCTAATAACATTTTAGCCGCTCCTTTTACTGTCTGTGCGGCGATTGCCAAAGCAGTATTCGAATCGAACCCAATCTCAATTCCTGCCTGCATAGAGGCACGAATATAACGTAATGCATATGCAGTACCGCAAGCACCTAAAACAGTCGCTGCATCCATTAGTTTTTCGTCGATTACCGGAGCCGTTCCCAAATCCTCAAATAAATCAACTATTGGCAATGCCTTTTCTCTGTCCTTTTCAGGAAAAGAAATACAGGTTGCTGATTCTCCAAACTGTGCCGCAATGTTTGGCATAATTCGGATAACCGGATATTCGTTATTTGTTTTTGACTGAAGCACTTCAAGAGATAATCCACTTACTGCCGAAGCAATAGTTTTATTTCTGATTGCCGGTAAGATTTCCGCCAGAACGGTATCAACCTGGTAGGGCTTTATGGTTAAAATCACCACATCAGCATCCTGGATATTATGTTTATTATCGGAGGAAACTGTGATTCCGTATTCTGATAAATACAGAATACTGGCTGTGTTTCTTCTTGTAACGGTTACCTCATTATTTTTAGAGAATTTCGCAATTCCCAGGGCTATGGAAACGCCGAGGTTTCCGCCTCCTATGATGTGTACTTTCATTCTGATCGGTTTTAATTATTTCAGGCTGATTGCCAGCATATTTTACCATCACAAATTACACCGATTTTATAGATTTTAAATCACTATAATAAATGAATTTGTGGCAAAAATCTAAAATCCAAGAATCAATTTGGCAACTCCAAAATAGAGCATAATTCCAAAAACATCATTCGTAGTAGTGATAAACGGTCCCGTTGCAATGGCAGGGTCAATTTTGTTTTTATGTAAAAAAAGCGGCACTAAGGTTCCTAAAGTCGCAGCGAATAAAATCACAACAATCATCGAAATTGAAATTGCAATTCCCACTAAATATTGCTGATACATCACCGAATGGTACCCTAATAAAAGTAATGAGATGATAGTCCCGGAAATCATAGAAACCGTAATTTCTTTGCTGAAATAACTTCTGCTAAATTCTTTTAAGGTTCCATTTGCCAAACCCTGAACCACAATTGCCGAAGCCTGAACTCCAATATTTCCTGCAGTTGCCGAAAGTAAGGGTACAAAAATGATTAAGGTTGAATATTTTTGAAATGTACTTTCATTTCCTTTCAGTACAAATGAAGCCACAATCTCAATTACCATCCCAATTAAAAGCCAGGGTAAACGAGCCTTTGTCAATTCAAGAACACTGTCATTGGATTCTACGTCTTGCGTAATACCCGCTGCCAACTGGTAATCCTTATCTGCCTCGTCCTTTATTACATCTAAAATATCATCAATTGTAATTCTTCCTACTAAACGCCCCAATTCATCTACAACCGGAATGGCTTCCAGATCGTATTTCTGCATGATACGTGCTACTTCAACATCTTCGGTATCTACGTTTACAAAATTTAACTTCCGGATATAGATATCACCTATTTGTGTTTTGGTCGAGGTTGTCAGTAAATCTTTTAAGGACAATCTTCCTTTTAAGCGGTTTTCATCATCAACAACATAAATCGAATGCACTCTGGATACGTTTTCTGCCTGAATACGCATTTCTTTTACGCAAGTAAGTACATTCCAGTTCTCATTGACTTTTACGAGCTCTTTTCCCATAAGACCACCCGCGGAATTTTCGTCGTAACGCAATAAATCGACAATGTCTTTTGCGTGTTCAACATCAATTAATTCCGAGATTACTTCGGCTTTTATTTCCTGTGAAAGTTCAGCGATAATATCTGCCGCATCATTGGTTTCAAGTTCGTCAAGTTCCTCTGCAATTTCCTTAGGAGAAAGTCGGCTTAGGATATTTTCACGTAAATCGTCTTCCAGTTCAAGAAGGATCTCTGCTGTTTTATCACTGTCTAAAACCTTAAAAATATAAGTTGCTTCGTCAAAATCCAGCTCATCCAGGATTTCAGCAATATCAGCGTGGTGCATATCGTTAAGTAAAACTTCAAGTTCCTTGTCGTTTTTATTAACAATGTGCTCTTCTAATTGTTGTATTAATTCTTTGCTAACTTTGAACTCCATCGGCTTCTATTTTTTGAGTCAAAACAATAAATTCTTCAACGCTAAGCTGCTCCGGGCGAAGACCAAAGATAGTGTCTTCTCGCAAATTATCTGATAAATTTAATGTTTTCAAACTGTTACGTAATGTTTTTCGTCTTTGCTGAAAAGCAGTTTTTACAACTGTAAAAAATAACTTTTCACTACAAGGAAGACTATAATCTTCCTTTCGGGTCATTTTCATCACACCCGATTTCACCTTGGGCGGAGGAATAAAAACATTTTCGTCAACAGTAAACAAGTACTCTGTAACATAGAAAGCCTGAGCCAGAACGGATAAGATTCCGTAAGCCTTTGAGCCTTTTTTCTCGCAGATTCGCTCTGCAACTTCTTTTTGAAACATTCCCGAGAATTCAGGAATCTGGTGTTTCATCTCTAAAGTCCTGAAAACAATCTGAGTCGAAATATTATATGGGAAATTCCCAATAATAGCGAACTGTTTGTCTTCGTAAACTTCTTTTATATTGTATTTCAGGAAATCCTGAGAGATAATCTTATCTTTTAATTTTGGATAATTTTCACCCAAATACACCACAGATTCTGTGTCAATCTCAATTACGTGGGTATTAATTGGCTTATCAAGCAAATATTTAGTCAACACGCCCATTCCCGGTCCTATTTCTAAAACCTCATCGTATCCTTGCAGGCTCAGGGTATCGGCAATTGCTTTTGCAATACTCTCATCTTTTAAGAAATGCTGTCCTAAATGTTTTTTGGCTTTTACTTTTTCCATTTTATTTCTTGTTTGCCGGCCGAGGGCGCAAAAGTATTCTTTTTTGCTGTAAAGGCTTTAAGACTTTTGAATTATTTAATTTATCAAAGTAGATTTAAAAGAATTTGAATTTAAACTGAGTACTAAACCTAATGCTCCGAAATAACTTCTAATTCCGTTCTGAAAGAAAGCATTTTATCCGCGAATAATTCTAAAGCTTCTCTGTCAAACTTTGGCTGATCTTCAATATAATACTTTTCTAAAGTTTCCTTGTCATCCGTTACATATTGCACAGAATAGGTAATCCCTCCCATTTCTTCTTCAACCAAAACCTTCACAATTCGTGCTGAAGAGAATTTTTGTGTTGCTAAAATCTCCGGTATATGTTTTTCCTGCATCCATTTTAACCATTGGTCGTGAACGCTTTCGTGTATGTTTGTAGTAACGTTGTAAATAATCATTTTCTTAAGTTTCTGAGGTTTTAAGCTTCTGAGATTTTAAGTTTTAAATTTCATTGTAAATTCTAAGTACTCAAAAACAGAGCTAATAACCTGTATTATAAATTTTTATCCCCGCGTAATTCGCGGTATTTCTTTCTGGCATCAACAAAGTAAATACTGTCCTGATGGTTAAAAATCACTTTTTCATACAAAGGCTTCGCCTTTTCTGTATCTTTCAATTCATCGTTGTAAATTTCTGCTGAAAAGAACAAAGCTTCATCCACATAGATTCCGTCGCTGTGATTATCAATTATTTGCTGATATTGACTCAAAGCTGAATTATAATCTGCCTGACTTTCATATATTTTTCCTAAACGCAACATTGTAACAGCTTCAATTTCCTGTCCTTTAAAATTTTTCAAAATACTCTGAAACTGAGCAATAGCTTCGGGTTTCTTATTTTGATAGATCAGAAAATCACCTTTTGCAAATTGTTTTAATGCTGTTTGTGTCGAATCTGCAACGGTATTGTCATTTATCAGTAAAAAATATTCAAGAGCGTCGTTGGCAATCAATTGTGTGTTGGCTGACTTTAATTCCTTAAATTGTTTTAGAGCCCATTCAAAATCAGTTTTGTAATAACTAGTTTCGGCAGCTTTCAGACTCGCCTCATGCGACATAACATCATTCTTTAAATCCAACTGAATCTGCGAATAATAAATAAGTGCCTGATTGAACTTTTCTTCCAAAAGCAAAATATCCCCCAATTCCATTTTAGCATCAGCCTGCTGATAATCGTTCAGATTAAGTTCTAAGGCTTTTTTAATAATGGCTTTGCCTTCTTCCGGTTTTTTTAAATTAAAAGCCAGGAAATGCGCCTGAATTATTTGCAAAGATAAGGTAAAAGGAGTTATTTCATAGGTTGTAAGCAATTGTTGTAACTCTGTACTGATTGCAGGATAGTCTTTTTCCTGTGCCTTTTCAATTTTAATCTCCATCAGACTGGCATTTGTCTCAATCAGCAAACCTAAATCTTTGGTATTTAGAAGAATAAAATTTAAAATTTCTGTCGCTGTTTCGGTATCATTTTCATTCAATGCAAACTGACTCAGGTTCACAATACTAATTAATGACTCGGGATCTCTCTTATAAATTGCTTTTTCCTGGATAAATGCCTTTGCAAATTCTTTCTGCTGAACATAAAACCAGCTTAAATAGTGGTTCCAAAATACATCCTGATCTTTTTGAGTTCTTAAGATTAATGCTTTTCGCATTGCATCTTTGAAAGCCGTATTGTCTGTTTCACCATTCATAAAACGGGCAAGCTGTGTCTGAATTAAATTTGCATTCTGTGGATTCTTAAACGATTCTGTTAACAATAGGTCAATCATCAGATCGGTTTTTCCTAACTGACCGTATAACATTCCAATCTGAAAGTTGAAATTATAATTCGGCTGTACTTCCATTGCCGTTTGATACGCTTTTAAGGCATATTCCAAAAGAACCTTTTTCTCAAACGAATTTGCGACTCCGTAAACATCATTCGAATTGGTTCTGATTTTTTCAATAGCCTGTTCGTAGTAGCTTTTGGCTTTTGATTCATTTTTCTGTAATTGAAAATTATATCCCAATTCAACCAAAAAAACGCCTTGTTTGTATCTGTTATATCTTTCCTGAATTGCTTTTTGGGCGATATCATATTGCTGCAATTGCTGGTAACAGTCTACAGTTCTTAAAAAATATTGGGTATTGGATGGAGATGCGCCTAAAAGCTGTTCATAACTGACTTTTGCTTTTTCGAAATCGCCCTTATCGTAGTAATATTGAGCCAATTGCTCATTTTGTGCTAATGCAAAAGCAGACCACAATAAAACGATATAGATAAAGATGTTTTTCATATTTCAGTTTATTTTAGTTGTGGTTCTCCGTTTATTTAAAAACCGGACTTATACATTATCAAATTTTAATATATTCTTTTGTGGTTTTCAATTTCCAGATAATCAGCAACAGACCAATCAAAATAAAAGGGATGCTTAATATCTGTCCCATGTTGATTACCATATTGCCTTCAAAGTTTTCCTGATTTTCTTTAAAAAATTCTATTAGGAACCTGGCTAAAAACAATAATGTCAAAAAACAGCCAAAAATCAGTCCTTCCGCTTTTTTTACAGCTTCTGATTTGTACATAAAAAACAAAATCGCAAAAATCAAGAGATAAGAAAAGGCCTCATATAATTGTGTTGGATGCCTCGGAATTAAGTCATCTCTTTGAAAAACGACTCCCCAATTTCCGTTAGTCGGTTTACCATATATTTCTGAATTCATAAAATTACCAAATCTTACAAAAGCAGCTGTAACCGGAACCCCGATTGCCATTCTGTCCAAGAGTCCTAAAAATTTTACTTTGTATTTACGGCAGTACAGTATAATTGCGAGAAGTACCCCAATCGTTCCGCCATGGCTTGCCAGTCCCTGAAAACCAACAAATTGATAGGTTCCTGCAATTTTCTTAATGGGCAAGAGAATTTCTATTGGATGCTGAAAAAAATAAGACGGCTCATAAAAAAAACAATGCCCGAGTCTTGCTCCCAAAATGGTCCCGACAATTACGTAAACCAGTAAAGCATCAAGACTGTCTAGGGAAAGATTTTCTTTCTTATAAATATTCTTTACGATTGAAAAACCGAGCAAAAGTCCGAAGGCAAAAAATGCTCCGTAATATTTGAGAGGAAAACTATCAGTTATCCAAAAAATTACAGGATCGACATTCCAATTTATTATTTCATTCATCCCGTTCCTTTTTTTAGTTGCAGCTTAAAGTCGCCATTTGCAAATTGTAAACTGTGACTCTAAGCTGTAAACTAAATTAATCTATAATGTCAAATCCACAGTAAGGGCGTAAAACTTCCGGGATTACGATTCCTTCCGGTGTTTGGTAATTCTCTAAGATTCCTGCCAAAACTCTTGGTAAAGCCAATGAACTTCCGTTAAGTGTATGTGCCAAATGGTTTTTTCCGTCTTTATCTTTGAAACGTAATTTCAGACGATTGGCCTGGAAAGTCTCAAAGTTAGAAACTGAACTGATTTCTAACCAACGGTCCTGCGCTGTAGAAAATACTTCAAAATCATAAGTCAAAGCTGAAGTGAAACCCATATCACCACCACAAAGGCGTAAAATTCTGTAGGGTAATTTTAGTTCCTGTAAAATGTTTTTTACGTGTTCCACCATTCCGTCAAGCGCTTTATAGGAATTATCCGGGTGCTCAACCCGTACAATTTCAACTTTATCAAATTGGTGCAGACGGTTTAATCCACGAACGTGTGCTCCGTAAGAACCTGCTTCACGACGGAAACATGGTG
>JBDTNT010000434.1:0-3122 GCA_039933615.1 Flavobacterium sp. | reverse complement strand
TTGCTTTCGTCTGTTTTTTTATCTCCGTCCCAATCACAATCGTTGCCCACAAAAGTGGTAATATAACCCAAAGCGGCACGTTGCTGCTCTGTTAGCGTTTTAATATACGTTTCATTTATGTGGAAAGTACCATTCTCGTCCAGCCAGAATATTTTAACGGAGTTATCTGAAATTATTGGAGGAGTTGTTTCCTTGTTTAATGTCTTAGAAAAAGATACCGTCTTAAAGCTTAGGAAAATCAAAAGAAAAAACAGGCGGAGATTCATAAATCGGAAGGATTGATTGTTGGTATAAAAAATGGGTAATCTTAAATTTGAATTTAATACCTGAAAGATATTCTTTTTTCTTTCAAATTCTAAATCAAACCTAAAATTACCCGGTAAAAAACTTAAATACCAGTTTTTTGGAAACTATATACTAATTGTTAAACGCCATAGATTCCTGAAACATGATTTTGTTCAAATCATTATCTTTTTCATAGACATCCTGAAAAAAGCTTATTTCGCCGGATTCATTCACCCATGAAGTAAAATAACAAATATAGATTGGTACTTTGTTTGGTAATTTAAAAGTAGTTTCTTCTTTACCGTCCATTGCTTTATTGATCCTGTCAGCTGTCCATTCCGGATAATCTTTCAGCATTGCAATGGCTAAATTTTTGGCTTCTTTCACATTGATACAACCGTGGCTGAAAGTTCTTTTTTCGAAATCAAATAAAGTTTTCGCCGGAGTATCGTGCATATATATATCTTCAGGATTTGGGAAAATAAATTTCACCAATCCAAGAGAGTTTTCAGGACCTGGTTTTTGTCTGACCTGACCATTTTTCATTTCCATATTATGTTCTGCCAGATAATTGGGATCCGCTGCCATTTTTAATTTCAATTCATTGTCAACAATACTTTGTGGAATAGTCCAATAAGGGCTAAAAACAACTTTATCAATGTTTCCGCTGAAGATTGATGTTTTGGTCAGGGAGGAACCAACAAAAACACGTGATGCTAATTCTGTTTTTCCATTTTTCACATATACCAATTCAAAAGAAGGGACATTTACCATAATATATTCTTTGTCTTTTACCAATTTTGGAGAAATCCAGCGACAACGTTCCATATTAACAGCAAGAATTTTTATTTTATCTTCAATTGGCGTATTCATGTCTTTAATATGTTCTTCGGCTAAGATATAATTGGGTTTAAAACCGTTTCTTAATTTGTATTTCATAACCGCATCCATCATTTCACGATCGTAGACATCGCTTTTAGAATCGTTTTGTAAATCTCCCATCACCACCAATCGGGTTCTTACCTGTGCAATTGTTTTTGAAACGGCATCCGGACGTAAATCTTTATAAGGAGTTGCAGTTTCAATAGGAGTCCATGTACCGTCTTTTTCAATCTGTCTGTATTTCTCTAATGCGCCTTGTAATTTATAATACTGATCAAAAAGCAATTCGTCATTTTTCTCTAATAAGGCAGGGTTTACAATCAGGGAATCTAATAAAGTTTCGTAAGACAATTGTTTTTTAGGCAAAAGCCAGCCTGTTTTTTTTACAGTTTCAGCATCAAGTCCTTCATAAACCTGACTCATATATATAATGTATGCTGCACTTAATAATAAATCAGAATCTGATTTTGAAGGTCTCTCTTTCGTTTTTTTACTAAAGATTTTATCAATCTCATTTTTATAAGGAATTTCGATTTCTAATCCTTCCTCATGTGTCAATTCTAATTTTTGGTGTAACAGTTTACCAAAATCATTGATTTTATTGTCTTCATACCAGATAGATCCGTACGATCTGTTTTTGTATAAGGCCACAACTTTATTCTGGTATTTTTTCAAATCGGTATAGCGTTTAAAAAAATCATTAAGCACTTCGGTATCTACTACAGGATCAGAATCATGCACGAAGTCAGAATAAAAGTCAGATGCATTTTTACTTTCTGTAAAGTCATTTTTTTTCAATTCAAAAGAGGAAGTGGTAAATCCTATAAAAAGAATTAAGACGAATGGATATAATGTTTTCATTGTAATAAATTTTTACGTTTCTACTTGGAGTAAGAAAAGTTTTCGGGTAAAAATTTGGGGCATTTCTACACTGCTAAATTACTTTAGTGGTCTGGAAAACAAGTTGTTATATTTTATTTAAATGTTGCGAAATTTCCATGTCCAATAAACTTATATAAGATAAATAAGATAAGGGTTTGAATTGTTACCCCTCCCTTGGAAAAAAAACCGATATTTTTTTATTAACATAAAGCTGTCGAAGTGATTAAATATTAAAATATTTTGTAAATTGCCCCGTAAAATTATCATATTCATAAAATGGAACAACAAAAACCATATATTCCTAAAAATAAAGTAAGAATCGTAACTGCAGCCTCACTCTTTGACGGACATGATGCTGCTATCAATATTATGCGACGTATTATTCAGTCGACCGGTGTAGAAGTGATTCATTTAGGTCATGACCGAAGTGTTGAAGAAGTTGTAAATACAGCCATTCAGGAAGATGCCAATGCAATTGCAATGACTTCCTATCAGGGTGGACATAATGAATACTTTAAATATATGTATGATTTGCTTCATGAAAAAGGAGCAGGACATATCAAGATTTTTGGCGGCGGCGGCGGCGTAATTCTGCCAAGTGAAATTTCAGAACTGCAAGAATACGGTATCACCCGTATTTACGCGCCAGATGATGGCCGTTCTATGGGGTTGCAGGGAATGATCAACGATTTGGTTGAACAGTCTGATTATCCGATTGGAGATAAACTCAATGGCGAAATTGATCATATCGAAAGTAAAAATCCAACAGCAATTGCACGTTTGATTTCTGCTGCAGAGAATTTCCCTGAAATTGCAAAACCTGTTTTTGATCAGATTCATCAAAATAACGCCAATTCTAAAATCCCTGTTTTAGGGATTACCGGAACAGGCGGCGCCGGAAAATCATCTTTGGTAGACGAATTAGTACGTCGTTTTCTGATTGATTTCCCCGAAAAAACGATAGGATTAATATCTGTTGATCCCTCCAAAAGAAAAACAGGAGGAGCGCTTTTAGGAGACAGAATCCGTATGAACGCCATCAATAACCCTCGTGTTTATATGCGTTCCCTGGC
>JBDTNT010000433.1:0-11865 GCA_039933615.1 Flavobacterium sp. | reverse complement strand
CCTTCTTATGTATTAGGAGGTCAGGGAATGAAAATTGTAATCAACAAAAAAGAACTGGAAGAGCATGTTATCAATTTACTGAAAACGATTCCAGGAAATAAATTGCTTTTAGATCATTATTTAGCCGGAGCAATCGAAGCGGAAGCAGATGCGATTTGTGATGCTGATGGTAATGTCTATATCATCGGAATTATGGAGCACATCGAACCCTGCGGAGTTCACTCTGGAGATAGTAATGCAACATTGCCTCCTTTTAACTTAGGGGAATTCGTGATGCAACAAATAAAGGATCATACTGTAAAAATCGCAAGAGCTCTTAAAACAGTTGGTTTAATCAATATTCAGTTTGCGATAAAAGATGATACGGTTTTCATTATCGAGGCGAATCCAAGAGCTTCCAGAACTGTTCCGTTTATTGCAAAAGCATACGGGGAACCTTATGTAAACTATGCTACAAAAGTAATGTTAGGTCATAATAAAGTGACTGATTTTGATTTTAATCCACAATTAAAAGGATATGCGATCAAACAACCGGTTTTCTCTTTCAGTAAATTCCATAATGTAAACAAAGCTTTAGGGCCGGAAATGAAATCAACGGGAGAAAGCATCTTGTTTATTGATGACTTAAAAGACGATCAGTTCTACGAATTGTATTCAAGAAGAAAAATGTATTTGAGTAAGTAAAACTTAAATCCTGATATAAAAAAAGCTCCAATTGGAGCTTTTTTTGTGTTTAATATTGATTAATTATTTTTAATCCTTTATTAGTTTTCATTAAGGGACATATTATCTCTTGTGTTTTTCTGAACAGAAATAGCACCAAATAATGCTAATAAAAAGGCAAAAGCATAAAATCCTTTTTCACTTGGCAGAATAGTTGCATTCCAAAGTCCAACTACCAGTAATACAATTGATAAAAGTGTTCCGAACCAGCAAATACCGTAGTAAATATCTGTTACAGGAAGTTTTTCAAGTCGGTCTCTCACGCTTTTTTGCAATGATACTACTGCGAACAGACCAAACATTAAAACGGTAAAATAATATCCTTTTTCGTTTAGAAGCATTTCTGCTCTGGCAAGTCCTACTATAAATCCTACTGTTCCGGCTCCAAGAGCTACCCAAGATGCCGCTATAAAGGCATTCGATGTTTTTTGTTGTGTCATGTTTTTATTAATTTATTTGTATTTCGAAAAAATTCCAGCATCTGAAGGTGTCCAAAAACAACATTTCTGACCACATGCTTTTAAGGCGCTATTGGCCCAGGTATTACAGGTATGCAGCATACTATAACTTCCGGTTGCTTCATAAAAAGCATCGGTTTTGCTGTAATTGGCATCTGTTTTTATTGGCAGATAATTACCTGACGCATCCTTTTGAAAACTATTGCTAATGTAATTTATCAGACGATTGTATTGTTCTTTGCTGATCATCATTGATTTGCAGTCATCTCCCAATCTCATCTGTTTGTAGTAGGTAGCATGAATAGCCGTTGTACTTAAGCCAGTTGCTGCCTTAAAGGCCACTGAAGCTTTTAAATCGGACCATTCCGGGGTTTCTAAATAAAAACCTTTGTCTCCCCAGCCCATAGCAATGTATTTATAAGTTGAGTCTGCGGCTTTGGTGTTTTTAAATTGAACTTGTTGGCTCCAGTCTATCTGATCGTTTTTTGTCGGCATTACAATATCGGTATGTACGCCATTTGTCAGGATGAAAATTTCAACTTCCGGCTTTGTATCGGTTTCTTTATCAATTGTAATTTTTGAAAGTAAGTACGATAATAGTACATAGAACAAAATGAATCCTAAAAAGACAAGGATTGATTTTAAAAGAATTTTGAATATTTTTTTCAAGTTGAATTTATTAATTTTTTATTCAAATGTAATTAAATTATGTTCATATCAAAATTATAATCAGAAAAATTGTGAAGAATAATCTGTTTAAAATGTAAGAAAAGATTCATATTTGAATTTTATTTTAATACATCAATGGCTTTTAATATTACCGGATCGGTTTTGTTATCGATGTCCTTTTTTGTGTTTTTGACTTCTGTTTTTACAGGAACACCAATGTCTTCAAGCAGTTTTTTGTCTGTAGAGTAATATCTTTGATTGGAAAGGGTGAAGGAAATTTTATGGGACAGATCTGCTCCAAACATATCCGATAGCATTCCCGATGTATTGGTTCCGATTGTAGTAACATTTGCTTGCTGGTATAATGAAATGGTAAAATCCTCTGCAGAACTTGCTGTTCTGTCATTCGTTAGAATTACAATAGGTTTTAAATATTGTACACCATCATTTGGACTTATATAAATAGGTTCAAGCGGGGTGAAATTTTCGGATCCGCCTTTTTGTTTTATCGCTTTATAGTGTGTTATCGTTTTATTCGGGACAAATCTTCTCGCTAATTCATCACCGCCATGCCCGCCGCCATTAGAACGGAGATCAATTATAATTCCTTTGGTGTCTGAAAATGAATTTAAAATACTATCAAAAACCGTCAGCATAAGTGTCATGTCTTCTTTTTCTTTTTTGTCATCGAACAGACTTTCAACATTGCCAAAACAACGGGAGATTTTTATATACCCAATTGTTTTGTTTTTTCCGGTGTAGTATAAATTATCCTCTTTAAAAAGTGGACCGATTCCTGTTATTTTTGAAAATGAATTATCTTCTAATGTTTCAAAACTGGTTTTCCACAGTTCTTTTTCAATTCCTTTAAATTCGTCTCTGAATGCGGAAGGTTTTTTTACTTTATAAATAAGATTGTCTCCTTTGGAAATTGTGATATGCCCATCTTTTAGCGGAGTAACCATTTCTTCAAAAATAGCTATTAAGTCTTTTTCGCTGGTTTTGTTATTTACCTGTGGTCTGAATTTCGCATATGTTTCATCCCAGTTTACGCCTTTAAGTTCAAAAAAAGCATAATTATCTTTGAATGTTGTCCAGAAAACTTCAAAATCTTTTTCGGGCTGGCTTACTTTTTTACTGGTTTGGCAATTTACATTGAACGAAAAAGCTAAAAATAACAGCAATACAGATTGAAGTGGTTTCATTTGATTTAGTTTGGTTTGGTAAAAATGAAATGGTATTTCTAAGCAAGATAAAAATTAAAAATCAATAACAAAAAAAAGCCTCACACGAGGCTTTTTGAAATTCTAAAAATAAGATTATTGTTTAATCAATTGTTGCAGAGGTTTTAGCTGCTCCATGTCGATTTTAGATTTTTGTAAAACATTCATCAGAGTCATGATGTTATTTGGATTCATGTCTTTTCCTAAAACACGGACTACTGCAAACCCCATTTCTTTTCTGTTGGCAAAAACTACAAATTCTTCAATGTTTTCCTCGGTACCGACATAACTGATCGATGCGCCTTCTTTACCAGAGCCAAACTTCATTAATTCCTGATATTTCGGATCTTTTAGTATTTCCTTCACTTTCGCTCTTTCACTTTCGAACTCTGCCTTGTTTTTTGCATTCGCCTTAAAGGCAAGAATGTTCATTTTGTCAAAAGACTGTAAAGCTTCGGTTTGTGCTGCCGATAATTTTGTTTTATCCAAGTTTAGGATACTGGGAGAAACATCAAGCGCAATAAAATTTTTATTGTCTGTGTTCTCTACAAAATATTTTTGCAACGAAGGTTTAGATTCACAACTTATTAAAGTTAGTAAAGCTAAAATGGCTGAGGTAAAAACGCTTATTTTCATCTTATTTTTTGCTTTTAGATGCTTTTTTCAAATCAGAACCGCCAGGAAGCTGCATTTTGTCTGTTAGTACTGAGATTTCGTTTAGATCAAAATTCCCCGTTAGTGATAATAAAACCGATTCCTCATTTTTAGCTCCGTCAATAAACATTAACAATTCTTTTACCTGCGTGTCGCTGGCGCCTGATTTTACTAATATTCGGATGTTTTTACCACTATCGTTTACTCGCATTAATTCTTCTAAACCAGCTGTTTTAATGTATTTGTCTGCGGAAGCTTTCATTTCAGCTTCAACTTTTGAGTTTTTGGTAGTGAATACCTTTAAATAGTCTAACTTTTTAATTAGTTTAATGTATTGCTGTGTTTCTTTATCAGTCGCATCGACTTTTACCTTGCTCATTAAATCGAACATTTTTTTGTTTACAATTACTGATGTTACATCGTCCTGACCGTCAAATTTGTCAAAGGCACCCTGTCCGTAAAAAATAGTGGTTACGAATGTGAAAACTAATGTTATGATGAAATTTTTCATAGCTGTTTTATTTAATTATTGTTTGAAGATTTTGTTTTTTGATTGTTCGTATTCTTTAATGTATTGTACACTTCCGATACCTACATTTACATTATTTGACAATAAGGCTAAAGCTTTTTGCGTTGCCGCTAAGGCTTCTTCAGGATTGTCATAGGTTCCTAATGCTGATTGCGCTACAACCGGAGCTGCATTTTTTTCGCTGACATACATATAGGTTCCAATTCCCAGTAAAACAACAACAGATGCTGCAATCGATAACCACGCTACATTTCGTTTTTTAGTTTGTAGTGGAATTTCCTGCGTTGATTTTTGTTCTTTTACCTGAGAGAAATAACCAAACATTGGTTTGTATTGCTCCAAATGCTGCGCAACATCCGGTGAAGAGAAGTATTCTTTTAATTGGTTCTCTTCTGCAATACTTGTTTCTCCCTGAAAGTATTTTTCTAATATATTTTCTATTTTATTTAATTCCATAACCGTGTGTATTAAGCATTGATTCTCTAATTTTTTTTCTCGCTCTCGAAAGGGCTACGCGGATAGCCGTTTCATTCATGTTGACAATTTTCGCAATTTCATCAAATTCATATTGTTCAACATCGCGTAACTGAATTAATATTTGTAATTGTTCCGGCAATTGGCCGATTATTTTTTCCACCCATTCTAAACTGTCTGCATCTTCCAGTTTTTTATCTAACTGGGGCTGGCGGTCTGTAAAATTGTTATGTACAATTTGAAGGTTTCCTGCTCTTTTAGATTTTAACTGGTCCAGGCAATAATTTTTAGTCATTGTCATGGCAAGCGCTTCTACACTGTTATAAGCTTCCAGATTTTCTTTTTTATTCCATAATTTAACAATTACTTCCTGAGTTGCATCTTCAGCTTCTTCGGTGCTGGTGAGCAATCTTTTTGCCAGACGAAAAATTTTGTCTTTGAAAGGATTTATTAATTCTATAAAAACAATCTGATTCATAAATCAAGGTTAATTCGTTAGCATATATAGTGAAGACGAAGCACAATTATTTTTGTTACAATCGATTCTAAAAAAAATATTAAAAAAAAAGAGGGATAAACTTATTATAGTTAAAACTAAAGATACTATTTTTACGTTAATACTTTTATAAATACCATTTTATGAAAACAATAGTAAGAAGTTTATTGTTATTACTTTTGCTCGCTTTTTCTTTGCAATCTTGTGAAGATCAGGATGATGTTGATTCTCCTGCAGATTTACAAATAAATGATTTTATCTGGAAAGGATTGAATCAGTTCTATTTGTGGCAAGCAGATGTCCCTAATTTAGCCGATGATCGCTTTAGTAATCAGGAAGCGTTAAATTCTTTTCTGCGAGGATATTCCCAACCTGAGGATTTATTTGAAAGTTTATTGAATAAACCCAGCAGTAAATTTCCAAAAGGGGAAGCCGTAGATCGTTTTAGCTGGATTGTTTCCGATTACACTGCTTTAGAGCAGGAACTTCAGGGAACTACAAAAAATGACGGAGTTGATTTTAGATTGAGTTACAAACCGGGAAGCAATACAGATCTTGTTGGCTTTGTACGATATATTATTCCAAATTCGGATGCTTCAACAAAAAATATCAAACGTGGAGATCTTTTTACAGCAGTTAACGGGACTCAATTGACAATTTCAAATTACAAACAACTTCTTTTAGATTCAGAAAGTTACACGTTGAGTTTAGCACAGTATAACGGATCGACAATAGAGACCAATGGAAAAACAGTTGCTTTGGTTAAGACAACTTTGGATGAAAATCCAATTTTAATCAATAAAGTGATTGTTTCGGGAAGTCATAAGATTGGTTATATGATGTATAATGGTTTTTATGCCAATTATGATACACAGCTAAATGACGCGTTTGGACAATTAGCAGCACAAGGAGTTACAGACTTTATTCTGGATTTAAGATATAATGGAGGAGGATCAGTTCAGACTGCTACACGTTTGGCCAGTATGATTACAGGACAATTTAAAGACCAGATTTTTGCAAAAGAAAAATGGAACGATAAGGTTAATTCTTATTTTGAAACAGAGGATGCCGAATCTCTGAATAATAGATTTGTGGATAATATTGATGGTAAACCATTAAATAGTCTTCGTTTAAGCAAAATATATATTCTGACTACAAGTGGTACTGCTTCTGCTAGTGAATTAATTATTAACGGATTGGCTCCTTATGTTACTGTAGTACAAATTGGGGATTATACAATTGGGAAAAATGTGGGGTCTATTACCCTGTATGATTCTGAAACATTTACAAAAACTAAGGTGAATCCAAATCATAAATATGCAATGCAGCCTTTGGTTCTTAAAATTGTTAATGCCGCTGGTTTCGGGGAATATACAGATGGTCTAAAGCCTACAATTGAGCAACTGGAATATGTTTCTAATTTAGGAGTCTTAGGAGATCCTTCTGAGCCTTTACTAAACACGGCCATTGCAAATATTACCGGTGCTGCCGCTAAAAAAGTGCAGTTAGACAGAGGAAAGGCATTAAAAACTTTTATAGATGCCAAAGCCATGAACGGTATCAGAAATCAAATGTATGTTGATAAAGCTCCGGAAGGACTTTTAAGAACATTGAAATAAATTAAAAAGGCTTTCAGAAATGAAAGCCTTTTTCAGTAATATAAAATTATCCAAAAAACTTAATTCTATAAAAATTATTTTATAACGATTCTTTTCGTTGTTTTCTTTTCGTCAATTGTTACTTCGAAGAAGTAAATTCCCGGATTTAGATCAGAAACCTGAATTGCATTATAATTTGCAGTAGGAAGCTTTTTTCTAATTGTACCTGCGATATCATAAATCAAAATACTACTTTGCTGATCTGTATCTAAATAAACAACATCAGTAGTTGGATTTGGATATAATGTTACAGAAGTCAAATCGAAATTTTTAGCACTCAACAACGTTTTCTGATTGATTACCCCAACCGCATTCAAATCAAATCCGCCTGTCGGATAAGGAGTAGAGTAGGGGTCATTAATAATATTCCCTAAACTGTCGTGGGAAGCGTACAGCGGATTAATAGTTCCGATAACGTCAATTACCCGTACATGAGTGATATTGTTTTTATCCAGTAAAGCATTATTAGGAACGTCAGATAAATCAAATGGAGTTCCGAAATTCACACGGTATTTTCCGGCTAAGTTGTTAATATATCTGCAATCAACAGCTCCAAAACCACCAATTTGAGTTGTAGTCTGCGTTTGACTGTGCGATGGAAATCTAAAAAAGTTAACTCCGTTTGAGCTTACTTCTACAAAAGCCAATTCCAGGAATGTATCCGAGAATCCGTTTTCGAAAACGGCAAAATCAAATCCGGCGCCATTCACTATTGGAGTGGCAAACGTTAGCGTTGCGCTTCCGCCGTCCCCTAAACAAACAACGCTCGTGCTTGTTCCGCCTAATGCACCACTCGGATCACCTGTAGAGGCTAAAGGACCCGTTGGATTTGCTATATCCTGAGGACCTCTTACCACATTAATTCCGGTTGCCCAGCCTTTAAAAACGGTACTGCTTTTTGCTATTGCAGTGCTTCCGGTTTGTCCCGCTGCGGGAGCATACGATTGCGCTTCAATTAAAGAAGAGGTTAATAATAAAGTAAAAAGTAATTTTCGTATCATAATGGTTTAGTTTAAAAAAAGCCCCTTATAATTTCTATAAAAGGCTTTTCGTTAGTATTACTAATTAGTTGTTTGAGTAAAAACCGTTTGGGCCTCTACCAACAGTCAAAGTTTTTAATACAGCTCCTGTTGAAGAATATATAATAACAGTTCCGTCTGATGTAAATGCATTTGCATCTCCTGAATATATTTTTCCATCGATAACGCCAAAACCGTAAAAAGTCGACCAGCTGTTATCTTTAACAGAGAATAAAGGTGTTTCACTGAAGCTTGTAGCAGTCAGATTCATTGCGTAAACACCAGTTCCTTTAGTATAATAAATTTTATCTCCGTCAATATCCATATTCAAAGCTTCAGTCAAAGTAGCTGATTCAAAAGATGTTGCAACGTCAGTAGTTGTGTTGATTTTAAATAATTTACTCTTAGCATCATTTGCACATAATACATATACGTTTCCATTTTTCTCTTCTATAGAATTAACTCCATTTTCAACAGTGATAGTTTTAGAAACAGTGTTTGTAGCAGTATTGATTACTGTAACTTCATCTCCGCTTCCGAAAGCTCCATTCGTTACATATAATTTTCCGTTTGCAGCTATAATTTTTTCAGCTGTTTTGTTTAGGGGAATTGATATGATAAAAGCATACGTTTTAGCATCATAAACTGTTACGGCGTTAGAAATAGCATTTGTTACATATAGTTTGTCATTTAAAACAACACTATAACGTGGATTTTCTAATTTTGTAGTAATAGTGGCAAGACTTTTAAATGTATAACGATTTACAACTTCAACTTCATTTGAATTGTTCACTACAATAAAAGCTTTCTCTCCGCTAAAAGTCATGGACTGCGCTACATCACCTAATACGGTTGCAGGATTTACAAGTTTGAAAATATCGTTTTGAAAAGTAGCCAAATCATTTGAAACATAAGAAACAGAAGCATTAGGAGTTCCAAAATTCCCTTCATTTAAAATAAATACGCCATTTTCGTAGGCACCTAACGGAATTTCAATTTCGGGAGTTTCATCATCACTGCTACAAGAAGCAAATAAAAATGCAGATGCTATAATTCCTAAATAAAGATTTTTTAATTTCATGTTTTAATAATTAAGGTTTAAATAAATAGTTAAATTCCGCCCAGGCATAAAACGACTCGGAAGAGCTTCATATTTCTCATTCCACAGATTGGCAACTTTAAGTCCAACTTTGAAAATGTTCTTTTTACTGAAATTATAATCTGCTCCAATGTTTGAAACATTATACGCATCCAGGATATATTTTGGGTTATTGTCAGAAGTGGTAAATATTTCTCCGGTATACATAATCTGATAATATGCGGAGACCTTTTTATAATAGTACGATAAGGATCCTGTCAGTTTATGATAAGGAACATAAAAAAGCTGTTTATCTGTTCTGTCATCTAATGAAACCGTGTAGCCATAAGTTCCGCTAAAATCAAAAGTATGTTTGTTGACATTTTTTTTCCATCCCAAAAGTGCTTCAGCACCATAAATAGTAACTTTATCGGTGTTTACCGGTGACCAGTTTCCGGAGTTATTGGGCAGCCATCGGATCATATCCTTGATTTTCATTCCATAACCCGTTATCGTCAATCTGAAATCTTTGTACGTAAACTGATTTCCTATTTCTGCCTGAAAAGAACTCTCCGGTTTTAAATCCGGATTTCCACTGCCTTCCCAGTACAAATCGTTGAAGGTTGGAACTCTGTAGTTTCTGGATAAATTGAATTTTAGCTGATAAAAATCTGAAAAATTATATCGCGAGCCTGCAGAAAAAAGAACCGGGCTTTTATAAACATCGGAAACTTCTTTTCTGGCGCTCATTTCATAATTCCACTTTTCAGTAAGGTTATGTTTCCACAAAAGACTTGCGCCGCCAATTTCGCGGCTGCTGCGGCCAATTCCGGAACCAACGCCATCATTTTTCGTATAATCTAAAATGGTGCTGATCTTGATTTTTGAAGATAATTCGTAATCAATATCATATTTTCCGATAAAACTTTTAACACCTCCCGAAGTAAATCCGTCCCGGTTTATATCTTCAAAATAATTATAATGTTCCGTAATGTAAGCCAACCTTAAATTGGAATCGAATTTGCTGAAAGAGCTGCTCCATGTTAATAAATTCCGGGTATTATAATCCTGATATTTTGTTTTGGTCGCATTGGGTGATGTGAGTGAAAAATGGCGTTCACCATCGTATATTTCACTGTAAAATTTAAGGCTGTTTTTAGCATTGATTTTAAAACCAACTGCGGCATCCAGTGTATTGTTGTAATATTCTCCATTAATGTTATGGGCATCCTGACCAACAAATTTAAAATCATTATCAGAACTGTTTCGGGTAAAGCTGGCATCAAAACTCCATTTTTTTGTAGCGGCTGTAATACCATAAACAGCACTTAAAGTATTAAATTCCCCACAATAAATCTGGAAGTCATTTTTGAAAGTATCCGTAAATTTCAAGTCATTATTTAAGTGAATTGTTCCTCCAATGGCACCGCTTCCGTAAACGACACTTCCACCTCCGGCTTTTACATCGATAGAATTAAAACCGCGTGTCGAAATCGTATTGAAATCAGTTTGTCCCAAAAGCTGGGAATTGATATTGATTCCGTTCCAGACGACTACAGTTTGTTGTGAGGTTGTTCCCCTGAAAGAGGGAGAAGAAGTCATTCCCAGGCCATTTTCCTTAAAATAAATAACCGTATTGTAATTTAAAAGAGAAGTAAGCGAAGACTGATTCCTGTTAATAATGGAGTCGCTTAATCTTTGAACGGACTGTGTATTCGAGAAATTCTTTAGATTGGAATCCGATACAACAACTTCTTTCAGTTTTGTAATAGAATCGTTCTGCGCCAAAAGAATCTGGCACAACAAAAGAAAGCAAAAAGCAAATCGTTTTTTTAAAGTCATAATTTCTACACTCTTTTTCCCGAGAGTTCGATATTTGTTATAAAGGCAGGTCTCCTGGCTCGCGTCTTGTTGTTTACCTTCCCACCCGCCGGAGCGAGCAGTGGTTTGTAGTTAACAACAAGCGTTCATTTAAGAACTTAGCTTACAGTTGCGGGTACAGCTCAAGATTTTACTTGATTCCCTTTTAATGCGTTTTATTAATTAAAACACAACCTTAAATTCTGTGCAAAGATAGAGTTAAAATTATTGAATATTCAAATTTGTTTTGCTTTTTGAATCAAATTCTAAACAAAACCAAATTTAAAGTAGTATTTTGATTACTTGTCCAAAGTCTGCTTTATTCTGGAAAGCATCTTTTAAAGGCAATGAAGTCTGATGGCACAGCAAGCTTCTAATCACGCCTGCATGTGAAATGATAATAAGGGGTTTGTCTGTTTTTTTGGAAAGCTGCTCCGCTAAAAAACTACCAACCCGTTCATGTAATCCGACAAAAGATTCGCCATCTGTGGTGCTAACATTTACAAAATCTTCCATCCACGGATTCAGCTCCTCAGGTGAAATATCATTCCAGTTTTTCATTTCCCAATCGCCAAAATTCATTTCCATTAATCTCTTGTCTTCCTGATAAGAAATAGTATTTATTTTATTTTGAATGTATTTTGCCAGAATGACACAACGTTGTAAAGGACTGGAGAAAATGATAGCTTCCGATGGTAATTGGGCTATAATGTTTTCAAAATTCATATCATAAGGTTCTGCCAGAGTAACGTCCGATTGGCCATAACATATTCCTTTTTCACAGACTGTTTCGGTATGACGGACTAGATAAATTTCCATACAAAAAGAATGCTTAGGTAATAAACTACTTCACAAACCTGCTGTGTGGCACCGAGACAATCTCCCGTATAACCGTCAATCCATTTTTGAAAATATCGGGCTAAAAAATATCGGGTTATAAAAACCGGAATTAAAACCAACAAAATCTGATATTTAAAATAGGAGAGAATAAGTAAAGGGATTAATCCGAAGAAAAAAGCGCCCA
>JBDTNT010000432.1:0-4457 GCA_039933615.1 Flavobacterium sp. | reverse complement strand
CTTACTAATCTGTATGCATAAATTTTCCAAATCCACAGGTTTTCGTGTTGATCCGAGAAATCTCCACGAGCAGTTCGATAATCTAAAGCAAATCAATCTTTTCGGAGTTTCTTACGGAGATTTCTCCTTTGTCGAAATGACAAGATTGTGTGCGGATTGAGTTTAGATTGTGCACGAATTACTTGGAAATTTTGCAAAAATGACATAATTAAAAAATTACAGCAAACCCAAGGGGTAGTAAAACAAAAAAGCTTCTGAGAAATCAGAAGCTTTTTTCAGTGCGGATAATAGGACTCGAACCTACACGCCTTGCGGCACCAGATCCTAAGTCTGGCATGTCTACCAATTTCACCATATCCGCGTAATTGTGGGTGCAAAGATAAACATAACTTCTAAATTTCAAAGCATTTTATCAAAAAAATATTTATTCTCTTTTTTGTACTTTTGATTTTCTATAAAAATTATTTAAATGGAAAATATTAAAGCTTACGTTCAACAACATAAAGATCGCTTTATCAGTGAGTTGGTCGAATTATTAAAAATTCCGTCGGTTAGTGCCGACACAGCATATTCACAAGATGTTATCGACACAGCCGAAGCGGTAAAGGAAAGTTTATCGAAAGCAGGCTGCGATTTAGTCGAAATTTGCGATACTCCGGGTTATCCAATCATTTACGGAGAGAAAATAATCGACCCCAATTTACCTACCGTTTTAGTATACGGACATTATGATGTTCAGCCACCGGACCCAATGGAATTATGGACGTCACCCCCTTTCGAACCCGTTATTAAAAAAACCGAAATTCATCCCGAAGGCGCAATTTTCGCCCGCGGAGCCTGCGATGACAAAGGGCAGATGTACATGCACGTAAAAGCGCTGGAACTTATGGTGCAAACCAATACATTGCCTTGTAACGTAAAATTCATGATTGAGGGCGAAGAAGAAGTAGGTTCTAAAAGCTTAGGCTGGTTTGTAGAACGCAATCAGGAAAAACTAAAAAACGATGTAATTCTTATTTCAGATACCGGAATGATTTCCAACCAACAACCGTCAATCACGACAGGATTACGTGGTTTGAGCTATGTAGAGGTTGAAGTAACAGGTCCAAATCGTGATTTGCATTCAGGATTATACGGTGGGGCAGTAGCGAACCCGATTAATGTGCTGGCAAAAATGATTGCTTCACTTCATGACGAAGACAATCATATTACGATTCCGGGATTCTATGATAAAGTTCAGGAATTATCTACTGACGAAAGAGTCGAAATGGCGAAAGCACCTTTCAGTTTAGAGAAATATAAAAAAGCATTAGACCTAAACGACGTTTACGGCGAAAAGGGTTATGTAACGAACGAACGCAACTCCATTCGTCCTACGCTAGACGTAAACGGAATCTGGGGCGGATATCAGGGCGAAGGAGCAAAAACGGTGATTGCGAGCAAAGCTTTCGCAAAAATTTCCATGCGTTTGGTACCCAATCAGGATTGGGAAGAAATCACGGAACTTTTCTCCAAACATTTCGAAAGCATTGCACCGGCTGGAGTTACCGTAAAAGTGACACCGCACCACGGAGGTCAGGGTTACGTTACGCCAATCGACAGTATTGGGTATAAAGCGGCCAATATGGCGTATACAGAAACTTTTGGAGTACCTGCAATTCCGGTTCGCTCAGGAGGAAGTATTCCGATTGTGGCTTTGTTCGAGAAAGAATTGAAAAGCAAAACCATCCTAATGGGATTCGGATTGGACAGTGATGCAATTCACTCGCCAAACGAACATTTTGGAATCTTCAATTACCTAAAAGGAATCGAAACTATTCCGTTGTTTTACAAATATTTTGTAGAGCTGTCTAAGTAATATTAGACTTAGAGATCAGGTTTTAGATTTTTGATCTTTGTCAAAATTTGATAAAAACTCAATATAATCCGTTCAGCAATGAGCGGATTTTTTTTGTTTTATGATTCCGGTTTTGTAATTTAATTTTTATTTGGACGTTCCCTTCGGTCGGGCTGTCCGCTCTATCTTTTTCTGGCTAAAGAAGCCAGAAAAAGGATACCGCTCCCATCCCTAGCGCAACTCAGTGTAACAATAAATCTGGTTTTCAAAAAAAAGGTAACAATTTTATGAACCAAAGTCCTAGAATCTAAGTTTCTTAGCTTCTAAGAATCTTTTCGAAAAAAACTTGCACAGTAAAGTTTTATTTCTACATTTGTAGAACCACATCTATAATTGTAGAATAAAAATGAAAGCTAAATTACTTTTTTTATCAGTACTTTTTTTATTGTTTGGATGTAAAACACAGCCTCTCAACCAAAAAATTGAGAAGAAGAAAGAAGGTAAATGGGTCGATGTTTACGTTCAGGATAGTATTCAATACAAATCATTTGAATATTACAAACACGGTCAGCCGGTAAAAAAGTGGAAATCCTACATTAACGGAAAAATCCACAAAACCGAAAAATATAAAACCGGAATCAGTACCGTCAAAAATTATTATGAAAATGGAAAATTAGAATCGAAAGGAAATACCAAACTGGAAACCAATTCTGTAGAAACGCATTGGTTTTATTTTGGCGACTGGAAATTTTATTCGGATAAAGGAAAATTAACGAAAATCAAAAAGTATAGTAATGGTGAATTGGTTTCGGAACAAAAAATAGAATAGGGCACGGGCTTTGCGGATTGAACTGATTCTCACAGATTATTTTCCATCATTTCTTGAAAATAAAAATTAAGAATGTAAAGTAAAAATCATTTTAATCAATTTAATCAGTGGCAGAATAAATTAGAGAATAAAGAATAAAAAAACTTAGAGACTTAGAATCTTAGTAACGCAGAACCTTAAAAAAGAAATATGCAATTATCAAACTCAGAAGAACAATTAATGGAGCATCTGTGGAAGCTTGAAAAAGCATTCATGAAAGATTTGCTTGAGGCGTATCCCGAACCAAAGCCGGCAACAACAACCGTTGCGACTTTACTCAAACGAATGATTGATAAAAAATTCATTGCCTATACCGAATTCGGAAATTCAAGGGAATATTATCCGTTGGTAAAAAAGACAGTTTATTTCTCTAAACACGTCAACGGGCTGATTAGTAATTTTTTTAATAATTCGGCATCGCAATTTGCTTCGTTTTTCACTACCGAAACCAATTTGTCGACTGCAGAATTGGAAGAACTTAAGAAAATAATCGATTCACAAATTAAAAAGAAGAAAAAATGATACCGTATCTTTTAAAATCAGGAATGCTGCTTTTGGTTTTTTACGCAGTATATAAATTTTGGCTGGAAAACGAAAAAATGTTTCGTTTTAATCGGGTGTATTTGCTTTTGAGTATTGTTTTCAGCCTGATTGTTCCATTACAGCTAATCTACTTTGAATCAATTGCTTCAGGCAGGACATTGTCCGCTCAACTGGACGAATTAGTGATTCAGAAAAGCAATGAAAATATACAATCATTAGTTGAAAATCTCAATTTAAGCAAGGTGATTTTTGCTGTGTATGGTATAGTCGTTTTACTATTGGTCTTTCGTTTTCTTTTGAATTTACATTCATTTTATAAAAAGATAAAAAGAAACGAAACCCGTTTTGTAAATGAAGAAAAAATAGTTTTAATCGAAGAGCCTATTTTGCCTCATTCTTTCTGGAATACTATTTTCATCAATAAAAATGAATTTAAAAACGGTAAAATCCCATCAGAATTAATTGCACATGAAAAAGCACATTTAATTCAAAAACACACATTTGATATTGTTTTTATAGAAGTTTTGCAGATTATATTTTGGTTTAATCCAGTGTTGCTTCTATTTAAAAAAGCCATTAAGCTCAATCACGAATTTCTAGCTGACGAAGCAGTGAATAGTCAATTTGGAGAAGTTGCAAATTATCAGAACCTGTTGCTTGCTATCGCTTCGGATAAAGCAAGTATTGCCCTGGCAAGTAACATTAATTATTTAATAACTAAAAAACGATTTATTATGATGACCAAAAAAAAATCTCCGGTTAAAGCAGTATTAAAAGTATTTTCGATTGCTGTTGTTTCAAGTTTATTATTCTTTGTTTTTAGTGCTAAAAGTACTGCTCAGACAGATAAGAGTAAAATTAAAGCAGCAGATGGTCTTTCAGTTGGTTTTGATACTACAAACGTCAGACAACCTGAATTTCCCGGAGGAATAACTGAGTTTTATAAATTTATAGGTAAGAATTTCAAAATGCCTTCCGAAGCTTCTAAAAATAAGATAGAAGGAAAGGTTAATATGAGATTTACGGTTGAAAAAGATGGTTCTGTAACGGAAGTTATTGTTGTAAAAGATTTAGGTTATGGGTTAGGGGAAGAAGCAAATCGTGTTTTAAGACTTTCTCCAAAATGGATTCCAGCTTCCGAAAAAGGAAAACCGGTCCGGGTACAATATGATCTGCCAATAACTATTGCAACAGATAAATAAGATAAAA
>JBDTNT010000431.1:0-9660 GCA_039933615.1 Flavobacterium sp. | reverse complement strand
TACTTAACACAATGAGAGCCCAAAGACCAATGCTTTACTTTATTTTCTAATTCGATTACAGTTTTCGGGTATTACTGAATATATTTTCAACAATAAGAGAAGAACTTGCTTCACAGAAATCCAAACCCGAATAATCCGGATTAAAACCTCCTATGTAAGGTACAGCCATTATATAAATGCTTTCATTGTATGCACCATATTGATCTATTATCTGAAAATTATCATTAATTGCAATTCCGGAAACGTTTAAAAAATAACTTTCATAATCGTCTTTTTCAACATTATGATTTCCCTGCATTAGTGCTTCTTTACCGGATTGGGCAGATTTAAATTTTATTTTCGCCGGACTTATCACTTTTTGCCCCAGTAAACTTTTAAACGGAAAATCCTGATAAGAGAGGTGTGGCTGACCCACACAGTCCACAAATGTTTGATAGAATACAGATTGTGCATTGTTCTCTTCATCCAAAAAATTGTATACTATACCTCCCCCGTTCTGTGGCTCCACAGAACTCTCTGAACCAACGCTGACAATGCTGAGAACACCCGCCTGGTGAAGTGCCAACAGTTCCTCACACGAGCGCTGAGGGACAAAGGCAATTACAATAGAAATGAGGGGCATCAGAACTTTTTGCAACCGTTGCATGTCTTCCGCTGAAAGGTATTTTGCAGGATGGTTCATTGCGAAACTCAATACTGCCAGCATCTCCTTCCAATATACAGATTCTTGTCTCTTAATGGATTTCTCTGCCTGCACATATTCTGCTCTTAAGAGTTGAAATGGATCCAGACGCTCTCGTAATTCCATCATCTCTTCGACAAATTCCTCGATCGTTAGATTTTTAATTTTATCATAGAAATCAGGATCCTTCTCCCGGAAAATTCTTTTAAAGTCATTTTGAAATAAAAAATCCAAGGACAAAAACCCTTCATTAGAATTCCTGTGCAAATCGATTTCTTCCTTTGTTAGCAGCGATGCGTTAGAAAGATGGGAATCTTCCAAATGAAAGCGGACTGCAGGAAGCATACCGTTTCTGGAATGCATAATCATTTTGAATGATTCCTTTTCAGCAGCGGATTCATATATCAGATTACCATTTGAATCTTTAAGGAATTTTCCATTATTTCTGGCGAGTGTTCGAATGGCATCTACAGCAGTCAATGAGGATCCTTTAATCGCTACAGGATGGTTTAACTTTAATTCAAGTTTGGATGGCGGGTATGGCGAATCATAATATCCTTTTACCTTTCCTTCATAACGAACTGGCCAAATATGTCCCGTACAGATAACCACAGAATCAAAAGTATACGAGCCGTCTGAAGTCTCTACCAATACGTTGCTGTTACTCTGGTTGTAAATTATATCGGATACGGTACTTTCATAATGAATACGTGTCGTTATTCCTTTAACAGCTGCAATTTCCTGTAATAGTTCAAACTGAGCGGAAAGATAATAACCGAAAAGTAATCGTGGCAAAACTTTATATTCGTTAAATTTAGTCCTGTCTATACAAAATCTTTCAAGGAGTTCTACAGGTGCAGTTTCCAGCCACTCACCTACTGAATTTACCATATCGGGAGTTTCGTTATCTGATACGTTTGTAACATGCTCATCGTTTGCTCCTTCTGTACTATAAGGCATACCGGCACCCAGCATGGCTTTCTTTTCGAAAATATCAATTTCAAAATTTGTATTTCCCGATTCTAATGCTCTTTTATAAATAAAAAGACCGCTGGGACCTCCTCCCAGAATTGCTATCCGTTTAATTGTTTTGCCTGTTTCCATATTGAAACTTTATAAATGAAATTTTGATTTTCTTAAATCTTCCGCCGCCTGCCATCCTATCTGGATGTCTTGTATCGGGTAGCTTTGCATTAAAAACCTGTACTATAAAAAGTATACTACATTTCATTTTGTTCCTTTTGGACCATTCTGATTGGAGTAGCTGTCTTCGTATTTTCGTGCTTTTTATTGCCGTTTTTATGATTTAATATTTTGTAATTCCAAATGTAATAAGCAAACCATCCCTTATTTTACATCATTTATTGTCAGACTTACAGGATTTTAACTTAATGATCTAATTCTAAAACATGTAACTTAAAATGCTAATCTTTACCAATAAATCAATTTGAACAGACCAGATTAATACTGTACTAAAAATTAAACTGTAAAGGATTCAGTATGATTTCAATTCATCTCCGTTTTATATGGTGTTCAGACAGGATTCTACGGAATAAATCTTATCTTATTCTGAAAGATCATATTGCCTCCTATAATTCCAGTACGGTACTATTAAAAAATGGCAAAGAATTACCAATTGGAAGAACTTATAAAAACAATCTTAAGATTTAGCAGTACTTTAATTCGAAAAAAACACCACAGCAGAATAACCGATTTCGGATATCGATTACCTTTAATATTCATTTAATTCAAAGATTTTAATCCCTCAAACATTAAGTGATATTACGATTTGAAACAGATACCAACTTTGACTTCTTATTTATCTTTATCCAAAACCAAACACACAGAATCCCACTGAATATCTGCAAAAACAGAAATACGAATCTGTAAAAATTACTAAAAAAATTTGCTTCCTTATAAATAAAAGGCACAATATGATGTGGCGATACTTTGTAGATATAAAGATAATAAACCAGGAAAATCCTTAAAAAAGTTATGGCAGCAACCGAGATAACAACTGAAACTATTTTTTTACTATTGGAAGATTTCATCGTAAAAAAAAGCAGTGCCAAAATACTGCATACAACAAAATCAATAATATAAAAGAGAACATCTGCAGTGTCATAAGTGGCATGAAATCCTTCGGGTGGAGAATGCAATAACTCAGCGAAATCAATACTTTCCATCAAAAGCAATAAAGCATAAAATCCATAGGCGAATACACAAAATCCAAGATAATTATTTCCTTTTGACATTAAGGCAGCTAAAGAGAATTCCTTTTTATTTTCAACAGTATTTAAACTTTCCATAATTTATATTTAAACATCATTATTGAAAGATACCTTTTTTCTAAGAAAAATAAATGATAAATTTAAAAAAAGACGCTCCGGTTTCCCGAAGCGGCTTTTGTTTCACAAAAACTATTTATGTCTTTGTTATATTGAAAGCTAAAATTGAGCATCTCTTTCGAAATCTAAATTATTTTGCATCAAACCACAATTTTGTAGTTAGCAAGTCATATAACCACGGGCTACTGCTTCGAACACTTATGATTGCAAATCAGCGCTAACTTTATAGAGATAGAGTCGCGCCATCGGGGCGTAGTAAAATTAAGTTTCACACAACTTTTTAAGTGGCCTGCACGAGCTGACCAGAAAGATCAGAATTGAAACCATTCCTTACTTCATTTTTTCAAACATTAAGATATGTTACTTATAATTATGTAATTACATATCAAAATTGTATAAATTAAAAATTAGCTTAACTTCTAATTTTGGATAAACAAAAACAAATACATACCATAACTCAAAATCTACTCTTCTTATGAAAATAGCCGACAAAAACAGGAATCAATTCGACCAGCAATCTGTTAATAATTTTATTGATGCTGAATTTATCTCTGAAAAGCAAAATGGTACTTCTCAATATTTTGATCTGTATCATAAATTTAATGATGAACCGGATTTTGACTGTGATTTTTTACAGACATTGAAAGAAGACCACTACGAACAGGTTCATTTTTAAGAAGATACCGTTAATGAAATAGAGGAGAATGTCTGAGATATAAATCATTATCACCCTAATATTGAATTTGCCTATTTTTAAATACAGGCTAAAAACTAAACCCTATATATCTGCCCACGCATAAATTTCAGGATTTATAATGGGCAGCCAACATTAAAAAAACCTGCAGATCAAACGATTTGCAGGTTTTTTTATTTGGAAAAACTAAGATGCATTCTTAAACGTATTACTTTACTGTGCTGTCAGCAATACTTATCAACCGGCAATCAGCTGCTGTATTTTTTCAAATGAAATTTGAGCATTTGCTCCGGCTGTTCCTGCGACAAGTGTTCCCATAGCGCAGGCAAAATCCAGGGATTCCTGCGGTTCTCCGGCTGTAAGCAACGAAGTCGTTAATGCTGCCAGAAAAGAATCTCCTGCCCCCACTGTATCGACCACCGTGATGGGGTACCCCTTGTTATGAAACAGTTTACCATTCCACAATAAAGAAGCTCCGTGTTTTCCTTTTGTTACGCATATCGCACTGGTATTTGTAGTTTGCGCAATAAAATTTATGTTTTCTTCCAGACTTTCAAATGGAGAATTTAATGCCACAGCTATTTCCAGTAATTCTTCATCATTGAATTTTATAAAATTAGCCGAGTGCATTAGTTTTTCAATTTGTTCGTACGAATAATGTGGTTTTCTTAAGTTTACATCAAAAACTTTATATATACTGGTTTGAAGTAATTCTTCCAATGTGGATCGCGATACGGCATCCCGGCAGACCAGACTGCCATAAATAAGAACGTCTGCTTCTGAAACGATTTTTTTTGCAGTATCGTTTAAAACTATTTTATCCCATGCTGAAGGATAGTTTATTTCATAACTTGCGGATCCATTGCTATCCAAAGTAACCTGAACTAGACCAGTAGGAAATTCATCAGATGTAATGACAGAATCAGTTTGGAGTCCAAGGTTTTTAATCTTTTCCATAATAGCTTCTCCATCGGGATCATTACCCACAGCACTTATCATTGCGGCTTCACATCCTAATGTTTTCATACGCAGGGCAACATTAAGCGGTGCTCCGCCTATTTTCTTCTCCTCTTTAAAAACATCCCAAAGCACTTCGCCATAGGATACTGCCTTAAGGGTTTTTCCTTTATTGCTCATAAAACTAATTTAATTGTTCTTATTCTTCTTTTATGTCTTAAAAACTATATCTGGACTGTTCTGATATAGTCTTTCAAATATTTATCGGGATCAGAAGTTGCATATTCATTTTCCGGTTCAGGAAGTACATGCATTTTGGAATCACTGACAGATATCACTGCCGAACAAACATATATCCCTACTTTGCCTTCATTGTATTTGAAATCCAATAATGTCAGCTTTACAATGTCATTGATCGAAAGTTCATAATAATTTCCATAACGGATAATCTTAAAATAAATCTGCCTGTTCTCCTGTATTTCAAATTGATTCGTTTGAATATTTTCAAATATAAAATTATTTTTTACATCTTTTTCATTAAACCCCCATGCTCTGAACTGCACAAAACCGTTAACAAAATCAATGGATATATAATAGGCTGTGCCTTCTTTATCGCATTCGATTACAAATCCTGTTTTTCCCATTCCTTCTACGGACAGTGTTCCTTCCCAGACAAAATCCTTTGAAGGTTTTTCAAAACAATAAATTTCATAACCGCTTCTACACCCGAACGTCCATTTATCTTCTATTGTAGCACTTGCGGTAGGATTTCCTAAAACAGGCAATGGCTGCGGAAGATCTTTTTGGAGTATTGTTTTTTGATAGAGTTTTTCCCAATAATAGTACGATTTTAATAAAAGCCTGCCACTGGGATCAATATCCAGTTCTTTTGGAGGAGGGATAACGCGGTGTGTATTTACATTTCCATCTGCGAAATAGAAATTATAAACCAAAAAATGGTTTTTATCTTTTACAACACGGGCAGCATAATTACCCTGTGGCAATAATACATTGTTATGAAAAGCAGAATATTCCCCTCTAAATTCCGGAGCCAGCCAGTATCGGACTTTGACATCTTCCCGAATGGATCCTATTAAATAATGTTTTCCTTTAATTTCTATCACACAAGGGCATTCAACATCATCGTAAACATAAGGCATATGAAGCGGTTTTTGAAGTTCAAAACCTTCTTTTTCTCTTTTGGCAATACCAATACAGCCTCTTCGATAAGTTGGTCCTGATGCACTTCGGGCACAGATTAGTAAATAATCTTCTCCTTTATATTGGTATTTATAAGGATCCCTGAAACTGATCCATTCCCTTGGATTATTATTCGGGCCTTCATAATGTGGTGCCTCGCTTTTGAAAGGAAGGCCATATAAATTTTCTTTTGTCCAATTGATTAGATCCATCGAAACGGCTCTTCCAATTTTCTGTTCAATTCCCTTATCCTGGCGTTTAAGGCCTGTATAGTATAATTCATACCCTTTTCCTTCTGATCTTTTGCTGACATGCATGGTCCATAACATATCATCATCCCACTCTCCGGGTTCCCCTACCCAAAGTGCATTTTTAACTCTTTTCCACGACAGACCGTCTTTTGATACGGCGTGTGCAATATAATCGTGATTGGGAATAATTAAGTGGAATAAATGATGAATTCCTTTCTCATCTATAAAAACATCAACATCTCCTATTTCCCAATTGCTAAATCCTGAACTTGAATACATCTGTTGTTTATTTAATTATTTTATAATGCTTTAATCCTTCTAAAATACCCAGTGAAGCAGCATTTTTGGCAACATAAATATTTTTTGTTGTCTCGTAATCTGCCAGTTCAGCACTTCGGTTTCCTACTATAATTCCCTTTACAGGACCTCGGAACATATCGATATCGTTTCCCGAATCCCCGGCTGCAATTACACTTGATAAAGGAATATTCCATTTACGGCATAAAAATTTTATGGCATTCCCTTTTGAAGCCCTTTTGGGAATGAAGTCCAGAAACTGACCATGACTCGGAATAATGTTTACTTTGTACCAGCCTGTTCCGAGAACCTTTATTAATTCTTCGTGATTGTAATGTTCTTTTTCATAATAATAGGAGATTTTATATGGGTTTTGTGCCTCATCTTCCTGAAGCCTGATCCATTTAATTTCTTTTAATCTGTTTACAATATCTTCCCGTTTCCATCGTCCGGCCAGAAATTTTGCCCATCCTTTGTCTAAAACATACTCTTTTCCATTTGTATAATAAATTTCAGTCCCTACAGAGCAAATTATAAAATCAGGCAGTGGGAATTGTTCCTCATCAATAATTTTTTTAACGAGTGCCAGATTCCTGCCTGATGCCATGGCAAAAGCCATTTTATCTGTACGGTTGGTAAGGTGTGTTTTGAGTTCTGTAAGTCCGGGATTGTTTAATTTCGGCTCAATAAGTGTTCCGTCAATATCGGAAACCAGTAAGTTTTCAACCTTTCTTTTTAAACGGTCGATATTGATATTGGCATAATTCTGTTTTTTGATTCCGGCACCGGAAGAAAGGGACAGGTTCTCATTGACAACTTCAACATACTGATTGACATGGTTTATCCAGCTGTACTGTTTTTGAATATTGGTGGCTCCGTTATTCGAATAATATTTCCACTTGTTTTCATCTGTCAAAATATTCAGCAGTGCTTTTTTTATTTGATTCTCATCCTGTGGATTTACTAATTCTCCGTTAAGGCAGGCAGGAATAATTTCGGAAGGCCCGCCATTTTTGGTCACTACTACCGGAAGACCCGAACTTGCAGATTCGATAACCGTTAAACCAAAATTTTCATGAAGCGCCAGATTCACAAATACACCGCGTTTTTCTGCGGCATGGCGGTAAATAATAGAAACTTCATTTTCGACATCGTGTTTTTTAGGGATGGCCATTTTTCCATATAAATCATATTTATCCATCAGAAGCAGTAAATCAGTGAGGACCTCTTTTTCAGATTCAGGCATTTTCATAATATCTTTACGGATACCTGCAAAAATTACCAGATTGGCGATACTCTGCAGTTCTTTGTCTTTACCATAAACATCTATTAAAGTATGAAGATTTTTATGACGGTCCGGCCTCGAAAGCGCCAGAATAATTGGTTTGTGCGGATTGGTCAGGAATTTTGAAATAGCCTCGGAAACCCAGTATTTCCGCTGTGTTTCCTCCATATGTCTGTCACTGTCGGGCTCCTGATAATAATAAGGAACAAATTTTCGGGTGTCGATTCCGGGAGAAATAGCATGATACTTACCAAATTCAAAATTTTTATAAACTTTATAAGTTTCAATTTCCTGTTCGGTAGAAGTGACAATAAATTCTGAAAGTTCGAGTGTCCTTTCCTCTGCAGCAATTCTGGCTTTAAACTTAAATTTCTTTTCTATATCTTCTTCACTTTCGCCGCTTTCCAGTAATTTTTTCTTTTTATAAAAACCTAAAGAATGTCCGGTATGAGCAAAAGGAATATTTAAAACAGCCGATAATTCGGCGGCGGCATATCCGGCATCTCCATAATGGGAATGAATCCAGTCCGGAAATATATCGTATTGTTTGATATGCTGCATAATACCATTCACAAAAGTGTCCAGGCCTTCCCACAATTGCTCTTTATTTCTGTATTTTTTTCCCAGAAAAGGGATTCTTCTAATATCTAGTTTTTCATTGATGCTTTCAACAGGCACTGCATATTCCGGAGAAAGTGCAGGGTCATCAATGAGTCTTGTAAATAAGTCAACATGCGCTACATCTTTGTGCTGTGATAAAAATTCTGCCAATTCATAAACATATTTCGTTTGGCCTCCATTATCTGCATCGCGACCGATTTCAAGGCCGGTTCCTTTCAAAAGTCCATGTACATTAATTATTGAAATTCGTAATTTTTTCATCATCCTTCATTATTGTTTGAAATTTTAAGTTACGAATAATAGCCCGGTATGTCCTTGCCTTTATAAAAAAAATAACAGTTTTTATATTCATTTCTGACTTTCCGACCTGAAATTTAAGGCTAAAAAGCAGCGTAAATATTTGCGCTGAAATGTTCCGGAAGATCAAAAAATCAATCCAATTACTTTTTTATAAAAAACTTATCTAGTGATAATTACACAACTATCAGCCGAAATTATATAAAACCCTTACGTTATCTTTTTTTAAATTTGGATGATTATTTATTAAAAATCTAAATCGTTTATTTTAAAAAATAAAAACCCTAAAATATACTACTATGAAACCTCACAACTACACCAATCAAGATCAGGATGAACGTTATGCTGCAGAGAAAGCAGAAAGTACTATAGAGCAAAATCAACACGAAAATACCAATCAGGAATATAAATCTACCAAAGAACAGCTGTCATGCTGGGGAGAATATTAATAACCTGATTTCTAATTCTTTTACTATAAACATTAATCAGGATTATAGAAAAGATTCAATTTCCTATTTCAGGGTATTTTTAAGAATGTCTTGAAAAACAAAAAAACATTAGTATCCGCTAATGTTTTTTTGTTTTATACCAATATCTGTATGTAATTTGTAAAAACAACGGCTTGCCCCTCCCTGATTTTTATATCCTCTAAGTTTTAATTCCTACTTTTGTAGAAATTAAATATATTATCCGTATAAATCATCATTGAAAAATCAAAATCAAAATATTGAACAATTTGAACTTTCTTCTCATGCAAAAGCGGGAATCATTATTGGTAATATGGAAAATCACGAAAATGAGGATCACGATATTTCCAAAAGTGATCTAAAATGGGAAATCATAAGACTGTTGGGTGTACTTATTTTTAAAATGCAGCGTGTATAATTTAGAACGCTGATGACACCGATTTGCTACCGCAAAAACGCGGATTTATACGGATTTTAAATATAGAATCTAAAAAAATCCGTTTTTGTCCGCGTCTTCGTGATAACGAATCGGTCAAATCCGCGTCAAAATATAGTATTTTT
>JBDTNT010000430.1:0-5044 GCA_039933615.1 Flavobacterium sp. | reverse complement strand
TATCTTTTTTATAATACAGACCCGACCGGTTTTAATACCCGGTCGGGTTTTTTGTTTTAATTTGTTTGAAGTATCAGGTTTCAGGTTTTCGGTTTTTTAAACAACCTGAAACAAAAGAAACCTGAAACAAAAGAAAACAAACCTGACTTAGCTGATCAGATAGCGGTTCCAGACCTGGTCGCCCAGTTTTTGAAGTCCCGGACCGAGATTTACTGTTTCTAATTTTTGACTCGAATTGTCATCAAAAATTATTTCAAGATATAATTTACCATTTTCCTCAATGACATTCCATTTGCCGTACTCTTTTTGTGTATTCATACTTGGAAGAGAAAGGCCTCCGCCCGATACACTTCTGAAAGAATCAAGGATATATATCGCACTAAAATCAGCATAGAGAAAAATAGTATACTTTATTTCTTCATACCATCCTCCTCCTGAATAATCGCGGTCACTGTTTGCTCTTTCAAGTTTCAAAACCTTATTTGATAAAGTACTGACCATCTGATGGGTTAAATAACTCATAACTATTATATTTTAAATTAATAATCACTTTGTTTATCCAGAAAATTTCGAATAAGCACTTTGAAGTTTTTCATCGTATTTATTTGTTTTATAAGCCGGACCATTATATTTCAAGGCAAATTCTGCCCATTTTTTATTTCTCAAGACAGAAATCAGATTATTCTTTTCAAGGAACAATCCAAAAGCTTTTAGATGCTCTCCTTCATTCAGGTTCATTTTCTGCACAAATTCATCTATGTTCTGATATCCGATAGAAACTGCATTGAACCCCATAATTTGAAAAAGTCCCCACGAAGCTGAGCAATTTGCCGCATCACTAAATTTTTTGTCCGGATTCAGATGAATTGCTTTTTCCAATCTTTCATATTCAGCTTCGCCTCCAACATAATATTTTCTGGTGTATTTCTTAAAAAGTATATTTTCTGTATTTGCATTGACATAGGTTTCACAATTTATATTTCTCTTTTCCAGCTCTTTCCAAAAAATATGCCCTTCAAATAAAATTTTAGGTCTTCCGTCTAAAAGAAACCCTTTCCCGTTACTTTCAACCAAATTGACTGCCTTGATAATTGCCAATTCAATAGTATGATCATTAGAAAAATCAATCAGGTTTTGTTCCGAAAGCAATTTATTATTAGATGAAAATCCTCCTTTAGTTTTCTCAATAAGTGCCGACCACGTTTTTAATCCAACAATACCATCAACAACCAGATTGTTTTTTAATTGAAAATCCTTTACGGCTTTATCTGTTTCAACTCCAAAATAATCAGAAACAACAACACTGTAATGTAGTTTTACGAGTAATTCATTTAAGTAATAGACCTCACTTGATTTCACTCCTGTCTTTAAAGTTTTCATAGCATTTAATTTTTATTATGATTAGTTGAATCCTGTTTGTAGTTCTGTATTTTCAATAGGCTCCTTTTAAGTTTCATCTGAATAATTTGTCAATAAAAATCAGCAGTATAAAATTGATTTTTTATAAATTATTACAAAACAGCACTTTAACCCATTTTTTTAAATAAATTTACCTATAAAAAAAGGGTGAATTTACCCTTGTACACTTTTCACTTTTAAAATAATTTTGTCAGAACATTTTCAAAACCACAAATAAATTTTAACTAATTATTTTTTAAACTAAAAAAATCATGAAAAACCTTACCGTAAAACCAAGCCAGTTGATTACACGAGAATTCGCCAAAGAGCTGAATTTGAATTACACTCATAAAAGAGCGAAATTAATTCACAAATCAACCAAAAGAGAAGATGCAAATGCTATTTGGTATTCGTTGGAAGCTTTAGAAAGCTACATTGATTATATTAAAACACATGGAGCTGACACGGGATATGACGTTGATGGAATCCGATTTTATTTTGGAGTATATCCGGATGATGAGAAACATGGCGAGAAAGCAGGTTTAACAACCTTATTTTTGACGGCAACAGGAAAAAAAACAGCATCAGAAACAGAAGCAAACTCAAATAAGATCCAAAGTTTTGTAATGGCACAGGAGGAATCTTCTCAAGAGGAATCTTCTTCTGATATCGAAAGCATTGAACCAATGAATTACGGCAACATAGGAAGACCGCCCAGCCTAATATACTAATAAAATTATGTTTGAATTTTTAAGATCTTATATCATCTATTTAGCTTTGTTATCCGGAATCATTGGGTTGATTTCCCTGCATAAACTTCCCGGTAACAAAGCTAAATTTTTAGTACTTTTAATCTGGTTTTCAGTTCTGACTGAAGTAGTTGGCTATTTTTTTACCCAATGGACGGGCTTATTAAATTATTACGTTTATAATTTTTATATGTTCGTTAGTTTCTCCGCCTACATACTGCTGCTTCGGAGTCTTTTACTGAAACAAACCAATCGAATTTCGGCAGTACTATTTTTAATCTTATTTCTAATTTCCTTTTTTCTGAATATTTTATATTTCAAAAAAGACGTAAATCACTCCTTTACTTATAGTTTTGCAGTGGGGGTTATAGTAGTTATGCTGCTTTCCTGCTTATATTTGGTAGAGATTTTCAATTCAAACAAAATATTAAATTTTAAAAAATCAGTATTTTTTTGGTATATCCTGGGGATACTGGTTTTTCACGTTCCCGTCCTGCCCTTTATGCTGGCCATAAAGTGGTTCCTAATCAAACAAGATGAATCTGTTTTTAGCCTGGTCTTGTTTATTTTAAATTTTTTAGCACATAGTTGTTTTATAATTGGATTTATATGGAGCGAAAAGAAATACAATTATTAGTCATTTCCTTAGGTATCGTTTTTTTTACTTTACTGATCACGCTGCTTGTCATTTTTTTTTATTTCCTGAAGAAAAAGAACAATTATTTAGTTGAAAAAATGGAATCTGAAATGTATTTTCAATCGGAATTGGTAAAAACCAGAATTGAAATTAAAGATCAGACCCTTTCAGAAATAAGCAAAGAGCTGCATGATAATATTGGCCAGATTGTTTCTGTCGGCATTATGCAGCTGAATATGTATATC
This sequence comes from Flavobacterium sp., assembly GCA_039933615.1. Taxonomy (GTDB): domain Bacteria; phylum Bacteroidota; class Bacteroidia; order Flavobacteriales; family Flavobacteriaceae; genus Flavobacterium. Next base: position 2,015 of record JBDTNT010000430.1, on the reverse strand, counting down.
CAGAGCGGTAAAGCAATAAAAAGCCAAGAATTAACCGACCTTAAAAATGTCTTAGCAAAATCACTGGATGAGATCAGGATTTTATCCCGAATCACAAATAAAGATAACTTATTGCAAACCAATTTTATAGAAGCAATAAAACAAGATCTTGAGCGTCTGAAAAAACTAAAACATATTCATTATAAGTATAACTTTACAGGAGAAATACCAAAGATCAACGAAGAACATGATTTGTTTATTTACCGTATTTTTCAGGAAGCTTTGCACAATAGTTTAAAACATTCACACAGTGATTTATACGAAGTAAACATAACAACAACTAAGCGTCTTTTCAGGTTAAAAATGAAAGATTTCGGAATTGGTTACGATACTAAAAAAAGCAATTCCGGCTTAGGGTTAAACAACATGAAATTGAGAGCTAAACTAATTGGCGCCAAGCTAATGATAGAATCAGACCAATCCGGAACATGTATAACTTTAGAGTATCCCTTAACCAAATCCGATGAAAACAATAGCCCAGAATAAAATTATTATTGTTGATGATCACCAGCTTTTCTCGCAATCCCTGCAGCTTTTGATCAATAGTTTTAAAGATTTTGAAGTGATCAACCGCTTTGAAAATGGAAAAGTTTTTATAACCTATCTTCAGGAAAACGTTGATCTTGAAGTTGGTTTAATTTTATTAGATGTAAATATGCCGGTCTTAGACGGTGTAGAAACCATGAAATGGATCAAAGAAAACAGACCCGATCTCAGGGTTATTGCGTTGTCTGTAAATGATGATGAGGAAATTATCATTAAAATGATTACCAACGGTGCAAAAGGTTATCTGCTAAAAGATACCTCTCCCGAAATTTTTAAAGATGCCATAAAATGTGTCATCGAGAAAGGATTTTATTTTACTGATTTAGTTTCAGGAATGCTGGTTAAAAAAGCCAATAATGATTCGAAAGCAATTTGCCTGAAAGAAAAAGAAATTGTTTTTATAAAACATGCCTGCACCGAAAAAACGTATAAAGAAATTGCTTCTGAAATGTGCCTGAGCCCGAAAACAATTGATGGCTACAGAGAGTGCCTCTTTGACAAACTGGAAATCAAAACCCGGATTGGTTTGGTTTTATACGCCATTAAACACAAAATTGTTTTGGTTTAAAGCATTCTTTAATTAAATTCAACTAATTTATCGTTTGCCAAATCATATTCATACAATTTTTTGTTTTCGCTGTCTAAATACAGCCACTGAATGATACTGGTATGATTTTCAAACTCATTTGAGATCCCTAGAATGGTATACGACCTTCCGTTTTTTTCTCCATCTTCTATTGAATAAACCAGCTCTGTATCCGGATTCCCGATGTGTACTTTTACAAGGTCTTTTTTAGAATTTGCTAAATAATATTCTACCAAAGTATAGAGATAATCCTTGTAGTCTTTTGAATATTCTGCCCCTTCTGCCCAAGTATACTTAATTGGTTTCCTGTATTTTTTTCTAAATAAACTAACGCTTCCGTCTTTTATTTTTTCAGCATTTAAGAGCCACTCGGTAAATTCCGGTTTTTCACCTTCCCCTGCTATAAAAGTAGAATCCATTTTCCAGGTTATATTCAAAATATCGCCTCTCAGGAATTTATCAGCACCTTCAAAATTAGTATTAAGAGCCACTACTTCATTGCCTTTTTTTATGGTAAATAGAGCATAGTCACCACTCTCATCATAACCAACATATTCTACTTCATCTGAATATTTCTCTCCTTTATTCAATCTTTCATCAGGTCTGATGGCACTAAAAACGTTTACCTCTTCAGGAATGACTACAGCTTCCGTTGAACTATTTTCTGAACCATTATTTAAAACTTTAGGAACTGAAACTTTTTTATCAGTGCAGGAAAACAAGAACAGAAGTGACAGTAAAGAAAAATATTTCATTTTTGGCATTTAAATTAATAAGTTATACGATTCGTAAAGTTAATAAGTTATTGCTGCAAAAACAGGATACCCTGCAATTTTATCTCTTC
>JBDTNT010000429.1:0-3466 GCA_039933615.1 Flavobacterium sp. | reverse complement strand
TCGTATTTAGAAAGAAAATCAAATCAAGGTTTCTTTGCACAAGGATTTACTGATGGTGCAAACATTACATCGAAACTGAATAATGTATCCTTGACTTTATTATTTGAATTGTAATTAGAAATTAAATAGATCAATAGAAATTTCCGTTAAGCCAAACACTTAACGGATTTTTTTTAATCGATATTGTAACATCTTTTTCGGCATGATTAGTCAGTATAAAATACCGTTTAAATCAACATTAAAAATAATTATCCGCTTCATAAAAAACAGCTAAAAGAAAAGGAAACAAGCGGTGTTTGAATAAAAAAGTGTAATTTTGCACTCCAATTTATAAAAGTATGAGAACCAAGTCTTTAAAAAAGAACAAAATTAACGTAATCACTCTTGGGTGTTCGAAGAATGTATATGACAGTGAAGTCCTGATGGGGCAACTTCGTGCAAGCGGAAAAGAAGTTGAACATGAAGCTCCAGCTGAACGAGAAGGAAACATCATTGTAATCAACACCTGTGGTTTTATTGATAATGCCAAAGCAGAATCGGTAAATATGATTTTGGAATATGCTGACAAAAAAGAAAAAGGACTCGTAGACAAAGTTTTTGTAACCGGATGTTTATCGGAACGTTACAGACCTGATTTAGAAAAAGAAATCCCAAATGTTGATCAATATTTCGGTACAACAGAACTGCCTCAGCTATTGAAAGCACTAGGAGCCGATTATAAACATGAATTATTAGGAGAACGTTTAACTACAACTCCTAAGAACTATGCTTACTTAAAAATTGCGGAAGGCTGCGACAGACCGTGCAGTTTTTGTGCCATTCCTTTGATGCGTGGTAAACACGTTTCTCAAACTATTGAAAAATTAGTTAAAGAAGCTGAAGGTTTAGCAAAAAACGGAACCAAAGAATTGATTTTGATTGCTCAGGATTTAACTTATTATGGTCTTGACATTTACAAAAAGAGAAATCTTGGCGAACTCTTAGAAGCTTTAGTAAAAGTTGAAGGCATTGAGTGGATCCGTCTACATTATGCTTTCCCTACCGGTTTTCCAATGGATGTTTTAGAAATCATGAAACGTGAACCTAAGATTTGTAACTATATTGACATTCCGCTGCAGCACATTTCAGATTCTATTTTGAAATCTATGCGCCGTGGAACTACACAGGCTAAAACGACTCAGTTATTAAAAGATTTCCGTGCAGCTGTTCCTGGAATGGCAATCAGAACGACATTAATCGTTGGGTATCCGGGTGAAACTCAGGAAGATTTTGAAATTTTGAAAGATTTTGTTCAGGAAATGAAATTTGACAGAATGGGCTGTTTTGCTTATTCACATGAAGAAAATACGCATGCTTACCTGCTTGAAGATGATGTTCCGGACGATGTAAAACAAGCTAGAGCCAATGAAATCATGGAATTACAATCTCAGATTTCATGGGATTTGAATCAGGAAAAAGTTGGAAAAGTCTTTAAATGTATCATTGACAGAAAAGAAGGCGCTCATTTTGTAGGCAGAACTGAGTTTGACAGTCCCGATGTTGATAACGAAGTATTAATTGACGCAGCTAAACATTACGTAAAAACTGGTGATTTTGTTAATATCAAGATAATTGAAGCAACAGAATTTGATTTATACGGAGAACCTGCTTAAATTTACAATAGATATTTGCTAATTTTTTTATAAAAACAATTTTATGAAACCTATTCAATCTTTATTTCTTTTAGTTTTCACTTTATTATGCATTAACTCAGTTTCTGCTCAATACGGAAACGGATACAATAATGGCTACGGTGGAGGTGGTTATGGTGGCGGCGGTGGTTATGGAAGAGGCGGCGGAATGGGAATGGACAGAAGTATGGCGCAGGCAGGACCTCAAAGTCAGAGCAAGCCTAAAGAAATTCCTGCTGAAGAAACTGCAGCTAAAATTGTTGAGCAAATGAAACCAGACGTAAATCTTGACGAACTACAGGTTATTGCCATCACAAATGTTTTCGCTGACAGTATGAGAGAGCAAGGAGTACTTATGAAAAATGAAAGCAGCAGTCAGGAAGAAAAAATTGAACAAATCAAAGCATTAAGAGAGAGTACTACAAAAAAAGTTACTGCCTTTCTTAATCCTGATCAAATTGAAAAATACACCTATTTTATGGCTAATTTTAAAGAGATCAAAAAAACTAAGTCAAAAAAGAAAAAAGAGTCTAAAGAGAATAAGGAAATAAAAGAAGATACAGAAATAGGAAAAGTTCAGGAATAAAGACCTAAACTTAATCCAAAAAATGTAATTAATCATGATAAAAAAACATTTATATTATGTGCTCATAGCAATTATTATTACTTCTTGCGCGACTAATCCTTACAAAAGCACTGAAAAAGTTTACGATAAGCAACTTAAAACTTTAGAGAATCAAATTACAAGTAAAGAAACTCAAACCATACCAGCCAGCCCAGTAGTTATTGACACAACTTATGCCCAACAACTGGGAATAGTAAAAGATACATTATCAAAAACAGGATCAACTGCCCTATTGAACGGTATCAACACAGAATGGATAGGGACTGTTAATTTTAATTTAAGAAAACCAAGCTTTGTAATCATTCACCATACCGCACAAGACTCTGTTCAGCAGACTATAAATACTTTTACAAAAACAAAAACACAAGTGAGTGCTCATTATGTGATTTCTGAAAATGGAAAAGTTGTTCAGATGCTTAATGACTATCTAAGAGCGTGGCATGCCGGAGCATCTACCTGGGGGAAAAACACAGATTTGAACTCAAGTTCTATTGGCATTGAATTGGATAATAATGGCTTTAAACCTTTTACAGAAGCTCAAATAAGTAGTTTGGTTGCTCTTTTAACTAAATTAAAAAAAGACTACAACATTCCGACTCAAAATATACTGGGACATGCAGATATTGCTCCGGGAAGAAAACAAGATCCAAGCGCTTTATTTCCCTGGAAAACATTAGCCGAAAAAGGATTCGGGATCTGGCCGGATGAAGTTTTAGAGGAAGCACCTTTTGATTTCAAAATAGAACAGGCTTTACGTATTATTGGCTACAATACCAAAAATCTTTCTGCAGCGATAATGGCCTTTAAATTGCATTATATTCAAACTGATACAACCTCAACTTTAGACAGAAAAACAATAGACACTATCTACTCTATTTACAAAAAACAAATACAGTAGTAGTTTAAAAACTCATATAAAAAACGCCACATTTCTAAATTTAGAAATGTGGCATTTTTTATGAGTGCAGACAAAAGAAATTAAATTTAAGACTCACCAGTAAGTTCAAATTTAGCAATTAATTATCCTGAATAAAAATCTCAACAACATATCCTAAATAGATTTTTTACATTGCAACAACTACTAATGAAAGAAGCCTCTCTAAGGATATTTACAATTAAAAAAGCTGCCAAAACATTAGTATGTTTCGACAGCTCCAAAAAAAAAAAAAAA
>JBDTNT010000428.1:0-8308 GCA_039933615.1 Flavobacterium sp. | reverse complement strand
AGGAAAAAGAGCTAAAAGAAAAAGAAGAAAAACAGAAAGAGGAAGACGCTAAAAAAGCTGAAAAAGAAAAAGAAAAAGAAAAAAAGTAACTGCTATCAAACAATAAACGATATGAAAAAGCTGTACTCTTTTTATTTTTCTAAAGTAATTAAAATTTATTTTTCTATGTGATTAGTAACTTTTAATGGCTCATTATCAATTTTTAAAATCCAAAATACATGCCATTTTCATTCAAACATACTGCCCTTAAATTTTTAAAAATTACAGGAATAGTACTAGCAGGAATCCTGCTTTTACTATTCCTGATTCCGCTTTTATTCCCTGGAAAAGTTGCTTCAGAAGTAAAGAAAATTGCCAATGAGCGCCTGGATACCAAACTGGATTTTACGGAATCCAGACTTTCTTTTTTTACGCATTTCCCATCGCTGACCGTTTCATTGGATAATTTATCGATGACCGGATCCGCTCCTTTTGGCAATGATACTTTGATAAAAGCCGATCAGGTTGCTTTTGGAATCAACCTTAAAAGACTGATTTTTGACAACGAAGTCAAAATCAATAAATTATACGTTTCTAAAGCCTTAATCAATATAATGGTCAACCAAAAAGGGCAGGCCAATTACAATATTTACATTGCTCCCGAAGACAAAAAAAATCAAAAGGAAGAGGAAAATTCCGAAGAAGGAACTGCCATCCGATTAGAACGAATTGACCTTGAGGATTGTCATGTAAAATACAACGATAGATCTGCCAAAATTCTTGTAGATGCAAAAGGTTTCAATTATATCGGAAAGGGAAATCTAAGTGAAGATATTTTTGATCTGAACACCGATGCCAGAATAGACAGCGTCGACTTCTATTACAACAGAACAGCTTATCTGAGAAAAAAAGAACTGCGTGCCGATTTAATTACCCGGATCAATACCCATGCACTTTCTTTTATTCTTCAGAAAAATGAATTAAAAATCAATAAATTACCGTTGAAATTTACCGGTTTATTTACCATTTTAAGAGATGGTTATAAAATCAATATCAAAGCAGCATCAGAAAAAACAACCTTAAAAGATTTATTTTCTGTAATGCCACCGGAATATCTGACCTGGATGAATGAAACCGAAATATCCGGTAACAGTGATTTGCTTTTTACTTTTAAAGGAGATTATAATGTCGCCAAAAAACAGAAACCGGATTTTGCTTTTAATCTTAAAATTGATAAAGGCGCCATCAATTATCAGAATGCCCCTGCTCCACTGACGGATTTCCAGATGAACCTGAATGCCATTATGCCATCACTTGATGTCGAAAAACTGCTTATTAATTTGAATACCCTTAAATTTAAAGTAGGTGAGAAAGATTATTTCACGGCTTATTTACACAGCAAAGGTTTTACTGAAATGGATGTAAATGCCAGTGTAAAAGGTGCCTTAGACCTGGCTACAGTTGATGCGGCTTTAGGTTTGACTTCCCTTGAATTGAAAGGAATCCTAAAAACAAATATTCAGGCAAGAGGAACATTCAGCACCACAAAGAAATTATTTCCTAAAACAATTGGCGGAATTTCATTGCGAAATGGATGGCTTAAAACCGAATCTTATCCGAATCCGATTACAGATATTACTTTAGTCGCCAATGTGCTCAACAAAGCCGGAACATTTAAGGATTTAATTGTTTCTGTCGCTCCCGCTTCTTTCGCCTTTGAAGGAAATCCGGTGTACATAAATGCCACACTTTCTGACTTTAGTGATTTGGCTTATAATGCTAAAATAAAGGGAGAATTGAATGTTGGACGCATTTATAAAGTCTTCTCCCAAAAAGGTGTTGATATAACGGGTTACGCAAAAGCAGATCTTTCCTTAAAAGGAAAACAAAGTTATGCGACGAATGGCCAATACGATAAATTGGATAACAGAGGAACAATAATCCTTAAAAATATTAAAGCCACTTCTGAACTTTTCCCAAAAGCTTTTTATATCAAACAGGGAAATTTCCGTTTTCAAAACGAGAAAATGTGGTTTGAAAAATTTGATGCTACTTATGGAAAATCAGATTTTGCCATTAATGGATATCTTTTGAATACTATTAATTACTTTCTGGAATCACACGGAACATTAAGCGGCGATTTTAATATGAAGTCAAAACTGATTAATGTCGATGAATTTATGGCACTTGAAAAAGGAGAAAATAAAGATCGGAATATTGATGTAGAATATGCCAAAGAAGACCATCCAAAAATGAGCGGCGTAGTCATTATTCCTAAAAACCTAAATGTTGGACTTAAAACAGATGTAGATAAAGTTGAATACAATGGCTTAATCCTCAATAAACTTGCCGGAAAGGCGGGAATCACAAAAGGTAATTTTTACTTAGAAAAAACAACTTTCAATATCATTGACTGCCTTTTAGGAGTTGATGCCAATTATAAAGATGAATCGCCAACTTCAGCACATTTTGATGCTCATTTTACAGCCAAAGATTTCAGTGTACAAAGGGCATACAAAGAAATTCCGATGTTTCATAATATGGTCAGCGCTGCTGAAAAAGCACAGGGGATCATTTCTGTAGATTATCAGATAAAAGGCGATCTAAACGGAAATATGGGGCCTATTTATGAATCCCTTGAAGGTGGCGGAATCCTGAACCTGCGTGATGTACAGGTAAAAGGGCTTAAACTATTTGACGGAATAAGTTCTCAGACTGGTCAAAAGGGTTTAAACAATCCTGATATGAAAGGCATCGAAATCGTTTCAACCATTGATAACAACCTGATTCATATTGAGCCTTTCACTTTTACTGTAGCTGGTTTTAAACCAACCATAAAAGGAACTACCAGTTTTGACGGATTACTGGATTTAAGAATGCGTTTAGGACTTCCGTTATTTGGATTAATCGGGTTCCCAATTGTGGTCACGGGAACGCATGAAGACCCAAAAATTAAGATTTTCAGTAAGACAGGGCAAAAAATAGACGATGCCGTTTATGATGAAAAAAACAATAAAGTAATTCGGGAAGAAAAAGTCAGCAAACAAAAATCCGGTAAACAAAAAAGTTAAATTGAAATGAAAAATAAAAAAAAGAATAGCACCAGTGCATTCGAAAAATTCGCTTCACGTGTTTCTAAAGCAGCAGGAAGTACGCCTGCTTTTATCACCGCTTTTTTAATTGTTGTAGTGTGGGCAGTTTGTGGTCCTATCTTCAATTATTCTGAAACCTGGCAGCTTGTAATCAATACCGGTACAACAATTATCACTTTTCTAATGGTTTTTTTAATTCAGAAAGCACAGAACAAAGATTCTCTGGCCATTCAACTGAAATTAAATGAATTGGTAGCCTCAAACGAATATTCCAGCAATACGCTGGTTGACATCGAAAGTATGACCGAAGAAGAGATGATCATTGTTCAGAAATATTATCACAGGCTTAGTGAACTTGCCAAAAAAGAGGAAAGTGTAAGAACATCACATTCTATTGCTGAAGCAGATGACCAACACGAGCGAAAAGATAAAAACCGAACAAAAATGCGTACCAAAAACATCACAAAAAAATGAAGCTACGTTCAACAGAAACCTTCTGGCCATTAAAGCACGCAATGGAAATAAGTTATCCGTCAATAGATTCAGATTTAGAGACGGAAATTTTAATTATTGGCGCAGGAATTACCGGAGCATTGATTGCTTACAAACTCATTAGTGAGGGAAAAAAAGTAGTAATGGTAGACCGTCGGGATATTTGCAACGGGAGTACTGCCGCAAGTACGGCATTATTGCAATATGAAATCGACGTATCCTTACATGAATTAATAAAAATCAGAGGATTGGAATGTGCTGTTGACAGTTACAGGAATGGAAAAAAAGCGATTTTTGACCTACGGAATATTATCGATACCATAAAAAGCGACTGCCAGTTTGAATTCAAAAAAAGCATTTATTTCTGTTCATTAAAAAAAGACCTTCCCTTTCTGAAAAACGAATTCAAATGTCGAAAAGAAAATGGGTTTGATGTAACCTGGCTGGAAAAATGGGATCTTGAAAAATTAGGGTTAAATGCCCTCGCTGCAATAGAATCACAAACTGCAGCAGTCATGGATCCGTATAAACTTGCTCAGGATTTGATACGTTATTGCGAGAAAAAAGGAATGCAGATTTTTGACCGCACCAATATTACATCCACACAAAATCAAAAAGAAAAACTTATAGCACATACAGAAAACAGATGTAACATTACAGCTGATCATATCGTACACTGCAGTGGTTACGAAAGTACCGAAACACTCACTGAAAAAGTGGTCGACCTCAAAAGTACCTATGTCATTACTTCGGAAAGCCTTCCTGAATTACCAAAATCTTTCAAGAAAGCTGTCTTTTGGGATACCTCGTCTCCCTATTTATATTTCCGCGGAACACAGGACAACAGAATCATTATGGGCGGTGGCGACGAAGAATTTAAGGACGCTAAAAAACGTGACAAGCTATTGCCAAAAAAAGAACAGTTCCTATTGAAGAAATTTCAAAGAAAATTCCCAGATATAAATTTCAAAATAGATTATTCCTGGGCAGGTACTTTTGGGGAGACCAAAGACGGTCTGCCCTATTTCGGAAAACCAAATCCAAATAGAAACGAACACTACGTTTTAGGTTTCGGAGGAAATGGAATTACATTTAGTGTCATCGGAATGAATTCGATTTTATGCTCAATTGATGAGAAAAAACATAAGGATTTGGAGTATTATAGGTTTCATAGGTGAGGTTCAGAGTTGCAAAGCGACAAAGTTTTTAACCTCTGAACCTTTGCAACTCTAAATCTTTGAACCTTTACTCAATAATCAACTCCATCTGTATATTACAACGCTTGTAAGGTGTTGCAAGACCTGAAACTTTTTGAAATCCTAATTTGTGATACAAATTGATTGCGGGTTTAAGAATGGTATTACTCTCCAGATAAATTTTCTTTGCTCCTTCTTCTTTTGCACTTTTTACAATTGCCTGTCCCAGCAACCAGCCGATATTCTTTCCTTGTGCTTTTGGTGATACGGCCATTTTTGCCATTTCAAAATCATAGTTTTCATCCTTCATTTTGATTAGTGCGCAGACACCAACCGGCTCATCATGGTATAAAGCCACCAGGATTTTACCGCCTTTGTCCAGAATATATTCTTTTGGATTATCTAATGCTTTATAATCCGCTTCTTCCATTTCAAAGTAAGTCGAAATCCATTCTACATTCAGGGCTTTAAAAGCATTAAGGTACTTAGGCTCAAATGGTACAATCTGAACATCATTACTTTCACGCATTTTTTTATTTTCAATAACCCTTTTAAGAAGTGATTTTTGCTCCAGTAGAAATTCCCATTCTTCCAGTGCAGTCCACAAATTATGGTTTGATTCAGTTATTAAAGACTGAACAGCAGCCTCAACATCAATCCACTGTAGTTTTAATTCTTTTGAAAGAAATAAACCCTGCTCTGTCAAAGCGACACTATTTCTGCGTTTATCAGTGGTCTTTAAGTTTTCCTGAACAAGACCAGCGGCCGTCATTTCCTGAATAATTTTACTCACAGACGGTTGTGAATGTCCAATTTCATTAGCAATTTCAGTAATGGTAATTTCCCTGTCCTCCGTTAACATATAGAAAACCGGAAACCATTTGGGCATAAAACCGATACCATACAATTCATAAATCTTAGCTGCATCATCTGTAATCGTTGCAGTCATCAATCGAAGACGGCTTCCTAAAGCTACCTTCCCAACTTTATCAAAAAAATCCATATAATAATTGATTACATAATTAGTTATGCAAATGTAAATGTTTTTTTTTGAGTTGCAAAGAAATAAAGGTTCAAAGATTCAAAGGTTTTAAACCCTGTCCCCTTGAACCTTTGCATCTCTGAACCTATTTCTCAAGCTGTAATAGCCAAAGGATTCAAATTGAATTTATATTCTTTTGGACTACAATTGAATTTTTGTTTGAAGATTTTAGAGAAGTAACTTCTGCTTGTAAAACCAATGCAGTATACTATTTCTGAGATATTTAGGTCCGAAGTACGAATAAGGATTTCGGCTTTTAAAACTCTCATATGTGTGATGTAATCATTAACGGTACGATTGTGAATCATTTTAAAACCTTCCTGAAGTTTATTTGGGGAAAGTCCTGATTTTTTACTTAATGATTTAATGGTGAAAGCTTCTTCCGGATTTGCTTTTATAGCTTCTGAAAGTTCTTTGATCTGTTCCATTTCTCTTAGAGTCAGACAATTTGCATCTTTAGAAGTAGCCGCTAAATCGTCTGTATGTTGTTGAATTTCCATAGCCAGGATAATTCTTAAAATTCCTTCTTTCAATAAATTACGGACAATTCCGGTTTGTGTTACCGCATTTAATTGTTCTATTTTTTCACCAATTCTCAAATTATAAGAACCCAGATAAAAGAAATCTTCACGTGTATTGTTTTCAAAAAAAGTTTCTTTTACTTTTTCATTCAGGGAGTTAATCTGATTTTTTTCGGCAACCTGAGTTCCAACAATAATTAGTGTAAATTTAGTTTTTGTATCTTTTTCAAAAAACAAAACATTTTCATCATCCTTTTTAGAAGAAAGTATAGCAGTCTGAAAGGTTTTTAATTTTCTCTCCTCACCCATTATTCCAAAACTGTGAGATAAATTCCCTTTGGAACAATACGCAAAATAAACCGGAGAAGATTTTGGATTGGCAATATTCATCCTCACATCGGCAGAGAAAGTCATATCAAACTGAACATATGAAATATCATCATTAAATGAAGATCCAATTATCGATCCTTTGGCAAAACTATTATTAAAATCCAAAGTATACTCGTCTAAATCAAAAGTAACTTTACCTCCAATATTCAAAGCTAAAGCTTCAAAAATATCTTTAATTTTCTCTGTATTTATATTAACTACTTTCATCTTGCCTGGAGTTTAAAATTCGATAATTTGCTGATTATAGATTTATTAAAAACAGAAGTCTCAGTTTGTACAGAAATTCTTTAAAATCTATAACACAAATTTCCAATAAACAACAGCGAAAAATGTTATATAATTTTTGTAAATTGTTTTATAATTAACTCTAAATGATTGTTTTATAAACAAACCTTCACTATAATAAAAAAGCATGAAAAGTTTTTCTTTCTCCCCTATCAGCGCTGAAGACGCTAATCTGTTGATTTTAGGCACAATGCCAGGAACAAAGTCATTAGAACTCAATCAGTATTATGGTCATTCCCAGAATAATTTCTGGAAATTTATCTTCAACATTTTAAAAGAAAATATTTCATCTGATTATGAAACCAAAAAATCAATCCTGATTAAACATAAAATTGCTGTCTGGGATGTTTTACAATTCTGTGACAGAGTCGGAAGTCTGGACAGCGCGATAAAAAATGAAATTGCAAATGACTTTGAATCGTTTCTTGAAACTCATCCAAATATTACAACCATTCTTTTCAACGGGCAAAAAGCAGCTGCATTCTTTAAGAAATATGTTCATTTAAAAAAAACGTACCAACTTATTACTTTGCCGTCGTCAAGTCCTGCAAATGCAAGTAAATCTTTTGAATCAAAATTAGACGAATGGAAAGTTATTAGTTCACTTATAAAATAAAACAGGCTAACATTTGAATTCTATAAGATTTTACTTTTAAAGTATAACTATGTAGTCAGGTAATCCTATAATTTTACCAAAAGGTTTTAAGGTATTTTAAATAATTAAATTCTTAGTATTTATAAATCTCACTCTTTATAAATAATATTCTAAGGTTGAATTATAAAATATTGGTTGTTAGTTTATTTTGAGAAAAAAAGCTATTCTTTTATTAGAATAGCTTTTATACTTTTACATGATATCTCCTAAACCAAATAATTATGAAAATTCAAACTTACCAGAATCACATTCGGTTTTACCCACCTCATCATTTTATATATTATCCAATTCTGACAGCCTTTTTAATCACCAGTATTTATTTTGCTTTTACAGAAGAGGAACGGTTAATCTGGGTCTTTATAAGTGTTGGTTTTATCTTTTTATTTTGTCTTGCATTCATGTTACGCCAGCATTATGCATTAACCCTTCAAAACAGGATTGTCAGGTTAGAACTTCGTTACCGCTATTTTACCCTTTCCGGAAAAAGATTCGAAGAATTTGAATACAAATTAACCGACGATCAGCTGTTTGCCTTACGATTTGCTCCCGATGATGAATTGTTGCCACTTGTTGAAGACACCCTCAAAAACAAACTAACAGGAGCTGCAATCAAAAAAGCAATTGTACATTGGAAAGCTGATTATAACAGGGTTTAA
>JBDTNT010000427.1:0-5310 GCA_039933615.1 Flavobacterium sp. | reverse complement strand
TTTAAGCCTCGCCATTTCTGTTGCCGCAGAAATGGCTTTTTTTATTTACAGCAACAGCTATGCATTTTTTTCATTTTAGTTTGTTTAGTTATTAATTTTTTTTGGATTATAGGTATTGTTTTAAGATAGGTTAAATGCAAATTAGGCATGAAACAGACTTTTGTAATTTCAATAAATATTCTTGTGGTGAATTTTAAAAAGATTCGTCTTTAAATCAGAATTGATTTGTGATTAAGAAATAATCAACAGAACGAATATGTTTTGAGAGGTTTAGCAACAGAAGCACATATAACAAAAAGTGTTATAAGTATATTTTTTAGGTAAAATGTAAGACGATATGCTTTCGGTTGTTTTCAAAATATAGTTTTTTATGTTTTAAATAATTATTTAAACTCTACTAATCCTATAGACAAAGTTAATTTTAATCTAATAAAAACCAAAAAAAAGTGTAATTATTTTTTTAAAGAGCTGTAAATGAGCTGTTTTAAAAACATTATATTATATTTAAATAATTGATATTCAGTATTTTGTGATTCAAGAATGAAATTATATTTGTTTTGAAATTATTTTTACGAAAAGATTAAAATTGTAGTATTTTATACTTGGATTCTTTATTTCTAATTTTGAAATTAAGTATGAAAAGAGGAGAAAAACGTCAGACAAGGAGCAATTTTAAATTCAGTTGCTGTTTTTCTGGAGAAAACTACATTTGTTTTTAAAGTTGATTTTGAAGAAATTAGACTAATTTTATAGACATTAAAATAAATTCAATTTTTTTTATTCATCCTACTATTAAATACTTATATTTGTGATAAGTATTTATACTTAGTTTTATATTTTGAAACATGATACAAGTTAGTCAGGCTTTAGCAATTGTAGCCGAAAACAGTTCGAAAATGCCAACGCAGAAAATCCCTGTGAGGAAAGCATTAGGTTATGTTCTGGCCAAAACGGTGCATTCGCCAATTGCAATGCCGCCTTTTCGTCAATCTGCCATGGACGGTTATGCTTTTACACACAGCAAAAGACATCAGTATGATGTAGTAGGTATTTCGCAGGCTGGAGATCATTCGAATACAAAACTTGAATTTAATGAAGCCGTACGCGTATTCACCGGTGCTTTTGTGCCGGACGATGCAGATACTGTCATAATGCAGGAACATGTTATGGCAAACGAAAAATCGATTTTGATTACAAATATGCCGGAACAATTTGCAAATGTCCGAAGTAAAGGAGAGCAAATTCAGAAGGATGGGGTTGTTTTTGAAGCCAATACTTTGATTACACCGGCTGCAATCGGTTTTCTGGCCTGCTTGGGAATTACTGAAATTACAGTTTACAAAAAACCAAAAGTAGCCATTTTAGTAACCGGAAACGAATTAATTGAGCCAGGAAATAAATTAAAAAAAGGAAAAATTTACGAAAGTAATTCAGTAATGCTTCAGGCAGCACTGCAGACAATCGGAATTAAGAAAACGAAAGTCTATAAAGTAAAAGACAATCTCAAGGCAACTAAAAAAGCATTAAAAAATATTTTACCAAAATACGATATTGTCTTAATTTCGGGTGGAATATCAGTTGGCGATTATGATTTTGTAAAAGATGCTTTAATAGCAAATGAGGTAGAAGAATTGTTTTATAAAATCAATCAGAAACCTGGGAAGCCTATGTTTTTTGGAAGAAAAAATGAAACTTTGGTGTTTGCTTTGCCTGGAAATCCGGCTTCGTCACTTACTGATTTTTACATCTATGTTTGTCCGGCGATTAAAAATAAAATGGGTTTTGAAGCAATCCACAGACCAAAAATGGTTCGGAAATTAAATGCGGCAATAACCAATTCAACAGGAAAAACCTTGTTTTTAAAAGCTTTGTATGACGAAACCCACGTTGAGGTTTTAGGAAGCCAGAGCTCAGCAATGCTTAATTCATTTGCAATAGCCAACAGTTTATTGATAGTTCCCGATGATGTTGAATTAATAAAAGCAGGAGAATTAGTAACGCTGTTACCGATAGATTAGGAATTTTAGATTTTAGAGTGTAGATTTTAGATTTTGCGTCCGGTTTGTCATTCCGACGAAGGAGGAATCTCCGAAAGAAACTCTGCAATCTTAAGGAACAAACAGGGATTCCTCTTCGTCTGCATTGAAACCTGAAACTGAAAAAAAGTAAACCTGAAACAAAAAGATAAAGATAAAAAATGACCTTATTAACTTCAGAAAATATAATCTTATTCAGCATTGCTTTAATCGTAATTGCTTTTTTATACGCAAGTGTCGGGCACGGTGGGGCATCTGGTTATTTGGCTTTGATGACGATTTTTGCTTTTCCGATTACCATAATGAAACCATCGGCTTTATTGCTTAATTTATTTGTTTCAAGCATTTCGTTTTTCTTTTATTACCGAAAGAATTATTTCAAGCCAAAACTTTTTTACCCTTTTGCAATTGCCTCCATACCGGCTGCATTTATTGGTGGTTTTGTGACTTTAGATAATACGGTTTATAAAATTATCCTCGGAGTTGTATTGGTTTTTGCGGCGCTGAGGTTGTTTGGAATCTTTAATTTTAAAGAAAAAGAATCGGTTACCATAAATATCCCTTTTGCCCTGGCAATCGGATTTGCAATCGGATTATTATCCGGAATGTTAGGAATTGGCGGTGGAATTATCCTGAGTCCGATTCTATTGTTTTTGGGTTGGGCCTCGATTAAGGAATCGGCTGCAATTTCGGGTTTATTCATATTTGTAAATTCATTTGCCGGATTAATGGGATTCTTTTTGGGAGGAAAAACTATTCCAATAGAGAGTTTTTATCTGGTTCCGATTGCAGTTGTTGGAGGAGTCTTGGGAGGATTTTACGGAAGCGGTTATTTTTCAAACAAAGCTTTAAAAATCGTTTTAGGAACAGTAATTTTAATGGCAAGCATAAAATTGATTTTTCCCTGATTTTGATTTGAAACATAGATGGGGAAAACCTGAAATCTGAAGCAAAAAATAAATAGTTTAAATTATGGAAGCACTAACAGTATTTATTCTTTGTGGAGGAAAAAGCACAAGAATGCAGTCAGAGAAAGGCTTGGTTTTGTTTCAGAAAAAACCATTTATTGAACATATTATTCAGGCGATTCTGCCCATTACAGAAAAAATAAATTTGATTACGGCGACTCCGGAATACGATTATCTGCCGTATCAAAAATTACCGGATATCATTACAGATAAAGGTCCTTTGGGTGGAATCTATACCGCATTAACACATTCTGAAACCGAGTTTAATTTGATTCTAAGCTGTGATATTCCGTTAATTTCTACCGAATTATTATCAGAATTGATTTCAAAACATAATGAGGAAGCAGGAGTTACCGTTTTTGCTTCGGAAAGTAAAGTGCATCCGTTAATCGGAATTTATTCAACAAAAATGCTTCCCGTTATAAAAGAAGCAATTGATGGAAATGAACTAAAAATGATGGATTTAATAGCTAAAATTCCACATCAGATCATCAATATAGAAGAAAGTGAAAATTTTCATTTAAGCAATATCAATTCGATTGACGAATTAAACGACCTGAATATCAATTTAAGTTAAGTAGTATGAAAAACCTGAAAACACCAAAATTAACAGTTGTAGGCGCAGGACCCGGGGATGCTGAATTGATTACGCTTAAAGCCATCAAAGCTTTAGAAAATGCAGATGTCGTTTTGTACGATGCTTTAGTCAACGAGGAATTATTGCAATACGCAGTAAAGGCGGAGATTGTTTTTGTTGGAAAACGCTTGGGCTGTCATGCCTATACGCAGGATCAGATTAATGAATTGATCGTTTCTATGGCGAATCGTCATGGTCATGTAGTACGTTTAAAAGGTGGTGATCCGTTTATTTTCGGTAGGGGAAGTGAAGAAATAGAATATGTAGAAAAATTTGGCCTGGAAACGGCCGTTGTTCCCGGAATTTCATCTGCTTTGGGCGTTCCGGCTTCGGTGGGTATTAGTCTGACGCAGCGAAAAGTAGCCGAAAGTTTCTGGGTAATAACCGGTACGACTTCTAATCATGAACTGTCTAAAGATGTTAATTTAGCGTCAAAATCTGCAGCTACGGTGGTTATTTTGATGGGAATGCATAAATTAGACGAAATCATTTCGATTTACAAAGAAAACCGAACAGATGATCTGCCAATTGCAATTATTCAAAACGGAACCAAAAATTCGGAACAAAAAGTGGTTGGAACTATGAGTTCAATTGCTAAATTGGTATCCGAAAAGAATATTTCATCACCGGCAATTATTGTGATTGGAGAAGTGGTAAAAAACAACTCAAAACTGACTTCCTATTTTCAGGAACATTTTGAAGATGAATTTATTTTTCAGAATTTAAATTTAGAATAATGATTGAGATTAAATATTTTGGAGCTGTTGCTGAAAAGACAAAGTGCGCTTTCGAAAAAATAGCTGAATCTGATATTTCACTGCAGAATTTATTGCAGGATTTAGAAGAAAAATACCAATTCGATTCAATGACTTTCAGTGTTGCGGTCAACCAGAAAATAATTCCAAAAGCAACAGACTATAAACTGCAGACAAGCGATATTGTTGCTTTATTACCTCCGTTTGCCGGAGGCTAAAATTGATTTTATGAATGCATCAGCACGTTATAACAGACAAATTATTCTTCCGGAAATTGGAGAAAATGGACAGGATAAACTAGCCAAAGCTAAAGTTTTAGTGGTTGGTGCAGGCGGACTTGGTGCTGCTGTCCTTCCGTATCTGGCTGCAGCCGGAGTTGGTGAAATTGGAATTGTTGATGATGATGTTCTTGAACTTTCGAATTTACATCGTCAGGTAATTTATAAAAGCTCGGCAGTTGGGAAACATAAAGTTGAAGAAGCCAAATTAATGATTTCTGAATTGAATCCGTTAGTGAAAGTTACGGCTATTGCAGAAAAATTATCAGGGAAAAATGCCATTTCGCTATTCGAAAAATATGATATTATTGTTGATGCAACAGATAATATTGCCATAAAATATCTGATTAATGACGCTTGTATAGTTACAAATAAGCCAATGGTTTATGGTTCTATTTTTAGATTTGAAGGACAGGTTTCCGTTTTCAATTATCAAAACGGACCGAGTTACAGATGCCTGTTTCCGGATGAAAACAGCCAGACGGCAAATTGTAATGAAGCCGGAGTAATCGGGATTTCAGTTGGAATTATCGGAATGCTTCAAGCCAGTGAAGTCCTAAAAATGATTCTAGAAATAGGAGAGGTGCTAAGTGGTAAAATATTGGTGTACAATATTTTGAATAATGAACAGCAAAA
>JBDTNT010000426.1:0-9486 GCA_039933615.1 Flavobacterium sp. | reverse complement strand
CCGGAGTAAGTTCAAATCGTTTAATTTGGTCCCAGTGTCCAAATTTTTTGTTTATGGCTTCGGTTTCTTCGTCGATACGTTTGATTACGTCCGGATTTGAAGCGATTTCAGCATTTGAACTTCCCAAAGTGATTTTATGGATTTTGGCCCATTCTTTCACAAATTCGAAGTTGGGCTGTATAAAAGCGGCCGGCATTTTTTCGCCTTCACCAATTACCATGATCTGCTCAATAAAACGGGATTGTTTCATGGCGTTTTCAATCAATTGCGGTGCGATGTATTTTCCGCCTGAGGTTTTGAACATTTCTTTCTTACGATCCGTAATTTTCAGGAAACCTTCACTGTCAATTTCTCCGATATCTCCCGTGTGGAAATAACCGTCCTGTAAAGCTTCTGCCGTTTTTTCAGGATCTTTAAAATAGCCTAACATTACATTGGGCCCTTTGCAAAGGATTTCTCCGTCCTGGGCAATTTTTACTTCAACGTTGCGGATTACTTTTCCAACAGTTCCAATTTTGAAACCTTTATTTCTTTCGTCGTTTACAGCAATTACCGGTGATGTTTCAGATAAACCGTACCCTTCCATAACCGGGATTTCTGCAGCTGCAAAAACTCTTGTCAATCGGGGTTGTAAAGCGGCACTTCCGGAAACCATTAAATCCAGATTCCCTCCCAGACCTTCTTTCCATTTACTGAAAATAAGTTTTCTGGCAATTTTTAACTGGAATTCGTACCAGAATCCGTTCGCTCCGTAAGGTTCGTATTTTAAACCTAAATCGATAGCCCAGAAGAATAGTTTTTTCTTGATTCCGGTTAATTCTCCGCCTTTTGCGTAAATTTTATCGTAAACTTTTTCCAGAAGCCTTGGTACAGCCGTAATAACGGTTGGTTTGACTTCTTTGAGGTTGTCACTGATTTTATCAATAGATTCCCCAAAATAAACAGAAACGCCATAATATTGATAGATGTACAAAATCATTCTTTCAAAAATATGACAAATAGGAAGGAAGCTTAAAGCGGTACTTTTTCCCGGATCAAAAGGGATTCTCGGTGCACTGTCTAAAACATTCGAAACAATGTTTTTGTGCGAAAGCATCACTCCTTTTGGTTTTCCTGTAGTTCCGGAGGTATAAATAATGGTAGCTAAATCATCCTCTTGGATGCTGTCTTTTCTGGCTTCAACCTCAGACTGGCTGCTTTCGTCTGCACCCAGAGTCAGTAATTCTGACCAGTGTTTGCAACCTGCAATTTCATTAAAAGAATATACTTCTTTTAAAGTCGGTACATTGGCTTTGATAGCATTTACTTTCTGAAGTACTTCGTCATCTGAAACGAAGCAGTAAATACTTCCGCTGTGGTTTAAAATATATTCGTAGTCTTCTTCTGCAATCGTTGGATAAATTGGAACGTTTTGCGCTCCGGTCTGTAAAATACCAATATCCATGATATTCCATTCCGTGCGGTTATTAGAAGTGATTAATGCAATTTTGTCGTCTTTCTGAACGCCCATTCGCAATAATGCCCTTGAAACGGCATTTGCTTTAGCAATATATTCCTGAGTGGATGTTTTTTCCCAAGTTCCGTTTTTTTTGGTTGCCAGAGCAACCGGAAGGTCGTAAGTTTCTTGTTGATAATAAGGAAAATCAAAAAGGCGTGTGATTGAAACCATGTTTAATATATTGAATTTTACCGCAAATTAAATAAAAAAAGGGTATAATTTTTAATTTTATGAAATTTTATGGCAAAAATTATAAGGACTATTAAAATTCAACGAAAACGTTTTCTTTTTTATAGTAAATTTTCAGAAAAACCAAGAAATGTTTAATTTCAGGCCGGTATATTATTGGACATTAAAATCTTCGTAACTTTTTACTCTTTCTCCCATCAGGAACATTTTCTTTTTGGTAAAGTGTATCGAAAGCTGCGTGTACGTCCATTCTTCGGTATCATTAGTTCTGTACCAGAATGTATAGGTGGCACTATTGAAACCTGCCTTGAAAACAGGGACTCCCTCTTCGGTACATTCAATACCCCAGTTGATTTTTTTCTTGCTTAAATCCTCGTCCTGAATAACTCCGGTTCCGTCAGGATTTAATACGGTGCTTGGCTGTGTTTGTCCGATAGGTAAAAAAGTTCCCTGTATCGGGTAGGCGATCGTCGTTGTAATGTAACGTTCGCGGCCTTTGTGAATTATTTTATTGATGTTGATTTCTTGTGAATAGGATTGCGCAGCAATAAAAAATAATGCAACTAGGAATGTTTTTAAAAATTTCATTTCTGTAGGTTTTAATTGTTTTTGGAAGCTTCAAAAAAATCCCGTGGCAGGATTTTTTAGGCGAATATAGTTCAAATTTTAATAAAAAAATGAATCCAAATTACAAGAATGAGATTTTTTTTAAACAATTCATTTCCAGAGGTAAATTACTCGGCAGAAAATTGATTCTCTAATAGTTTTTCCTTAAAATCAGATTTAAAAGTATAAGCAAAAGTTAGCAGAAAAGCACGTGTATCTGATTTTGAAGTCCGGTTACTGTTAAAAAGGGAAGTGTTGTTTTTGTAGCCGCTTTCAAGCGTGTTAAACAGGTCGGTTGCGACCAAGCCTAAACGTGCATTTCCTTTTCCTAATTTTTGCTGAAAGCCCATGTCGAAATTGTAAATCGGAATCCTTTTTCCCTGCGGGGTCGCTAGTGACGAATTATAATTTCCAATTAGTTGTAGTTTTCCGCCTTTCCAGGGAACAAAGTTATGGATCATTTTTCCGTACCAGCTAAAAGCATTATTAACCACATCCTGAGCCAGATTGGAGGCATTTATGTTTTGCTGAAAAGCGGTCAGGCTAATATTGGCATCATAAAATGGAGCTGGTTTAAAGCTGAAAATAGTTTCTAAACCATAGGTAATCGTACTGCCAATATTTTCCGGTTGTAGTAAAATAACACCATTGTCCTGAAGAGCTGCATATTGTTTGATTGTGTTGTTGGCATTTCTGTAAAAAGCATTGGTGGAGAACGAATATTTATCCCATTCTTTAGTATAACTCATTTCGATAATATGGATGATCTCCGGTTTTAAATACGGATTTCCTCCATGCGGATTCAAGGCATCGGTAATGTCAACAAACGGATTGAGGTTATCTAAATCCGGACGGTTGATGCGTTTGCTGTAGCCTAACTTTAGAAATTCATCAGACTTTAAATTCAGTTGCAAAGAAGCTGAAGGAAAAATTTTTAAATAATCATTAGAAAAATTAGCGCTGTTATTTCTTGTACTTCCTGTATTGGAAACCTGTTCTGCGCGAAGTCCTAAATTGTATTTCCACTTCGGATTTTCGGCATTTCCTATAAAAGAATTCAGCATTCCGTAAGCGGCATTTATTTGCTCGTTGAAATCAAAAATGTTACTCGCTAAGGGATTCACGACATATTCGTTATTGATTTGGTCGGCACTTTGAAAATCGGAATTAAAAAATCGGAATGTCCCTTTGTAACCTGTTTCTATAATCGCTTTTTCTGCTACAGGAAAGGTATAGTTTAAAATGGCATTCGAGATGTTTTCTTTTTCATAATTATGGGTTCTTTGCAGAAAAGGATTTCCGGTCATCATTTCATTTTCATCATAATTATTGGTGTCAATATTGGTGTTTTCTTTATGGAAATTGAAAGAAGAAGTAATACTGGCGTTCAGGTTTTTCCGGTCATCTGAGAATTTCCGGTCGTAAGTAAAAGCCAGTTCAGCGACTTTTGAACGTTCCAGTTCTAAGGAATGCCGGATATTGTCAGAAAAGAAGCTGTCCGTATTGGTATTGACTTTTGTTCTTAAGGTTTCATCATTATCCTGAGTTTCCAGATTTCCAAGTGCTTCAAAAGAAAAAGTATTGCTTTCGTCTGGAGAAAAATCAATATTGAATTTTAAATTTTGCAATCCTTCCGTACGCTCGTCGTTTCTGTCCTGACTGATGAAATGCTCGTCATCAATCAAATAATTGGTTCTGTCGCCTTTTATTTTTTTTGTTCTTCCTGCAAAGCGATTGTCATAACCCAGACCAAAATTCCATTTTTCGGTTTTCTGGTTCAATTGCACAGAACTGTTCATCCTTCCTTTTGCTCCAAAGCCGCCACCTAAAACGACTGCGCCATTAAGACCGTTTTGGTTATTTTTTTTAAGTTTGATATTGATAATTCCACTTTCGGCATTAGCATCATATTTTGCGGTCGGATTACTAATGACTTCAATACTTTCGATACTGCTTGCCGCAATCTGATCCATATTGGTAATGGCGGAGTTTTTTCCGTTAATTAAAATCATTGGTGTTTTTCCTCTCAGCGAAACGGCGCCATCGGCATCAACAGCGACCGTCGGTATGCTTTTTAGCATATCTGTGGCTGTACCGCCAATTTGTGAAATGTTTGAAGCTGCATTAAAAACAAATCCTTCGTCTGTTTTCTGAATTTGTTTTTTCTTCGAATTTACCGTTACTGCATTTAATAACTGTGTGTCATTTTGTAATACGGTTGTTCCGATATTTAGCGGACGATCTGCCAATTTTATGTTTTGAATGATTGTTTTAAATCCGATTAATTTGAATTGCACCTGGTAATTATCTGCAAGTATATTTTCTAATGAAAAATGTCCTGAAGCATCCGTTACTGCATAAGTAGCGACTTTGGTTGAATCGGTGCTGCTTTTCAGAATAACGTCAACAAATTCTACAGGCACTTTCCCGTCAGTGACAGTTCCTTTTATTGAAGATGCATTTTGGCTAAAAGTATATTGGCTTATAATAAGTAAGGCAGTCACCAACGTTATTTTTTGCATGTATTTTTTCATAATGCAAAGATATTTATCCAATGAAATACGCTGGAATAAACTGGCTTAAGATAGTATTAAATTAATCTTAGCTGGTTTCTCTATTTTAATTGTTTGGGAGAAATAAGGGCTTTTTTCCCCTTTAAAAAACAGGAAATGACAGAAGTAAAAGAAAGTAGCTCCGGACTAATTTTGAAAAGAATTAAATGCGTAAGCCGAAAAGCAGACGAGTAGGCATTATTTTAAAAAATTAGAATATGGAATCAGCTTTCTTTGCAATATTAGGATATTGTGGTACAGGTTACCCGGGGTGGATAATTGCTTTTTTGAAAAAAATACCGCCACCAAGGCCAGAACCGGAACCATGGAGACATGTTGGTATAATTGGTTTGGGGGTAGTCGCAGGACTAGCCGGCGGACATTTCTTTAGTAATGCCATTGCAGAAAATCAGTTTTTTGCTGGTCAGAATGCGATTGCTGCAGGATTGTTTGCTTTTGGAGTATCCAATGTAGTAACCGGAATTGCTGCGTCACTGCAGCGTTAAAAAAAAATGCCTCAGCGAATAGGGATAGTGCTGAGGCATTTTTTTATAATGAAAACTAACTTAGTTTTTCTCAATCCATTTTCTGGCATTGACAAAAGCTTCGTGCCAAGGCGAAACTTCATCATTTCTGTCTTTTGGATAATGTGCCCAGTTCCATTGGAAAGTAGAACGCTCAATATGAGGCATCATCACTAAATGTCTTCCTGTTTTGTCACACAGCATTGCCGTATTGTAATCAGAACCGTTAGGGTTTGCAGGATAACCTTCGTACGCATATTTAGAAACAATGTTGTAGTTTTCTTCGGCTAAAGGTAAATTGAATTTTCCTTCTCCGTGAGAAACCCAAACTCCTAAAGTACTTCCGGCCAATGTCGATAACATCACCGAATTATTCTCCTGAACTTTTACAGAAGTAAAAATACTTTCGTGTTTCTGGCTTTCGTTATGCAATAATTTCCCGTGTACTTCATGCTCCGGATTGATCACTTCCAATTCCATAAACAACTGGCATCCGTTACAGATTCCAACGGATAAAGTATCTTCTCTTTTAAAGAAGTTGTCTAAAGCTGTTTTTGCTTTTTCATTGTATAAGAAAGCTCCGGCCCAGCCTTTTGCAGAACCTAAAACATCTGAGTTAGAGAATCCTCCAACAGCTCCAATAAATTGAATATCTTCCAAAGTTTCACGACCGGAAATTAAATCGGTCATGTGAACGTCTTTTACATCAAAACCAGCCAGGTACATTGCATTTGCCATTTCACGCTCAGAATTACTTCCTTTTTCACGAATGATAGCCGCTTTTGGTTTTGGTTTCGAAGCATCGATTGTTGGTTTCTTTCCTGTAAAATGTGCCGGGAAAGTATATTGTAAAACCTGATTTTTATAGTTTTCAAAACGTGCCTGAGCTCTTCCGTTTTTAGATTGTTTCTGATCTAATAAATAAGAAGTTTCAAACCAAATGTCTCTGTATTTTTTGATGTCTAAAGTCCAAGATCCAAGGTCTAAAGTTTCGTTAGCAGTTACAGAACCAATTTTGAAGAATTCAACATTATTTGCTTTTAGTTTAGTTTCAATAGCTGAATCAGATTTAGCCTGGAAAACAATTCCGATGTTTTCAGCAAAAAGGATTTTTAATAAATCTTTTTCTGCGAAAGCTGAGAAATCAATTTTAGCTCCCAAATTCACATCAGCAAAACACAATTCTAATAAAGTAGTAATCAATCCACCGCTTCCGATGTCGTGACCTGCTAAAATTTGGCTTTCGCCGATTAATTCCTGAATGGTATTAAAAGCATTTTTGAAGAAAGAAGCATCTTTAATAGTAGAAGTTTCATTTCCGATTGTGTTTCTAATTTGTGCAAAAGACGAACCTCCTAATTTGAAATCATCCTGAGACAAATTGATATAATAAATAGAATCTCCGTTTTTCTGTAAAACCGGTTCTACTACTTTTCTAATGTCGATACAATTTCCCCCGGCAGAAATAATAACCGTTCCCGGCGCAATTACTTCGTCATTTGGATATTTTTGTTTCATCGAAAGGGAGTCTTTTCCGGTTGGGATATTGATTCCTAATTCGATGGCGAATTCAGAACAACCTTCAACAGCAGCGTATAAACGAGCATCTTCGCCTTCGTTTTTACAAGCCCACATCCAGTTTGCTGATAATGAAATTCCTTTCATTCCGTCTTTAATCGGTGCCCAGACAATGTTTGATAATGATTCTGCGATAGCATTTCTACTTCCTGCAACAGGATCAATCAAAGCCGCGATAGGAGCGTGGCCGATAGAGGTCGCAATTCCTTCTTTTCCTAAATAATCCAAAGCCATTACACCCACATTATTCAATGGCAATTGTAATGGTCCTGTATTTTGTTGTTTTGCTACTTTTCCACCTACACAACGGTCTACTTTATTAGTCAGCCAGTCTTTAGAGCCAACCGCTTCTAAACGTAAAACGTCTTGTAAGTAACCTTCGAAATCTTTTGTTTCGTAAGAAACAGCAGCATATTTTCTATCGATAGTTTTGTCAGTCATTATTGTTTTTGGAGAACTTCCGAAGAAATCTTCCAAAGCATAATCCATTGGTTTTGAACCATTCGATTTTGACTCGAAAGTAAAACGGTGGTCTCCCGTAACGTCACCAACCTGATACATTGGAGAACGCTCTCTGTCGGCGATTCTTTGTAAAATATCTAAATCTTTTACTCCTATAACCAATCCCATTCTTTCCTGGGATTCGTTACCAATAATTTCTTTTGCAGAAAGTGTTGGGTCTCCAACAGGTAATTTATCTAAATCGATTAATCCTCCGGTTTCTTCCACCAATTCAGAAAGACAATTTAAGTGTCCGCCCGCACCGTGATCGTGAATGGAAACAATTGGATTATTGTCGCTTTCTACTAAACCACGAATGGCATTTGCAGCACGTTTTTGCATTTCCGGATTCGAACGCTGAATGGCGTTTAATTCGATTCCTGAACCAAAAGCTCCGGTATCTGCAGAGGAAACTGCAGCACCACCCATTCCGATTCTATAATTTTCCCCACCTAAAATAACGATTTTGTCGCCTTCTTGTGGTTTCTTTTTTATGGCTTGATCTAGTTTTCCGTAACCGATTCCACCTGCCTGCATGATTACTTTATCGTAACCAATTTTGCGGTTGTTTTCTTCGTGTTCGAAAGTTAAAACGGAACCTGTGATTAGCGGCTGGCCGAATTTATTTCCAAAATCAGAAGCCCCGTTTGAAGCTTTGATTAAAATATCCATTGGAGTCTGGTACAGCCATTTTCTTTCTTCAACTGCATTCTCCCATTTTCTTTCTTCGTTCAGACGGGAATAGGAAGTCATATAAACAGCAGTTCCTGCCAGTGGCAAAGAACCCTGGCCACCTGCCAAACGGTCACGAATTTCTCCTCCTGATCCTGTTGCAGCTCCGTTGAAAGGCTCTACAGTGGTTGGGAAGTTGTGTGTTTCTGCTTTTAAAGATAAAACCGAATCAAATTCTTTTATCTCATAATAATCTGGTTTGTCAGCTGTTTTTGGTGCAAACTGCTGCACTTTTGGTCCTTTTACAAAAGCAACGTTGTCTTTGTAAGCAGAAACAATATCGTTAGGATTTTCCTGTGATGTTTTCTTGATTAATTTGAATAAGGAAGTTTCTTTTTCTTCACCGTCAATAACAAAAGTCCCGTTGAAAATCTTGTGACGACAGTGTTCTGAATTCGCCTGAGAGAAAGCAAAAATTTCAGAATCGGTTAGTTTTCTTCCCAGTTTTACCGCTAAATTATCTAAATAATCTACTTCTTCCTGGCTTAGTGCTAAACCTTCCACTTTGTTGTAAGCAGCAATATCATCGATTTCCAGAATTGGTTCCGGTTGTACGTTGATCGTGAAAATTTCCTGATCCAGCTGGTTGAATTTTTGAGAAAGCATCGGGTCAAAATCATTGAAATCTGCCGTTGCCGGATGAAATTCCTCAATTCTGATGATGCCCGGAATACCCATATTCTGAGTAATCTCTACAGCATTGGTACTCCAAGGTGTGATCATCGTGGCGCGGGGACCAACAAAAAAATCCGTCAGTGCGGATTTTTCGATCTTATTGGAGTTGGCAAAAAGCCAGTTTAGTTTTGAAATGTCTTGAGCTGAAATTTCGTTTTGCGTTTGTACGGCAAAAACAGTTTTGCTTTGGTTTTCAAAGAAATGGATCATTTTGTGTTGTTTGTTGTATTGAGGTGCAAATTTAGTGTAAATAAATAGTAAGCGCAAATTTGAAAACCATCTCTTTTGAAAAAAAATAAAAGGGTGTTTTTTTTACCATATAAGTGATATAAGTTCATTTTAGAAGTGTGTTTGGGGTTTGATTTTTTGCATTGAATAGCGTATGACTTTAGCTGGATGGAATAAAATAATCAAAAGCAAAGGCTTTAGCCAAAGCGGTATAGTTCGGCTAAAGCCTTTTCGACTCTATTTCTTAAATCTCCAGCTAAAGCTGGAGGCAATTGAAAAAGATCTTTTAATTTGTCGGCAAAAAAACAATCATTTAACCCGTTGGGTAAAATGCAACGTATCTAATTTAGAACGCTGATGACACCCATTTGCTACCGCAAAAACGCGGATTTATACTGATTTT
>JBDTNT010000425.1:0-5252 GCA_039933615.1 Flavobacterium sp. | reverse complement strand
CTAAAGCCATTCCATATGCAATTTTAATTTACCTCCAGTTAAAATGGGAGGCAATTGACTGATTATCTTTCATAAAATTCAATTGGCAATAAATCCGGATCAGCAATAAAAGTAAATCGTTTTTCTGTTGTTTCATCAATTCGGACAGGCTCTGAATCAATGTTTTTTGAATTTAAAAAAGCAATGGTTTCCTCCAGATTAATGACTTCAAAAGCTAAGTGTCGCAAACCAACAGCTTCAGGTCTCGACGGACGCTGCGGTGGATTCGGAAACGAAAATAATTCAACAATATAACTTCCGTTTAAGGCGAGATCAAGTTTGTAAGACTGACGCTCTTCCCGGTAGATTTCGCGAATAATAGTCAACCCTAAAACTTCAGTATAAAAAGTTTTGGATTTTTGATAATCGGAACATAAAATGGCAATATGGTGAACTTTATTTAAGGTAAGCATTATGATTTTGTTTCAGGTTCCTGATTTAATTTTCGAATAACTTTTGCCGGATTTCCAACGGCCAGCGAGTTGTCGGGAATGTTTTTTGTGACAACAGATCCGGCGCCAATAACACAGCCTTTTCCGATGGTTACGCCTGGACAAATCACGGAATTACCACCAATCCAGCAATCGTCGCCAATAGCAATCGGCAAAGCATTTTCTAATGTTTTTCGCAATTCGGCGTCAAGCGGATGGGTTGCTGTGTAAATTTGAACATTTGGCGCAAAAAAGACGTTTGATCCGATATTTACAGGTGCACAATCCAAAACCACACAATTCACATTAAAATAAACATTGTCTCCACAAGTAATATTGTATCCGTAGTCGCAATGAAAAGGAGGCTCAATATAAAAACTTTTACCTGTATTCGGAATTAATTCGGCCAAAATCTCTTTTGCTTTTTTGGTCAGACGGTATTCTGTAACGTTTAAGCGATGCAATAGATTTTTGGCTTTTCGGCGTTCTTTTACTAATATGGGATCTCCGGCAGCATAATATTCTCCGGCAATCATTTTTTCTTTTTCGGTCTGCATATAAGTTTTAAAGTAATTTTTTCAAAATAACAATCTGCCCTAAATGATAAACATCATGCTGGATGATTCCATGAATGTGTTCATAATACGTATGATTGTTACTTGGGTATATTTTTTCTAAATCAGCATCATTAAAATCTTCAAAAAAAGCATTCCACAATTCCTGGGATTTTGCCAGACTTTGAAGGGATTGCTCCCAGGCTGCTTCGGAAGAATCTAAAACAGGGACAAAATAATTATGGTCAGGAGTTGTAACCGTTTCTCCCTGAACACGTTTTAAGATATTTCTTCTCCATTGGATGAGATGATTGACAATTTCCCAAATGGTATTTAAATTGGGATTTATTTTCCTGCAAGCCTGTTCTGAACTTACATTTTCTAAGGTCTTCGCCAGAGTGACTTCCAGCCAGGGTTCGCCATTGTAAATGGATTGGTATAAATTTGAAATTCTTTTGTTTTCAGACATAATGATTACTTTTAATACTTAAAAGCTAAGATACAAATAAGTAAATTACAACTCATCCTCAAAATTCTACAATTCGGTTATTAAATGTTTTTTAACTAAAACTGTTAAAATACATTTGTCTCATCAAAAACGAAATGATATGAAATCGGCACTAAAAAATCTGCGAAAGCAAACAAAAAAAGGCGATAACATACAGGACCAAAACCAAATAAATTCAACAGGTATGAAAACCAAATTACTTTTTACAATTGCATTTTTATTTACAACAGCATTTATTTTTGCTCAAAATACCATTTCAGGAAAAGTGGTTGATCAAAAAGGGAAACCGGTTCCGGGAGCCAACATTTACATTGACGGAACTTACGACGGAGCTACAAGTTCTGAAACGGGTGAGTTTTCTTTTGAAACAACAACGACAGGAAATCAGTTTATAATAGTTAGTTTTTTAATTTATGAAACCTACAAACAGGAAATTGATGTTACCAATTATAAAGATCAAACGGTTAAGTTAAGAGAAAATGTAAATGCTCTAGATGCAGTTGTAATTACAGCCGGAACTTTAGAATCAGGAGATAAGGCAAGGGTTTCAGTGTTAAAGCCATTAGATATTGTTACAACAGCAGGCTCAGCCGGGAATATTATTGCTGCTTTGCAAACTTTGCCCGGAACACAATCGGTAGGCGAAGATGGCCGTTTATTTGTTCGTGGGGGAGAAGCCAGTGAAACACAGACTTTTGTTGACGGACTTCGTGTAGCTCAGCCTTATGGGGCAAGTACTAATAATTTGCCAACCAGAAGCCGGTTTTCACCCTTTTTGTTTAGTGGAATTGCTTTTTCTACAGGAGGTTATTCGGCTGAATATGGAGAAGCTTTATCAAGTGTCCTGCTTTTGAATACGCAGGATGAACCGGATCAGAATAAGACAGATATCGCTTTAATGACGGTTGGGTTAGGTATTGGAAATACACAGAAATGGAAAAAAAGCTCCTTTAGCATTAATACCAATTATATCAACTTAGCTCCTTACCAGGCTGCTATTCCTCAAAATGTAGATTGGAATAGTCCTTATCAGTCTTTAGGCGGGGAAGCTGTTTACCGTTATCATTTTACAAATGGGATTTTTAAATTATATGCTGCTTTTGATTCTGAGAAATTCGATTTGAACCAGAAAAACATAAATTTTGCTGATCCGGTCAGAACAGATTTAAACAATAATAATTTCTATCTGAATGCTTCTTATAAAGGTGATTTTGGAACCGGCTGGCAACTGACTTCAGGAATAAGTTACGGTTACAGCAAAAATAAAATCAAATTTGATATCAACGATGTTGATACTAATGAGAATGCTGCGCAATTAAAATTGAAATTAAGAAAAAATGTTTCCAATTACTTTAAAATATCTTTTGGAGCAGATTATTTCATTACAAAATTCAATGAAAAATTCAATGACAATATTTCGCTTAAAGTTGCAAATGGTTACGATTCAAATATTGCCGCTTTTTACACGGAGGGAGATGTTTTATTTTCGAAA
The DNA here is from genome assembly GCA_039933615.1 of Flavobacterium sp. Taxonomy (GTDB): domain Bacteria; phylum Bacteroidota; class Bacteroidia; order Flavobacteriales; family Flavobacteriaceae; genus Flavobacterium. Next base: position 2,228 of record JBDTNT010000425.1, on the reverse strand, counting down.
AACCTGGCTTTAAAAGTAGGATTGAGACTTTCTAACAACAGTTTATTAAATGAAACCAATCTTGCACCGAGAGCTTCGATAGCTTACAAAGTTTCTAAAGGCAGCCAGTTTTCTTTTGCCTACGGAGATTTTTCCCAAACACCGGTTGTTGATTATATCAAGTATTCAAAATACCATCAGTTTGAGAGCGAAAAAGCACAGCATTATATCCTGAATTACCAATTTACAAAACCAGGTCAGACCTTCAGAGCTGAGGCTTATTATAAAGATTACAGCAATTTAGTTCAATATGATACAAGAGATATTCAGTACAATTCGGTTTTCAATAATAATGGTTCCGGTTATGCCAAAGGATTGGATTTGTTCTGGAGAGACAGTAATTTACACAAGAACTTAGAATATTGGATTTCCTATTCTTATATCGATTCAGAAAGACAATATAAAAACTTTCCCAATATGGCGACACCAAGTTTCGTAGCCAATCATAATTTGTCAATTGTAACCAAATATTTTATTACGGATTGGAAGTCACAAATTGGTTTCACCAATAGTTTCAGCTCCGGAAGACCTTACAACGATCCAAACCAGACACAATTCATGAGCGGAAAGACAAAATCATACAACAGTTTAAGTTTTAACTGGGCTTATTTACTGACAACACAAAAAATCCTGTATTTCTCGGTTTCAAATGTATTGGGAAGTCAAAACGTTTTCGGATACGATTACGCAAAATTACCGGACGCTAACGGAGTTTATAACAGACAAGCCGTGGTACCAACGGCAGACCGATTCTTCTTTGTTGGTTTCTTCTGGACCATCAGTCAGAATAAAAATGAGAATCAGTTGAAGAATCTTTAGGAAGGTTCTAAGTTGCTAAGGTTCTGAGATACTAAGATAAAACTTAGGACCTTAGCAACTCAGAATCTCAGAACCTTTAAAAAAAACAATTCAGTAACCAAATTCAACAACTCGGTATCATTTAATTTTAAAAGAATAAAAAGCGATATACTTTTGAAGTATAAATTAAAAGAGTTTCAATCAATATCAAAAATCTTAGAGTCTTAAAAACTAAAAACTAAAAATCAAGAAATCATGACCAAAATTATTGCTATAATCACTTTTTTTATCTGCAGTTTAATGTCTGCACAAAATGTAAATCTTACTGTCACCGTGAAAGGTTTAAAAAACAATACAGGAGCTGTTAAAGTAGGTCTGTACAACTCAGAGGAAACATTCCTTAATACGACTTACAAAAGCATCGTTTCTGAAATCAAAAATAATCAAGTCACAGTTACTTTCGTTGGTATTCCAAAAGGGGAATACGGGATTTCAACCTACCATGATGAAAACAGCAACGGAAAGATTGATAAAAATATGATGGGAATTCCTTCTGAAGCTTATGCATGTTCGAATAATGCCAAAGGATTTATGGGGCCTCCTTCCTATAAAGATGCTAAATTTACGGTTAGTAAAGACTTGAAAACAGAAATTGTATTAAACTAAAAATAATAATAACAACTTTTAAACACTATTAAAATGAAAAAAATAATTACTACAATCGCATTATTTACAGCAATAATATGTTCAGCACAAACACAATTTGAACAAGGAATGGGAAAAGCCTTCGGACTTTGGAAAGAAGGAAAAAATACAGAAGCTTCTGCGATGTTTGAAAGAATTGCTTCTGCGGAAAAAAACAGCTGGTTACCTAATTACTATGTTGCTATGGTTAACACAACAACTGCTTTTACAGAAAAAGACAAATCGAAAGTTGATTTATTATTGACAAAAGCTCAGGACGCACTTGATGTTGAATTCATAAAAGATCAGAATAATGCAGAGTTATATGTTTTACAGGCGTTGCTTTATACGGCTTGGGTTGTACAGGATCCGATGACAAATGCTCAAAAATATTCCGGTAAAATAATGGAGAATTATGCTAAAGCTAAAGCAATAGATCCTAATAATCCGAGAGCCGTTTTTGGTGAAGCTGATTATCAGCTGGGCGGAGCAAAATGGACAGGTGTTGATACAAAACCATTATGTGCTCAGGTTGATAAAGCTATTGAACTTTTTGGTACTTTTAAACCGGAAACTGCTTTTTCACCAAAATGGGGATTAGACAGAGCTTTGGAAACTCAAAAAAACTGTAAAAAATAATATTAAAATTAGTTTATAAATGAAGGAATATAAAAACACATTTGGAAATTTGAGAAGCGGAACAATCA
>JBDTNT010000424.1:0-12147 GCA_039933615.1 Flavobacterium sp. | reverse complement strand
ATACTTATCTTTTATCGTTATTCAAAATCAGGGTGCAAAGAAAAGAAAAATAAACCATTGTTGCAAAAAATTAATGCACAATTTTCAAAATTTCTTTCTGTAATATTTCCAAACTCTTAATCGTCGCTCTATCTATCACTTTATCACGTGGTTGACCAAAGTTAAATTCTTCAACAATTATATCGTTTGGTGTTGCCAAAGCGATAAAAACAGTGCCAATTTCAGCATCTGAATCTCCTTTTGACGGTCCGGCGTTCCCGGTTGTGGCAATTGCATAGTCTGTTTTAAGTATCTCTTTCACATTCAAAGCCATAGCCGATGCAACCTGTGCACTTACCACCGAATATTCATCTACTAAATCCTGTGAGACCCCAAGAACATTAACCTTAACCTCTGTTGCATACGAAACTATACTGCCTTTGAAATAGCCAGAAGCTCCCGGAACAGAAGACAAAATCGATGCAATTTTCCCTCCGGTAAAACTTTCCGCAGTAGAAATGGTTTTATTTTCTTTCGTCAATAGTTTTCCAACTACGGATTCTATTGTTTCATTTTCTTCATAACCCACTATAATATCATGAATTATAGCATCTAATGATTCTATATTAGCTTCAAGTGCCGCTTCCAGCAACTCCTTATCTGTACCTCTGGCGGAAAGACGCAAACGCACTCTGCCCGGGTTTGGCAGGTAAGCCAGTTTTATAAAATCAGGCAAATTATTCTCCCAGTCTTCTATACGCTCAGCGACCAGACTCTCGCCCTGACCATACGTTAAAATCGTTTTATGAATAATGTACGGACGTTTATATTCGCGGATAATTTTTGGGATTATCTCATTTTCGACTAAATATTTCATTTCATAAGGGACTCCCGGAAGCGAAATAAAAACCGTATTCTCCTTCTTCATCCACATACCCGGTGCGGTACCCACTTTATTATGCAGCACTGTGCAGGTTGAAGGAACCAAGGCCTGATCTTTATTTAATTGCGAAATCGGCCGTTTGTAAAATCCTTCTATCAATTCGGTTACATGTGCCAATACTTCAGGATTCACGACAAGTTCATCGTCAAAATATTCGCAGAATGTTTTTTTTGTCACATCGTCTTTTGTCGGCCCTAAACCACCGGTTACAATCACGACATCTACTTTGTTTTGAAATTGAGCGAAAGTATCTAAAATGTGTTTTTTATCATCGCTTATCGAAATCATTTCGGTGATTTCAACTCCGATTTTATCGAGTGATTTTGCGATGAAACCCGAATTAGTATCTACGATCTGACCGATTAAAATTTCGTCTCCAATTGTAATGATTACTGCTTTCATATCATTAACTTATTTTTACTTACAGGAATGCAAGTCGTTATTTATAAAGAAGGTTATTGTCGCAAAGATTTGCGTGAGGGGTAGAAACGGCATCCTTTTGTGACAAAAGAGACGCCTCGTTAACTGAATCTTCCGGAACAAAAGATATAGTGGATGACCCGACCCTGTTTTTGACCGATTTTTAAAAAGGGCAAAAACAGGGTCACGCCCATATTACAAATCAAAGTCTTTTTTGATTTCTTTGATCGCATCTTTTACCTGTATTTTTATACTTTTAAAAGTTTCGATGATTTCTTTTTTCTTGCCTTCAGCCTTTGTCCAGGCTTCAACTTGTAGAATTTCTTCGAACGCAACATTTAACCCCATTAGGTCTAATGTTGGTTTGATTTTATGCGCATAAGAATAAGCATACTTATGATCTTTCTTTTTAATTCCCTCTTTGATTTGTTTCAAATCCTCCGGAACTTCGGTAACAAATAGTTTAAGAATTTCGTTTACAAATTCAGGATCGTTGTCTGAAAGCGCATACACTTTCGAAAGGTTATATTTTAAAGCCATTATTTTACTTGTATTCTGAATAATTTTTTATCTTCTAAAAACCCTTCCAAAACGTCGTTTGGTTTAACTGAGGCAACTCCTTCCGGTGTTCCTGTAAAAATAATATCGCCAATTTTTAATGTAAAATACTGCGACACAAACGATACCAGTTCATCAATTTTCCAAAGCATCAAGCCTGTATTCCCTTTTTGAACCGTTTTGGAATTATTTGTCAGTTCAAAAGTAAGATTTTCCATAGAAACAAAATCGGTTTTAGGTAAAAAATCACCGATAACCGCAGAACCGTCAAAGGCTTTTGCTTTTTCCCAAGGCAGTCCTTTTGCTTTTAATTTATCCTGTAAATCCCTGGCTGTAAAATCGATACCTACACTAATTTCGTCATAATACTTATGCGCAAACTTCGGTTCGATATACTTTCCTACTTTATTTATTTTAACAATTATCTCTATTTCGTGATGAATTTCCTCAGAAAATTCGGGAATTACAAACGGATGCTGCTTTAACAAAACTGCTGAATCCGGTTTCATAAAAACAACAGGCTCTGTCGGCCTTTCGTTTTTTAATTCTTCAATATGATTGGTATAATTTCTACCGATACAGATTATCTTCATTTTTTTCTAAGTTGCTAAGGCACTAATTCGCTAAGAAATTGAGCTAAAAACCCGGAATCTTAGTTCTTTAAGGCCTTATTTTGTATTGAGCTTTCTTAATTTAATGGCCGTTAAAACTTTTTTGGTATATAATGGGAAATCAGCATTTTGAATCCAGCTGAAATATCCGGGCTCTGTTTCTAAGATTTTTTCAACTTTTGCACCTTTGTGTTTTCCGAAGGTAAAAACTTCTTCGTCATCTTTATCAAAAGCAATCATTCCGGCAAAATCAGCGATTTTTTTACGTGTTGTGAATTCAGACAATAACTTCATATCGTTTTCCAATTCCGGATAACGATCTAGTTGCGCTTTTAGAATTTCGTAAGTCGCCATGGTATCCGCTTCTGCCGAGTGTGCATTTTCCAGGTTTTTTCCGCAGTAAAACTTCAAAGCAGCACTTAAAGTACGTTCTTCCATTTTATGAAAAATAGTCTGCACATCTACAGAAACTTTATTTTTCATATCGAAATCAACTCCGGCGCGAAGTAATTCTTCCGCTAATAACGGAATATCAAAACGATCTGAATTAAACCCACCCAAATCACTGTCTTTGATCATATTGTAAACCTGCAGGGCAAGCTCATTAAAAGTAGGTTCATTTGCTACTTTTTCATCAGTTATACCATGAACTGCGGTAGTCTGAGGCGGAATTGGAATTGTCGGGTTCACCAACCAAGTTTTACTTTCTTTATTTCCGTTTGGAAAAACTTTAAATATTGAAATTTCTACTATTCTGTCTTTCCCGATATCAATACCTGTGGTTTCAAGGTCGAAAAAGCAAATTGGTTTATTGAGTTTGAGTTCCATTTTTGAATTTTATAAGTCTACAAATATAAATTTTAAAGCTGAATTTTACCCGTTTTTTTTATAAAGTTCCCAATTTCTATTTCGTCTTTAGAAATAACGGAAAAGAAAAACCCTTTCAACGTTTAAACATCGAAAGGGTTAATTATTTACAAAACAGAAATTTTTAGAAATCCCTGTCTACATCAAAAGCTTCTAAATATTCTGCCACTCTTTTTACGAAACTTCCACCAAGTGCACCATCTACCACCCTGTGATCGTAAGAATGAGACAGGAACATTTTCTGGCGGATTCCGATAAAATCACCTTCCGGAGTTTCGATAACTGCCGGCACTTTACGAATTGCACCAAGGGCTAAGATTCCAACTTGCGGCTGATTGATAATTGGCGTTCCAAAAACACTTCCAAAAGTCCCTACGTTTGTAACCGTGTAAGTTCCTCCTTGTGTGTCGTCCGGTTTAAGTTTTCCTGCTTTTGCACGATTACCCAAATCATTGACTGCTTTTGCCATTCCGACAAGGTTTAGCTGATCTGCATTTTTAATAACCGGCACAATTAAGTTTCCGTTTGGTAAAGCTGCAGCCATTCCTAAATTTATATTTTTCTTTTTAATGATATAGTCACCATCAACAGAAATATTCATTCCCGGGAAATCCTTCAAAGCTTTTGCAACGGCTTCCATCATAATTGGGGTAAAAGTAAGTTTCTCGCCTTCTCTTTTTTCAAAAGCGGCTTTTACTTTCTCTCTCCATTTTACAATGTTTGTTACATCGACTTCGATAAAAGACTGTACGTGAGCGGAAGTCTGCACTGACGCCACCATATAACCTGAAATCAATTTACGCATTCTGTCCATTTCGATGATCTCGTCACCTCCGTTTACAGAAACAGGAACTGCCTGCTGGCTTTTCTGAACCACTACCGGTTGTGGCGCTTTTGGAGCAACTACTTCTTTTACTGTTTCTGGAACAGCTTTCGGAGCAGTAACCGCACCCGATTTGCGGTCTTCAATATATTTTAAAATATCCTCTTTTGTAACACGTCCGTCTTTTCCTGAGCCCTGAAGACCTTCTAATTCAGCAACAGAAATACCCTCTTCTTTCGCAATATTTTTGACAAGCGGAGAAAAGAATTTATCCGACGTTGAGAAATCCTGAGGAGCAGTAACCGTTTCTTTAGCAGCATCTATCGTTTTTTCGATCTGACCAGCTTCAGCAGGAGCTGATTCCTCTTCAACAACTTTATCTACTAAAAATGATGATACTGTTTCAACACCACCTCCTGTTTCGATAATTGCAATAGTCTGCCCTACCTGAACCAAATCATCTTTGCCAAATAATTTTTCGACTAAAACTCCGGAAACTTCGCTTGGCACTTCACTATCAACTTTATCAGTCGCTATTTCCAGTACCGCTTCGTCTGCTTCAATTTTGTCTCCAACTTCTTTCAACCAGTTTGTAATAGTTGCTTCAGCTACACTTTCTCCCATTTTGGGAAGTTTTAATTCAAATCTTGCCATATTGTTAACCTCAAGGGTGATTTTGATTTTCAGATTGCGAAATTACTGAATATTTTAAATATAAATTACATTTAATATAATTTTTTACTTGATTTTTACAACTTGCCCCCTGTCATTTCTTGAATTACTTCCAATTATAAAATTGGTGTTTTTGGGGAAAATCTTAAAAGTAATACTCTTATCCCTAAGAGTTTCTATGATTTTGATACAATTTCCGAATGAAACATGCTGATTATCTAAAATAATCTCCACTCTTTTGTCCTTTAAAATCAGGGACGAATTTACCATTTTTTCTTTTTTGAAATTGAAAATCGCTACTTTATTTTTGAAAACAGAGGTCAGTTTTTCAGACAATTTCACATCAGACGAATATAAAACATAACTTTCCGGCAGTGGTTTGTCTTTTGATTTTCCCTGAAACATTTTTACAAACGAAAAAAACAGAATCCCGATTTTGATAAAAATAGAAAAAAACAATGATTTCCTGAAATGTTTCTGATAAAAAAACGTCATTGCTTCCTGAAAACGTTTCATATATTTTTCATCTTTTACCGTACTTTCTCCCTTGTAATGCAAAACGGTTGTTTCATGAAAATAATAATTATTTTTCCCTTTTAATAATGCGCGGTAAGAAAGATCGATATCGTCTGCATACATAAAACAATCTTCATCAAAACCATCTAACTCAAGATATAAATTCCTTTTCATCAGCATAAAAGCTCCAACTAAAATATCGACTTTTCCGGTTTCATTTTCCGAAAGATGCTGTGCATAATATTGATTAAAGAGATTCCATTTTGGAAAAACTTTAGATAAGCCGAAAATCTTGCTAAAAGCAACCCAGGGTGTTGGAATGCCCCGTTTGCTTTCCGGCAGAAATTGTCCGGTTCCGTCAATTAGTTTACAGCCGACAATTCCTAAATTAATTTGTTTTTCCGCGAAAGTCAAAATTTTGGTAAAAGTGTCTTCAGCAACAACCGTATCGGGGTTCAGAATGCAGATATATTCTCCCTTTGCTTCCTTAACTCCAATGTTATTGCCTTTTGGAAAACCAAAATTCTCTTTGTTCCGGATGAGTTTTACATTTGGAAATCGTTCTTTTATCATGAGACAACTATCATCAGATGAATTATTATCAATCACAATAATTTCGCTTTCAATCGCAGAAAGTGCTTCCTGAACACTTAAAACACATTGTTCCAGAAAGTAACGCACATTATAATTAAGAATAATAACTGATAGCTGCATGAAAACTTGGTCTCTTGATTTTTTCGGAAAGTTAAAAATTTTCACGTAAACCCAACTGTGAATCATTAAATTTGAATACAAAAGAAAAAGCTATCTAAATTCCTGTAAATATCAAAACAATTAAATATGATTCGTTTTTCAATTTCATTCCTTATCGTTTTCGCTTTCATCTCTGGCTTTACCAATAAGGAAAATGATACAGATCTCGTAAAATCAAATTATTGGTATGTTGCCGGACCGACCAAAGAAAGCATAGAAACCGTCAATTCGATTCGACAAAAAGAAGGCATACTTCGTGTGACTGCCAAGGATTCGCCGACCGGAGAAATTGAGTTGAATGTGATGATTACGCCATCAGAATCAAATGACGGAGTCGCAACTAATTTATCGGACAACTCAAAATTTGTGCGCATTACCTATAAAGCTACACAACTTATCAAACTGCAGGCACGCGAAGGAAATGAGGACGGAACAGGATGCATACACGGCGGCTCACACCCAAGAGTTGACTTACCGGCTTCCCCAAACCAATTTACAACCATAAAAATTCCGTGGACAGATTTCAGACAGGATGGCTTACCAAACGGAAAACTTCTCAACATTCATAATCTGTGTAAATTTAATTTTGTGAACTATAATCCTGTTTCAGGTTCCTTATTAGAAATAAAATCAGTTATACTTCAAAACTAAAATCAACATGAAAAACAAAATTTGCCTGTTTCTTTTCTTTCTGCTGTTATTTTCAAACTTCGGCTATAGCCAGGAAAAAACAATTCCCGAAAGAACAGACATAAACGGCGTTTGGGAAGACATCAATTCAGGCGTACAAAATGCCGTAGCCATTATATCTGAACAAAACGGAAAAGTCATTTTCTCTCATTATTTAGAATGGAAAGGTCAGAAATTTGTAGAAAGCGGCACCGGAAAAAGAACAGGAAACACCATCACTTATATGGTTGATGTTACCTTACCAATTGAAGGCTGGGCAACACAAGGCACTCATACTCTGACATTATCAGAAGACGGAAACACCCTGGAAGGTAATTTTGTGGACAATAAAAAAGAAGTGGCCCAATTGCGTTTAAACGCGTCAGATAAGGAATAAAGCCGCAGTTTTTAGCCTCAGCTGCGACTGAAAACTTTATAAATGTAACTGGATTTTATACTTGTTGCAGATTTTCATTACCAATAACATAATGGCAGAAAAAACCAAAGACCAGATAATCCCCGGAAGGCCTTCGCGGAAATAATCTGGGATGACATGGAGATTAAAAGTGAGATTAAAATAATAAATAACGCCGGGTAAAATGTAAATCAAAAGCGGATTAGCGGCTGCAGGCATAAAGAAATCACTCCATTTGGTTTGTTTTTTAATTTCCATCAACCAATAAAGAAAGTAAAACAGAACTGAACAAATTGCAGCGGAGAACATGGTCCACGATGGAGTTCCTTTTATTTTTGAAATTCCGAAATAAGGCCGCAGCAAATATCCGGTTATAAAAAAGAGCCCTATAAAACCGATTACAGCCCAATTGATTTTTGGAACAATTTTCCGATCAAAAAACAATAAAGAGATTACCACACCAGCTGTTACTACTGAAGCATGGGTTAAATGTCCGGCAATAAAATTAAACCAGGAATTTTGATGAAGTACTGATTCTTCGATTAAATTAATTGAGTTAGCTACAACACAAACAATCAAAAACAAAATCATTGCCCACAACTTTCCTGACACCAGCCAATAATAAACTACCGTAAAAAGATACGCCCAACCTATTAGCCCCAGAATTCCCCACCATTTTAGCGTCATCCCGATTTCTCCAGTATCCTGAACGTATAAAAAATAAAGCGCAACTAATACTGCCATTCCGCCATATTGCAATGTATTTTTCAACCAAACCGGAAAACCTCTGTCATATTTGTTCCAAATTGGGATTGGGATTGCATATGCCAAAAGTCCCCAAAGTGCAGGGGTAATAATCATTTTTGATGCATCATATCCATATTCGGCATTGACCATAAAAACGCCGATAATGATTAATGCCAAAGCTCTTTTTAAAGTATGTGTCCAAATCGTTTTAGAACTGTCCCTTTTTAATAATCGGGCATTAAAGGCAAATGGAACCGACATTCCGACAATAAATAAAAATGCCGGAAATACCAGATCAACAAAGGTCATTGCATCTGCATCAGCCGGCATGTGTTTCATCCATTGTGGCACATTTTTTACGCTTGCGAGTTCATTAACAAAAATCATCACAAAAATGGTAATTCCACGTAAAGCATCTATCGAAATAATCCTTTGATTGTATAAGTTTTCCTTTATTTTCATAAATTATTACATATTTAATAACTCCAAATATAATATAATTAACTCATTGGGTGTAATTCAAAAAAAATGTTTACAACGCATTGGAACATAGATTTTGAATTTATAAATTAAAGCGTTTTAAGTGAAACGTCTTTTTAAGACTTTGTAAATTATGTGTTAAAAATAATTGCACCCAACGGGTTATAATTACAAAATGATCAGTTACATTAATTTTGGACTTTAAATTTCTATTTAACAAATTCACTAAAAACACATCCTTTTTTTTACTTTTGTCTCATGTTATCATTCTTAAAATCAAAACCACTCCTGAGAGATCTTCTTTCCGACAATTATATCGATATCCATTCGCATTTATTACCGGGGATTGATGATGGTGCAAAAACTATAAATGAAACCATTAAACTGGCCAATGCATTTCAGGAAATTGGTATTTCTCAATTTGTGACAACGCCACATATTAAACATCATTTTTGGGATAATTCGTTTCAGTCAATCGTTACAAATCAGAATGAGACTGCAATTGTATTAGAAGAAAATGATATTAAAATCCCATTCCATGCCGCTGCAGAATATTTTATGGATGACTGGTTTGAGGATCATTTTAAAACTGAAAAACTACTTACTTTAAAAGACAATTATGTACTCGTAGAAATATCATACATAAGTCCGCCGGCACAGTTACATAAAATGCTTTTTGACTTACAGGTATCGGGCTACAAGCCAATTCTGGCACATCCGGAAAGATATTTGTATTATCATAAGAACTTTAATGAATACGAAAAGCTAAAAAAATCCGGTTGTTTATTTCAATTGAATTTGCTTGCTCTTGTTGGTTATTATGGCTCACAGGTTACCAAAACCACAGAAGAGTTATTAAAAAAAGGAATGTATGATTTTGTAGGTTCTGATGTGCATCATCATACGCATATTAAGGAATTTAATAAAAAAATAAAGGTTAGCAGCATTTCTGTTTTAAAGGAAATCATTGCTAATAATCAATTTTTTAAATTTAGTTAATAAGCGTTCTCTTCCCCTTTGAAAATATTAATAATAGTTCTGACAATAATTTTCATATCCAAAAGTAAACTCCAGTTTTCGATATACCAAATGTCGTAATCTACTCTGTTTTCCATATCGATAAGTTCTTTAGTTTCACCACGATAACCATTAACCTGTGCCCAGCCTGTAATTCCAGGTTTCGCATATTGCCGCACTAAATAATTGTTTATCAATTCGCTATATTCTTTTGCCAGATTAACCATATGCGGCCTCGGTCCGACAACAGACATATCTCCCCAGAAGACATTAAAAAACTGCGGTAATTCGTCGATACTTGTTTTGCGTATAAAAGCACCAAATTTGGTAATCCTGCTATCGCCTTTTCCAGCTTGTTTATTGTGTGCCAAATCATTGACATACATACTTCTGAATTTAAGACACATAAAAGACCGGTTGTCCCTCCCTGAACGTTCCTGTTTAAAAAACACCGGCCCACGGGATTCTATTTTAATAATGAGGGCAACTATTGGCAAAAGCCATGGAAAAATCAATAAAATAACACCAAGGGAAAAACAAATATCAAAAACCTTTTTTATAAGTCTGTTTGAAGCAAACTCTAAAGGTTCCGGGCGAAACATCAGTACAGGTGTGTTTTCATAAAATGTGACCTCAACTTTACTCGACTTTGTATACAATTGAAAATCAGGAATAAACTTGATTCTAATCATATTCTGTTCGCATATTTTCGTGAGGTTATTAATTACTTCAATTTTATCAATATGGAGCGCGACATACATTTCATCAATTTTTTCCTGAATAACAAAGCTTTCAATGCCATCAAATCCACCTAAAACGGAACCTGGAAAGTCAGTGGAAATAGCTTCTTTTTCATCAAAAAAACCTAAAAACCGGTAGCCGTATGTTAGATCTTTAGCCAGAATTTTTCGCATTCTTTCTCCGGTATCATTGGCTCCAACAATAATTATTTTTTTAAAATTAAAACCATTGGCCCTGATTTCTTTTAGAAGCTTCATTAAAAGATAACGGGAAATCATGATCAGTAAAAAGAAAAACAAATAAAAATACAACAATCGAAGTCTTGAAATATCTGAGTATTTCAAAAAAACAACAAAAATCGCTACCAGTGAAGCGTGGATAACTACTTTATTAATTGTTCTTCGCAGTATGGATTCAATACGCTCAATTCGTATCATTCTATATGAATTTCTATGAAGCAATAAGCTAATCCATATTAAATTCATTAATAAGGCAACCGTTTTTTCTTCTTTTAAAAGGAGTTCTTTCAGGCTTCCGAATCTCGCCAGTGCTGACAGATTTATTGCTACATTTAACAATAAAATATCTAAGCAGACAAACAAAATTTTGAAGTAGCGGGAAAAGCGGTAATGCGATATTTTTTGAGAAATTTTCATATTTGGAGGAACTATGCTCACTACTTTTAGAATAAAATTCTGACGAAGCAATGAATGGTGCAAAATAACATTTAAATTATATTTTTTGATGTTATTTTAAAATCAATTTATTTTAAATTTTACTTTTAACCAATTTGAATCTAAAAACAGCTGAAATGATAAAATTTCTTTTATTTTATACTTTAACAATATCAGTCGCTTATGGTCAAATTTCCGGCTGTACAGATCCGCTTTCTAAAAATTACAATCCAACTGCAATATTAAATGACGGAAGCTGCCAGTATGAATCTTTAAAGATAAAACCCGAATATTCCATTCGATTGAGTGATTCTATTAAAGAAACTTCCGGATTAATTGCCTTTGACGGTTTGTTATGGACCCATAATGATGATCACGACACAGGACTATACGGATTGGATTCTCTGGGAAAAATCAGAAAAAAAGTAGTTTTAGGCAAAGTAATAAATCAGGACTGGGAGGAAATTTCACAGGACAATACTCATTTATACATTGGAGATTTTGGAAATAATTTCAAGGGAAACCGAACTGATTTGCATATTTTAAAAATCGAAAAAAAATCTTTTTTGGAAGGAAATCCGATTATAGATACGATTGCATTTTCCTATTCAGACCAAACGGATTTTAATCCCCAAAAAGGAAACACCACCAATTTTGACTGTGAAGCTTTCATTGTAATCCGGGACAGCATTTATTTATTTTCCAAACAATGGACTTCATCTAAAAGCACTATTTATGTTTTACCCAATCAGCCGGGAAAACAGATTGCTCAATACAAGGAAACGATTGACACGGATGGTTTGGTAACCGGTGCCACTTATGTAGAATCAAAAAAACAGGTAGTACTTTGTGGCTATTCCAAAACGGGAAAAACCTTTTTGTATCTTTTATATGACTTTAAAGACCATAATTTCTCAACCGGAAACAAGAGAAAAATTGATCTTAAGCTTCCCTTTCATCAAATAGAAGGTATCGCCACCAAAGATGGTATCCATTTTTATTTAACTAATGAATCTTTGGTTCGGAAACCAATCCTGAATGTTCCTCAACAAATTCATTATTTTGATTTGACTTCCTTATTGAATCCCTATCTCCATAAATAATTCGCAAATCGAAATATAATAGTTTACTTTTGCAAAAAAGTTGTGATTTCTAAAACATTCATAACTTAATAATTTATAACTCATAATTTAGAAAGTGAATTACTTATCTGTAGAAAACATATCGAAGTCTTTTGGTGAAAGAACCTTATTTGACAACAT
>JBDTNT010000423.1:0-17331 GCA_039933615.1 Flavobacterium sp. | reverse complement strand
GCATACTCGGAACCTCACGCGTAATCTTTACACCTTCTCTAACTACCAATGGCGGCAATTTATTAGTAACCGAAGCTACACGGTTCTGAACGTTAATTGCAGCCTGGTTTGGATCTGTACCTAAGTTAAATACAACTTGTATACTTGCCTCACCGTCATTTCCTGCATCAGAAGTCATGTATTTCATTCCGGGAACACCATTTAAGGCTCTTTCCAAAGGAATAACAACCGATTTGATCATCAATTCTCCATTTGAACCAGGGTAATCCGCCGTAACGTTTACCATTGGAGGAGAAATCGAAGGGAACTGGGTAATTGGTAAATTCAATACCGACAATATTCCCAAAAAGACGATTACTAAAGATATTACTATCGACAGTACAGGTCTTTGAATAAATTTATTAAACATTTTATATTTTTTTAATGATTAAACCAATCAGACCTATTCTGCTTTAACGCGTAAATGATTCATCACCGTTTTAGGAGATAAGAACTCATATTGAATTTTGTCATTTTCTTTTACTTTCTGAACTCCTTCAAGTAAAATTTTATCATTTTCTGCAAGTCCGCTGCTTACTACATATAAATCAGGGATTTCACCTGTAATCGTGATTTCTTTTGAACTTACTTTATTGTTTTTATCCACAACAAAAACATACTTTTTATCCTGGATTTCATAAGTTGCTTTTTGTGGGATTACAATAGCATTTTTAAGAGGCACAAGCATTTGGACTTGTCCTGTTTCACCGTTTCTAAGTAGTTTTTCACTGTTAGGGAATCTCGCTCTGAAAGCAATATTTCCTGTTTCATTGTTAAATTCACTTTCGATTACTTCAACGTTTCCTTTGTATTTAAAAGTTTCGCCATTGGCTAAAACCAAACTAATTTTAGCATCAGCACGGTCTTTAATATCAGTTTGATATTGCAGGTATTCCGGTTCTGAAACATTGAAATAAGCAAACATCTGACTGTTATCAGAAAGGCTTGTCAGTAATTCACCTTCGTCAATAAGACTTCCTAATTTTAATGGAATCCTGTCAATAGTCCCGTCAAACGGAGCTCTGATTTCGGTAAATGACAAATGAAGTTTTGCCAAAGCAACTTCCGCTTTTGCAGATTGAAGCTTGGCCTGAGCTACGCTCAATTCGTTTTTTGAAACAATGTTTTTATCGGCAAGCAGTTTAGAGTTTTGTAACTCGATTTCTACAGATTTTTGTTCTGCCTGAGCTTTAAGTAACTCAGCCTGATACATGTTTGGCATAATTCTGAACAATAACTGACCTGCTTTTACAAACTGGCCTTCATCAACATAAATGTTTTGCAGGAATCCTTTTTCCTGAGCACGGATTTCGATGTTTCGTACAGATTTTATCTGCGAAACATATTGTTTGATAAATGAAGTGTCAATTTTTACAGGATTGGTTACTGTAAACTTTTCAGCTTCTTCTTTTTCTTCTTTTTTTGATGTACAACTGGTTAGGCACAACAAGGCATATAAGCCCGTTAACACGACAATTCTTTTCATGGTATAATAAATGGAAATTAAGCGAATGAATGCTGGGAACAGAAATTTCCCAGGTCTGAAAATATAATCAGCCGCCAGAATAAAACGTGAAACGTCAGAATGAAAAAGTATCTTAAAAATACAATTCGTACTTATGCATGATCACGCTTATTGGTAACCGATGTATAAGAAGAATCAGATTCTTAAAACTCTCTGAGTAATATAAATAGGATTTGACTGGCCACAAGATGGACCAAAAAATTCAAAACGACTATACGAATTTGCAACAATCTGACGAGAGAATGTCAGATACAGATTAGCTAATAAGCTATGATTTGCTGCAAAAAATTTATTTAAAAGTCCATCTTTAAGAGAGTCATTACCAAGATATTCTTCATCAAGTTCTATATCGGCATCTTCAATTACTGAATTGCCCTGATCCTGATTGGTGAATTTTACGCGGTGTCTTTTCTCAAGATTGTGATGAGGGTTTTGGTGATTTTCAGCATTAAGATATTGCCCTCCGCCTAACAGAAGGAAATTCATGAATACTAAAAAGACTATTAACTTTCTCATTTGAGTGCGAAAGTAATAAAAGATTGGAATAAAAAAAATAAAATAAGAAAGTCTTAACAAGTTGGAATAAACGAAAACGTTTTCTTTTTTTTATTCTGTCCTCAGAAGTATAAATTTGATGCTCAAAGCCTGAAAAAGCAAGGTCTAAGAGATTGTGAAATTGATAAAAAAATGACCACGTAAATAAATATCAAATTAAAAATCAAGGGTTTAAAAACTGAATATTTAAAAAAATCAGTTTATTATTTTTCGAGTCTTATTCTAAAATAAAATCTCCATTATCGTGAAATTTTTTTCTGCTTTTGTAAAAATTTTATGAGTATCTGACATTCCAAATTTCTCATAAAACGCTTTTTTATCACTTCTGGCATTACACCAGACTTTTTTCAGGCCTTTTTCTTTTGCCAGTTTTAAAATAAAATCCAATAATTGAGAAGCAATTCCTTTCCCCTGATATTCTTCTAAAGTTGCTAATTTTCGAAATTGCATTTCATCATCAGCAATAAAACAGGAAACTATTGCAACCAGTTTTTCCTCTGTAAAAACACCAAAATGCAATCCTGAATCATCCTCGGCGAGCTGCACAAATTCAAAAGGCTGATCGGGCCACATTACCTCATGTCTGATTTTCCAGGTTTGTGAAGCTTTAATTGCTCTGATTTCCATAATAAATTTTCAATTGAATTAGTCCGGTTTTTATCTTCAAATCTAAATTACAGCAAATTTATTCAATACTTCCATTGCTTTTTCGGCATCTATTTTATTGATAAAAATGTGGTCGTGATAAAATGCGGCAACAACATTACAGCTAATTCCTTTCTCAGAAAGTGCCTTAGAAAATGCCGCTGTCAAACCCACAGCTTCCAGTGAGGAATGAACTGAAAGTGTTATCCAGGACATGATAACGGAATATTCGAGCTTTAGTTTATCGGCTGTTTCTTTTTTCAGAATTAATGTAATTGCTTCTTTTTCTCGGAATAACATTTCGATTTCCTCCAGATTTACAGTACCCAATTCTTCCATTTTACAAAAAACAAATTCGCCCTGATTCAGCTCCGGCTTCATACTTTTAAGCAATTTTTGCAGATTTTCTTCTCCTGACATTTTGAAATTAGTTTAAGTTTTGAAAAACAAATTATTTAAAGAGTAAAATCTAATTTAAAAAAAAAGTCCCTTCTAAGAAGAGACTTTTTTTAAAATTTTAATTATTTTTTCCAAACATTATTAATCGGTGTGGCATCCATAAAAATCCCCCCATCAACAGCTATCTGCTTGATTTGTTTTTTTCCATTCAAAGCAATAGTGGCAGCTTTCGCATTCTTTTGCCAAACAGCAGGTGTCTGATGCAATGTTTCTTTTGTGTCGTCTGCATAGACGATATTTACATCAAAAGGAATGGCAAAACCACCCACATTTTCTACCAAAACGGTTTTGGCATCAGCACTTTTCACAGAAAGATCTATATAATTATTCGTAAAAAACCAATTATTAAAAAACCAGTTCAGGTTCTTCCCTGAAGCAGTATTCATCGAATTAAAATAATCCCACGGAATTGGATGTTTTCCATTCCAGGTATCCATATAGGCATGCAGTGATTTCTTGAACAGATCATCACCAAGCATGTCTTTTAAAGCAATATAAGAAAGAGAAGCCTTCCCGTATGAATTATTACCATAACCCGCAGCCGAAACTTGTGTAGACATCGAGATAATTGGCTGATCTTCTTCAGTTGACTTATCATTAATATATTGTTCAACCCTGAATTTCTTGTAAAAATTATCTGCTGCTTCTTTTCCATGTTCTGCAATTCCGATTAAGTACTCAAAAGTAGTTGCCCAGCCTTCATCCATAAAAGCATAGCGTGTTTCGTTGATTCCCATGTAAAAAGGAAAATAAGTATGGGCTACTTCGTGATCCTGTACTAACTGCGCAAAAACAGGATCTCCCATTTCTGAATCATTACACATCATTGGATATTCCATATCGGCAAATCCCTGAAAAGCTGTCATTTTAGAAAAAGGATACGGAACTCCCGGCCAATTGTTCGAAAACCAGTCTAATGCATATTGATTGTTTTTTACAGAAACTACAAAATCAGTTCCTTTTACATCATAAGCTGCCTGAACACTGGCGCGACGGTTTGCTTTTTTATCTACCACCACGCTGCTGGCATCCCATAAATAATGATCACTCAATCCGAAACATACATCTGAGATATTTTTGGCTTCAAACTTCCAGGTATTCCAGTCATTTTGTTTGGTCACCTTACCAGTTTTCATTTCCTCTTCGTTAGCAATATGAAGGACTTCATCGGTTACATAAGATTTTTTCAGGCGTGCAGAAAATTCAGGCTGCAAAACCTCATCAGGATTCAATAAATCTCCGGTTCCGTAAACCACATAATTTTTTGGTGCTTTTACAGAATACGTATAATCATTAAAATCATTGTAAAATTCCTGACGATCAGTATGAGGCAATCTGTCCCATTGGTTATAATCGTCAAAAACAGTCACTCTCGGATAGCTGTACGCTACGAAAAATGTACTGTTATCAATTTGCCCTTCTCTTCCGCTTTCCTTAGACAAAGGATAATTCCAATCGATATTGATTGTGATTTTGCTGTGAGGGGGCATTGGTTTATTCATTTTTATATTTCCAACTGTTCCCCACTTTCTGCCATCTTCTTTATAAATTTCCCCTTCGATTTTAAGAGATGTAATCGTTAGTCCGTTACTCAAAAAATCATCACTAGCATCACCGCTTCGTGGTGAAGATGGTTTATGAACATTGTTTACAAATCGAATTGGTAAGTTTCTCAAAGTATCGGAACTGTTGTTTTCATAAACAATAGTTTCTGTTCCGCTGACTACTTTGGTATCTGCATTTACAGTAAGATCGATAGTGTACTTACCATGATTTTGCCAGTATTTTTTCCCCGGCTTTCCATCCATTGAACGAGTTCCGTTGGCATAAGCTTGTTTAATATTTCTTGGCATATAAAGCTCTTGTGAAAAGCCATATTGCATTAAAAACAGAAACCCAAACAATAATAATTGGTGTGTTTTTTTTCTCATAGTTTTTTTGATTGATGATTAGTTATTTACTGTTAGATTAGTGGTATACTTTATAATATTGTTACATACTTGTTCAAAAGTATGATTTATAAATAAAAAACCGCCTTTTTCAAAAGAGAAAAAGACGGCGATCTACAATTAATATATAACCTTGAAACTACAAAATATAATCGGTATTAATGAAATTTGATTCTTTGCTGTTCAGCAATTCCTGCAGAATTTCATTATTATAGTCGATATCTTTTGAAGCTACGAACGTACGAATTGAAAAGGAACGCAATGCATCCGGGATACTCAAAGTACCTACAGCAGAATCTTTACGCCCTGTAAAAGGGAATGCATCCGGACCTCTTTGACAAGAACTGTTTAAGTTTACCCTGCAAACCAGGTTTACCAAAGCATCAATAAGCGGTGCCAGCGTTTTGATATCTTTTCCGAATAAACTCACCTGTTGCCCATAATTTGATTCGGCCATATCTTTTAGTGGTTCTTTGATATCTTTAAAAGAAATCACCGGAACTACTGGACCAAATTGTTCTTCATGATAAACACGCATTTGTTTGTTTACCGGAAATAAAACGGCCGGAAAAATATAATTATCGGTATGTTTTCCTCCTTTTTCGTTTAGGATTTCTGCACCTTTGCCTTTTGCATCGTCTATTAATCCCTGAATATAGGCCGGTTTTTCTGTTTCAGGAAGCGGTGTCAGTGAAACTCCTTTTTCCCATGGATTTCCAAATACCAGTCCGTCTACTTTTTCTGAGAAACGTCTGTTGAATTCTTCCCTGATTGATTCATGCACATACAATACTTTCAAAGCAGTACAACGCTGACCATTGAAGGATAAAGTTCCCGCAATACATTCCTGAATCGCCAGATCTAAATCGGCATCCGGTAAAATTATCGCCGGGTTTTTAGCTTCCAGACCTAAAATCAAACGCAGTCTGTTTTTATTTGGATGCTGATCCTGCAAAGCAATCGCAGATTTACTGTTTCCGATTAAGGCCAGGACATCAATTTTTCCGGATTTCATTATAGGAGAAGCAACTTCGCGGCCTCTTCCGTATACAATATTGATAACCCCTTTTGGAAAACTGCTTCTAAAAGCCTCCAACAAAGGTGAAATACATAAAACACCATGTTTAGCCGGTTTAAAAATTACTGTATTTCCCATAATCAAAGCTGGAATCAACAGTGAAAAAGTTTCATTTAAAGGATAGTTGTACGGTCCAAGACATAAAACAACCCCAAGAGGCCCGCGACGGATCATAGCGTTTACACCTTGTACTTTTTCAAAATGCGAACTGCGTCCGTTTAGTTCTTTGTAACTGTCAATCGTATCATGGATGTATTCAACCGTTCTGTCAAATTCTTTTTGGGAATCCCCTAATGATTTACCGATTTCCCACATTAAAAATTTCACCACTTCTTCGCGGGTTTCTTTCATCTGTCTCACGAAATTCTCCATGCTTTTGATACGATCGGCCACTTTCATAGTCGGCCATAAGCCCTGTCCCATATCATAGGCTTCGTAAGCTGCATCAACAACTTCGTGCGCTTCTTTTTCTCCCATAAATGGAATTGAACCTAATAAAGTTGGCGAGTATTTTTCTGTAGATGAAATTGTAGAAAAAACAGGTGTGGTCTGCCCTGTCCATTGTTTTAATTCTCCATTTACAAGATAGGTATCTTGATTGATGAGGGTTTTAATCTGAAATTCTTCCGGTATTAAACTCATAATCTGGTAATTTTTAAGTTTGGTTATTAATAGCATTCTAAAAGAAAAAAGAGGCTTTTTATGCCTCTTTCTCTTTTTATTATTGTACGGTTTCGCCTTCCCAATCAAGGATTCCGCCAAGTAAATTATAGGCGTTTTCTATCCCTAATTCATTCATAACCTGACATGCTTTGGCACTTCTGGCTCCTGAACGGCAGTACACGTAATAATTTTTATTTTTATCTAACTCTTCGATTTCGTAAATAAAACCTTGTCCTTTATTAATATCAATGTTAATGGCATTTTCGATATAACCGTCATTAAATTCGTCTTCAGTTCTTACGTCAAGTATAACTGCATTCTCGTCAGCAGTTAGCTGGGCAACCCAATCTTCTTGTGATAAATTCATAATAAATGTGTTTTTTGTAAAATTACGACGTTTCTATTAATTAAAAACGTGCCAAATGCGATTTCGATTATTATTCTCAGAAAACGTTTTAGAGAAAGGATTATAATCAGTTAATTACAAATTTACTCACTATTTTCAAAAATACAGTCTATAAAATCGATAGAAAATAGGATTTTTTCATTTGAAGAAATTGTATCTTAAAATAGTTTTCTGATAATTTATACCATTACAAACTGTTATCTTTGTAAAGAATTATAGTTTTTGAACTCTTTTTGATAATAAAAATAAAATTTAAACACATAGAATATAGGTTTGAATTTTCAATAAAAGTTTAAAACAGATAATACATTATTTCGCATAGCTATATGTTTTAATGGAAAGTGAAACGCCTTTTACTCAGTATTAAAAACTATGTTCCTATGTGTTAAAAAAACAAACCCATGCAAAATCCATTAAAAAGTTTATTCCCCAATTTCTCCTCCGAACTCATTGCAACTATTGAAGAAAATGCAAGTCCGCAGGATTTTGAAGCAGGTACTATTTTAATGCGAACAGGACAATACATCAAAAACACGGTTTTAATCACCAAAGGAAGAATCAAAATTTACCGCGAAGGCGAAGATGGCGGAGAATTTCTAATGTATTATTTACAACCCGGACAAGCCTGTGCCATTTCGATGATCTGTACCGCCAAAAGCGAAAAAAGCCAGATTATGGCCAAAGTAGTCGAAGATGTTTCCGTAATGATGATTCCCCTTCAAATGATGGACAAATGGATGATGGAACACCGTTCCTGGTACGAATTCGTAATTGAAACTTACAGAAGCCGTTTTGAAGAAATCCTCGAAGTCGTTGATAATATCGCTTTCCGCTCTATGGATGAACGTCTGGAGTTTTACCTCAAAAGACATTCTGATGCCTGTGGCTGCAATGAAGTTAAATTATCACATCAGGAAATAGCAACAGAACTCAATACCTCCAGGGAAGTAATTTCGAGATTACTAAAAAAAATGGAACAGCGCGGTTTGGTCAAACTCAACCGAAACCAGATTGAACTTTTGAAATAAAAATTAATGCTACAGATTAAAATATTTTTTTCAGCAAAAGGAAATGCAAGTAGTAACGAAAATTAAAGCGGTAATTTTTAAATCTGTGGCAAAAAAAATAAAACCTCACTTATGTGATAAATGTTACTGTAGATTTCTATTGAACGAAGCACCTTTGCTTAAAAAATACTAGTAATGGAATATTTCGGTTATTTCGCTTCGATTATCATAGGAATTTCACTTGGCTTAATTGGAGGAGGCGGATCAATTCTGACTATTCCGATTCTGGTTTATTTGTTTCGCGTAAATCCGGATCAGGCAACTTCCTATTCCTTATTTATCGTTGGTTTAACGGCTTTATCCGGAAGTTACAGCCATTACAAAATGGGAAATCTAAAACTGAAATCAGCTTTTTATTTTGCCATTCCCTCTGTTATTTCGATTCTGATTATCCGTGAAGTTATATTTCCTCAAATTGCGGCAACACTTTTTTCTGTGGCTTCCTATACCGTTTCAAAAGATTTTCTGATTATGATTATCTTTTCGGTTTTGATGATTACGGCTGCCATTTCGATGATCCGAAAAAACAAACCCGAAATAAAAGGAGCCGAAACCAATTACCTTCAATTAAGCCTAATTGGATTTGTAGTCGGAATCATCACCGGATTTCTGGGTGCCGGTGGAGGATTTTTAATCATTCCTGCACTGCTTTTTTTCGCCAATTTACCCATGAAACAAGCCGTTGGGACTTCATTATTAATCATCGCCATTAATTCCTCTATAGGTTTTGGAGGCGATTTATACATCGGAACTCCCATAAATTATCCGTTTTTACTAAGTGTTTCCGCAATGGCGCTCTTAGGAATGATGATCGGAAGTCAGCTTTCTAAAAAAATTGACGGCGCCAGACTTAAACCAATCTTTGGATGGTTTGTTTTGATAATGGGATTTTATATTATTGCTAAAGAGGTTTTGTTTTAATGCATTTTTGGTTATCGCAGTCCCGATAGCTATCGGGAGCAGATTTTTTAATTTAGTTTTACTTGTAGATGAAACTAAAAAATCCGTTTATTCATAGAGGAGTAAACGGATTTTGATATTTTGGGCGTTCCCTTCGGCCGGGCTATCCGCTAAATCTTTTCCTTGCTAAAGAAGCAAGAAAAAGGATGTCGCTTCTATCCCTAACGCAAATTCGCGTGAACTTAAAGTCCTTTGTTTTTCTATTTATTCAAAAGTTTTTCAAGATATTTTACTTTTTCTTTTTCTGCATTAGCTACTTCTTTTTCAGCCAGAACCAAACGTTCGTAAAGTTCGACCATTTTATCTAAAGGATTGAAATTAAAAATAGGACTAGATGCACCCTGACCATTGCTATTACTGACACTATTGTCGTAAAAGTTATTAAAAAAATTAAAAACTGATTCTTCCGAAAAGTTTTCAATCGCCTCTACTGTAACTCCAAGAACTTTTGCTATTTCTACAAGTCTTTTAGTATCAACTTCTTCATTTCCTTCAATTCCGGAAACAGTTTGCTGACTTACGCCAATTGCTTCTGCAAGCGCTTCTTGTTTCATTCCTCTAAGCTCTCTGATTCGGCTAATATTTCTACCGATATGTTTTGGTTTTGTTGTTTTGCTCATAATTCAAAGATATTTAAAATTCTTGAAAAAACTATAGACTTGGTAAAATACAGGTCTTTTTTTTTGTAAGATACATTTTACATTTTTATACTTAACAAATTAAATCTGCAAAATTAAAAATCAATGTTCCCCATATCCCACATCATCCATTTTCCCGCTAAAAACGCGATACTGAATAATAAAATAAACAATCACCAAAAACAAAGCAACAAAAAACCAGCTCATTCCTATAGACAATCCATATTCGCCGGCGGCAGTATTATAAATGGTTAATGAAGGATTTACTTTGTTGGTTGAAGGTAAAACATTAGGAAAAATAGAAACCGCTGTCGAAGCAAATCCACCAACTAAAAACAAAGTTGAGAATATAAAAGCCTGCCCGTCTTTTTTGAACGATCGCACTTTGAATAATCCCAAAATGCCGACAAAAGTCATTACAGGAAAAAACCAAAGAATCGGATTTTCAACAAAATTATGAAAAGGTCTCGGCTCGATAAAATGCCAGATTTGCAATGAAATAAAAACCAGAATCAGCAAGACGATATTAAGTTTAAAAACAACGTTTTTAAGTTGTGTATTTAATGATGAATTGGTTTTATAAATAATCCAATTGGCACCGTGAATCGTTAACGCCACAACACTCACAATTCCAAGAAATAAGGTAAACCAATCGATAATCCCCAATTCATTCGCCTGTGGACTAAAAGTCGGATTCCACAAAGGTAAAAAGAAATAGTGCGCTTCCTGAGTAGAAACACCATTGGTCACCATTCCTAAATTAACACCGCGAACAATATTTCCCAACGCAATTCCGAAGAACAAAGCCAGAAGTAAACTGGCGATTCCGAACGCTTTATCCCAGATTGTTTCCCACATTGGGTGGTGTACCTGTCCGCGCATTTCCAATCCGATGGCGCGAAAAATCAACAACCATAAAATCATAATCAAAGGCAGATAAAACCCGCTGAAAGAAGAAGCGTATAAAGTCGGGAAAGCAAAAAACAAAACCCCGCCTGCAGCAATAATCCAAACCTCATTCGCATCCCAAAACGGACCGATGGCGCTTGTAATTGCTTTTTTATCTTTTTCTGTTTTGGCAAAGAATAAATGAATAATTCCCGCTCCGAAATCATAACCGTCTAAAACAATATAAACGGCCAGAATTCCCATTAAAACTATGTACCAAAAAAATTCCATAATTATATTTTTTCTGTTGATATTTCTACATGACGAGGTCCTTTATGGATGATTTTTCCAATCAACAATAAAAACAGCATTCCGAGTAAAAGATACAATCCGATAAAACCCAGTAAAGTAAATAAGGTATTTCCGGAAGAAACGGTTGGCGAAGCACCTGCTGAAGTTCGCAGTAAATTATAAACCAGCCACGGCTGCCTGCCTAATTCGGCGGTGTACCACCCTGTCGTATTGGCGATATACGGAAATGGCATCATAAAAAGCAGCGACCATAAAATCCATTTGGTCTCGTACAATTTCCCCCGGAGAAGCTGAAAAAGGGAAAGAACCATCAAACCAATAAACAAAGTCCCCAATCCGACCATAATATGGTACGCGTAATAAAGTCCCGAAATATTGGTCGGATGCACATCTTCTTCAAACTGATCCAAACCTTTTATTTCCTCATGCCAGCTTCCGTAAGTCAGGAAACTCAGGATATTGGGAACCGCAATTTTATTGTCCAGTTTTTTGTCTTTTACATCGGGCTGGCCAATCAGGACAATTTCAGAGCCTTCTTTTTCGGTATGGAAAATCCCTTCCATTCCGGCAAAAGTCACGGGCTGGTATTTTACTACGTTTTTGGCCAGTAAATCTCCCGTTGGAACCGCTACAATAATGCTGGAAATCAATCCGAAAATAACTCCGGTTTTCAAAAATAATCTCCCAAAAGAAACATTCTTGTGACTTAAGATATAAAAAGCCCCAATTCCGGCCACAACAAACGAACTTGTAACCAAAGACGCTGCCTGATTGTGCAGATAAGAAGGCCAAAGCCAAGGATTTAAAAATAAAGCCTGAAAATTATTCAATACAAATTTTCCGTTCTCAAGGATTTCATAACCAACAGGATTCTGCATCCACGAGTGTGTGGCTATAATTAAAAATCCGCTTGCCCAGGAACCGATACAAATCAGTAATCCGGTGACGAAATGCCATTTATGTCCGAGGATTTTTTCTCCAAATAAAAATATACCTAAAAAAGAAGATTCTAAGAAAAACGAAAACATCCCTTCCATCGCCAGTGTCTGACCGATAATTCCTCCCGTCAATTCGGAGAATTTAGCCCAGTTGGTTCCGAACTGAAATTCCATCGGAATTCCGGTTACAACGCCCATTGCGAAATTTAAGGCGAATATTTTCATCCAAAAATGCGTGGCGTGATTGTATTGTTCGTCTTTGGTTTTTAAATATTTCCATTTGAAATAAACAATGATCAGCGAAAGACCCATTGTAAGCTGTGGAAAAAGATAATGAAAGGTAATTGTGAAAGCGAATTGCATTCGGTCATAAAAAAGCATTTCTTCCATGAGTGGTATTTTAATTATGAAGTCTCACAAATTTACCCATTAAAACCCGAATTTCCGACCAATAAAAAAAGTTTATCCGTTTGTATTTGTTAAACTTTTCAACAATTTTAAAAAGTAAAATCAACACTTATTTTTTACAGCAATTGTACCAAAGTTTGTCATTTCGACGAAGGAGAAATCGCAAGCGGGATTCGACAAAGATTGAAGATTTTGTTTGCGGAGTTTCTGGTGTGATTTCTCCTTCGTCGAAATGACACGATTGTGTGTATAACTTAAAACTATTTCTTCAAAATCCCTTTTTCGACACTTTCATTTATCAATCCTTCCGCATAATTCCATATCGTCTGTGAACCTTCTTTTATAACACTCTTTTTTTCGTATACCTTATTATAAGGCACTCCAAACTCTTTCCAGGTGCCTCCGTTATTAGAAGTATTTTGCAATAAAGGTTCAAGCCTGTCCATCGATTTTGCGAATTTTGCTTCGTTGGTTTCGCCTGCTTCGAATTCTTCCCAAATGGCAATCATGTCATCGGCTTGTTTTTTGGGCAATAAACCGAAGATACGATTTGCCGCCAATCGTTCTTCGTCGGTATTATCATGATTTTTTTGTGTATCATAAATAAAAATATCTCCGGCGTCGATTTCTACAATATCATGTATCAAAACCATTTTTACCACTTTCAGTACATCAATAGGCTCATTGGAATGTTCGGCCAGGACAATCGCCATAAGAGCCAGATGCCAGCTGTGTTCGGCATCGTTTTCATTTCGGTCACTGTTAAACAGCTTCGTTTTCCGCTGAATGTATTTTACTTTATCAATTTCTTTTATAAAAGCAATCTGATCCAATAAGTCTTTTGTATTCATAATAAATATTTTTTGTAGTGTTGTAAAATTACGCAGATTTTTTTCTACCATATCAGTTATTTAAGTTGATTTTCGTTTTGCATTTTATCAGACTGAGCCAAGTAGAAGTCCTGGTAGTGAAACTTAATTTTATTTAAATGCCTTTCTATTTTTCTACCATATAAGTAATGGAAGTACATGTAAGCTTAATGCGGATTGCGGATTGTCTTAAATGAACTTACGGCACTTACAGCGTAAAATTCCCTTTTTTATTTCAAAAATGAATTTCTGTAACATTAGTCACTTATTCTTTAGAAAAACAGAGTTATCTTTGTACACCATTATTTAGATTCCCAAATCATGAAAATTGAACAAATTTACACCGGATGCCTTGCGCAGGGTGCTTATTATATAACTTCAGACGGTGAAGCCGCCATTATTGACCCTTTAAGAGAAATCCAGCCTTATTTAGATCGTTTAGAACGCGACGGAGTCAAATTAAAATATATTTTTGAAACCCATTTCCACGCTGATTTTGTCTCAGGCCATGTAGACCTTAGCAAAGAAACGCAAGCGCCGATTGTTTACGGACCAAATGCTGCCTGTGAATTTGACTGCATTTCTGCAAAAGACGGACAAGAATTCAAAATCGGAAATATCACTATAAAAGCGTTGCATACTCCGGGTCACACCATGGAAAGCACGACGTATTTATTGATTGATGCAAATGGGAAAGACCATGCGATTTTCTCCGGAGACACTTTATTTATTGGTGATGTGGGAAGACCGGATTTAGCACAAAAAGCTGCCGGGATGACGCAAGATGAATTAGCCGGGATTTTATTTCATTCACTAAGAGATAAAATCATGACTCTGGCAGATGACGTTATCGTTTATCCTGCACACGGAGCCGGAAGTGCCTGTGGAAAAAACATGAGTAAAGAAACCGTTTCGACTATCGGAAATCAAAAAACGACTAATTATGCTTTGCGTGCCGATATGACTGAAGCTGAATTCATTACCGAAGTAACCGACGGATTATTGCCTCCACCTGCTTATTTTAGTATGAATGTGGCTATGAATAAAAAAGGTTACGAAAGTTTTGAGTCTGTTTTGCACAACGGACTAAAAGAGATAAATGTAAAAGAATTTGAGGCTGTTGCAGAAGAAACCGGTGCTTTGATCCTCGATACCAGAAGTGCCGCTGATTTTAGCAAAGGATTTATTCCACAGTCTATTAATATTGGAATCAATGGCGATTTTGCGCCGTGGGTTGGAACTTTAATTGCTAATGTAAAACAGCCTATTATATTGGTTACAGAAATTGGTTTGGAAGAAGAAACCGTTACGCGTTTAAGTCGTGTTGGTTTTGACGCCATAATCGGTCATCTTGAAGGTGGTTTTGAAGCCTGGAAAAAAGCCGGTTTTGAAATTGATACCGTTAACCGAATTACTGCTCAGCAATTTGCAAACGAATTTAAGATTGAAAAAGACAAAGTAATCGACATTCGTAAAGAAACCGAATATGCTGCTGAGCATATTGACGATGCCTACAGCAAACCGCTTGCTTATATTAATGACTGGGTTAAAGATATTAATCCAAACGAACATTTTTACCTGCATTGCGCCGGAGGATACCGCAGTATGATTGCGGCTTCTATTTTGCAGGCGCGCGGTTTTAGAAATTTTTCTGAAGTTGAAGGCGGTTTTGGAGCAATTTCAAAAACTGAAATCCCAAAATCTGATTTTGTCTGTCAAAGCAAAGTATTGAAATAAAGAAACAAAGGTTCAGAGGTACAAAGTAAAAAAGGTTTTTGTCTTTGTCACTTTATAAATCAGAACCTTCACAACTTAAAATCTTTAAACCTCTTAATATTGGTAAACTTATAATATTTAAAAATGATGCAAAAATATTACAAACATTGGGAAACCTGTGTACAATTTATCGAAAAAGGAGAAATTGAAAATGCTGAAAATTTTGCTCTAACTGTTGCAGCAAAACTAACTCTGGGACAGGAATTAATAACCCGAATAATGACTGTAAATTTAAGTAGTTATGAAAGGAAAATTGAAGAAAAAATTGAAGAATGTATAAAAAGTTCCATTAATGAGAATACTGAAGCTTTATGTTTATATTATGATTTAGATAATGGTTGGGACAGCATAATTTATATATGTGAAAATTATACAAAAGAAGATGGCGAATGGATTTCGGATTCAAGAAACGTGATTGAGATTGGCAGAGGCAGGGGATTTTCAACTATTTATAAAAAAGAAGCCGAATCTGCTTTCTTTGCTGATGAAATTAGTTCCGGAATTTGCATATTATTAATGTTAAGAACAACAATTGCTTTTTATAATATTGCAGGAAAATTTAAAAGTTGCGGATTAAAATTTTGCATAACATGTACTGAAAGTGATTTCGTTAGAGTTTTATAAATTTTCAAGTAAAAGATTTTTTCAACACAGATTAAAATAAAATATTAAGATTCTAAGTTGCTAAAGCTCCAAGTTTTTTGCCTTTGTAACTCTGAAAATACGAACCTAAAGAAAAAATAGTAATAAAAATTGCAAAGACATCAGCCTTTGCAACTCTGAACCTAAAAAAATTATGCTCGAAATCATAAAACAACCTTGGCCTTGGTACATTTCAGGTCCATTAATTGGCCTAACTGTTCCTATCTTATTAATCATAGGAAATAAATCATTCGGAATCAGTTCGTCATTGCGACATATTTGTGCGATGTGTATTCCGGCTAATATTTCTTTTTTTAAGTATGACTGGAAAAAAGAAAGCTGGAACCTGTTCTTCGTTTTGGGAATATTTTTGGGCGGAGTCATTGCGACTGCTTTTTTATCAAATCCAAACGCGATTGAAATCAATGCCCAACTTTCAGAGCAATTGGCGACTTATGGGATAACAGATCATTCCGGTTTGTTGCCTGTACAGCTCTTTTCCTGGGAAAGTTTATTTACACTTCGCGGATTTATCATGATTGTGGCTGGCGGATTTTTAGTTGGTTTCGGAACGCGCTATGCGGGAGGCTGTACCAGCGGACATGCGATTATGGGAATTTCAAATTTACAATGGCCTTCTTTGGTTGCCACGATCTGTTTTATGATTGGTGGTTTTATAATGGCCAATTTGATTTTACCTTATATTCTTTCACTTTAATATTTTAAAAATGACAAATTCAAATTTAGAAAATAAAAATACAGACACAGAAGGAATCAACGGAAGCCAATTGAAAGATTCAGGATTTGCCAATCTGAAATATCTAATCGTTGGAATCGTCTTTGGAATTGTATTTGTAAAAGCAGAAATCATCAGCTGGTACCGTATTCAGGAAATGTTTCAATTACAATCTTTCTTTATGTACGGCGTAATCGGAAGCGCAGTCGTAGTCGGAATCATATCCATATGGCTGATTAAAAAATTTGATATCAAAACTATTCAGGGAGAAAAAATCGAAATCCAGCCTAAAACATTCAGTAAAGGACAAATTTATGGCGGATTACTTTTTGGTTTCGGATGGGCCATTACAGGTGCCTGCCCCGGTCCTCTTTTTGCGCAAATTGGTACCGGTGTTACCGTAATCGTTGTTACTTTGGTAAGTGCAATTGCAGGAACCTGGGTCTATGGATTACTAAAAGACAAACTTCCTCATTAGATTTTATTCTTACAACCTATTGTAAACCCGACAGATTTTAAAAAACTGTCGGGTTTATTTTTTGTTTAAAAATGACTATTTTCTATTTTAAAAAATAGTTAATTCACATAAAATCAATATTTTAAACATGAAAAATATTGTACTTTTATTTTTACTTTTAAAAGTTGAAAATACCTAAAAATCAAGCACTAATAGAAATTAACTTAAAATTAACATGACAGTTGTATATACAACTATTAAAAACATATACATTTGTATATACAAATTATACACTTACGACTATGACAATTGAAGAGGTTA
>JBDTNT010000422.1:0-5379 GCA_039933615.1 Flavobacterium sp. | reverse complement strand
AAAAAAGATCAAACATTCTTAAACGTTTGATCTTTTAATCCATTCTTATAATGTGTTGGTTTCCTGCTATAAAATATCCCAATGAGCAAATATTAGTGACCGTCAAATTCTCTGCGGTTGTAAAAAGTATCATCATCGCTGTCAGAACCGAAGCGGGACTCCTTATCAGGATAGTAGGACTCCATTACTCTTCTTTCATAGTTCCTGTCAAAATTTTGCTGCTGGTTGTATCTGCTTGTTTTTCTAAATGTATTATAGCCTATACTGTTAGCCATGACAATTTTCGTGTCTTTATTTATGCTGACAGATCCAATGGGTATGATGATATGGCTGTCTCCATCCTTATATATAAACTCATTTCCGTTGTCGTTGGCTATAGCATCATGCACCTCATTTCGGCTGTCATCTATTAATCCTTTATCTACATTTACATCCAGATAAACAACGCGCTGCATGTCTTTATTAACCCAGAGATTATCAATTGTACCTATAGTGCGGTTTTCAGCATCTACTATTTTCCATCCTCTTACGTCAGAATAGTTTGAAGCAATTTTATAATCAGAAAGTTCGTCCAGTCTGTATAAATTTCTATCTTTATTTTCCATACATTCTTTTTTTAATATTTTAATTTATTTGTTCTCTAAGTCTAATTGCAGGAAACACCAGCTTGTTATTTGGTCTTCCATGTATCGCAACAGATAAATTCACGAAAGCATATTCGTAAACCTTGTCTCAGCTTCTGCAGATATTTATTACTGACAAAATTTCCATATAAGCTGAAAAGTTAATATTCCTGCCACTTTCCTACTTAATTTGTCGTGGAATCTACACTTGTACTGTTTTCAATTTCTACTCTGCGTTCTACTTGCGCCTGGTCATCTCTGAAAAAGATGAAGTATATAATTGCTGAGATTAACAGGACTACTATAACCCACGGCCATATCGGCTTCTTTTTCTCAATTTTAATTTCTGCCATAACTTATTTTTTATAATTATAAATATTTTAACTTTCCAATAAAGGTACAAATGAGGATGAACTAAGAAGTACTTAATTTCAGCCAGAAGTTATACAATTCCCAGTAAGCTAAAAATCTAATAGGGAGAGTGTTATTGTAAATTCCTAAAAAATGACAGTTAATAATCGAAAAATTACAAATAGATGAAAATTACCCATCTATATTTCGATATAGTTCACTTTGAGTTTGTAGCAGAATAGTTTACAACCGTTCAACTTTGAATCCATTTTGCCTATATTCTAATTTAAGATATCATATGTTAAACTCTTAATTATCTGAATGTTGTGTATTTCTTCTATTTTTTTTATTCGATTGTTTTTAAAATCTGAAAAAATACATACAAATCACATAAACCGGATTTTTGCGTACGTAAAAACGTACTTTATTACTCCCCATACCACTTATTATTAATCAACTTTACATCGTCAATTACTAACTGCGGAACGAACGGTTTGCAGTGTTCAGGAAATTGCACGAAACATATAAAATAAAAATGTTGTTTTATTTGCGTATCCATTGATACCGCTTTTGAGAATTGGAAAAAATATCTGTTTCAGTATCAAATCATGCAGTCACTATCTACTATTACTATTTACTAACTATTAATTATTTACTAACCATTAAATTTAAAAAATGAAAAAATCCTTAAAATTAACCAGTTTGCTATTCATTATAGCATTAGTATTTAATTCCTGCGAAAAGGAACAAGATTTAGATGTGCCACAAGCTGCTAACAAAGAAGCCGTCTCGGCTACTGCCGCGTTAAAAGACAATTCCACGTTAAAGGGTGGTGGTACCGGAGCCAGAACGATCACATTGCAAACAAACACGCTGTCGTGTCCTGGTGGTTTATGTACATCGTATGGTGTTTCGTCAACGGGCGTTTACACCGTTTGGTTTACAATGAAATTTAATTCCGGATTTTATTGGAGCAGAGGCGGTAAATGCGGATATGGGATACTAATTGGTGATCAGAATACCGGTGGTGACCCGGGATGGGATGGCAATGGCGGCAGTGCCCGATTTATGTGGTATTGTCCGAATGGATCAGACAGCGTCAAAGGAAGCGGAGCGTATCTCCAGCCTTACGTTTATTATAAAGATCAGCCGGGACAATTTGGTAATGATTTTGGGAAAAAGTATTTCATACAAGAAGGAGTCACATACAACTGTCAAATATCTGTTAAGTTAAATACGGGATCAAGTACTAACGGATACGTTAAATATTATGTAAATGGTACGGAGATATTGAATCAAACAATTCGTTGGGTGACTAACGATTCTAAACGAAATATTAATGCAGTAAGTCTCCACACTTTCCGTGGTGGCAGTCAGGAGTACTGGAAAGCTCCGGTAACAAGTTCTATTTATTATGCCAGTGCAGCTTGGGATGCTCAATAGCATCTGTTAGCTTTAAACAATTTGACCTGAATAAATAAAAATCACAACATCAATGTGGTTAGTGGTTTTGAGTTGAATGTGCTGACAAAAATCGGGGAAAGTTAAACTATGTATAGTGCCTTAATAGAACAAAAATAATTTTCGAAGTATAAAAAAAGCCTGAGAATCTCTATTCTCAGGCTTTACTTTTTTATAATGAACCTGATGGTACAGAATTCGAACCATTTATTAAAGAATTTGACGATTTGGAATTTATTTATTTTAGGAATAATATACTCTTAACCTGTTGGGTGCAATTCTATTTTTAAAATGCAACGTATCTAATTTAGAACGCAGATGACCCCCATTTGCTACCGCAAAAACGCGGATTTATACTGATTTTAAATTATAGAATCTAAAAAAATCCTTTTTTGTCCGCGTCTTCTTGATAACGAATCGGTCTAATCCGCGTCAAAATATCTGATTTTTTAACTAAACCCAGCGGGTTATACTCTTAGTCTTTTCTTTCCGATTCATTATCCGATAAAAAATTAATGTTATCTGTCAGATATATAGTAAACAAAAAAACATTCCTGTAGTATAATAGTGATAAATTTTAGCGTCCGTAAAACATATTACAGAGATTATCTGATAAAAATAATATTCTTAAAAAAAAGATATCAAGAAGGTTGCACCATCATTTAATTTAACATATTTTTGTTTTATACCTTCCCCAAATTAATAAAAATTATGAAAATTAAAATTATTATAGCCAGTGTTTTTTTTATAGTAACAGCTGCTAGCGTTTCTGCTCAATCTAAAAGCGCCCCAAAAAGTATTATCAGCACAACTGCCTTAATTCGTAAGTACCACGAACAAAAAGAATTAACCGGTATGCAAAAAGGAGAACTGCTGGAATTATATATTGAGCGTATTAAAGTTCTGGTAAAAACATTACCATACATCGCATTAGTTGCCAGACCAGGCGTGACAATGGCAGACCTAGGTATTCCAAGCAATACTGAAAACGTAGCGCTTTTAGATGGCCAGGCAGTTGGTACGTCAGAATACTTAGAGACAACAGTAGAATTTCAAAGTAAAATGATGCCTTATTCCGATAAAGCAAACCTGATTGGTGCCATTTTATTTTACGAAAGTACTTTGAAGTCATTACACGAGTTTAACGATGCTACCCGAATGTAATACGATACTTTTCAACTTTTTTTTAAATGCTTTTGTAGCCCTATTCACACTACAGCATTTGCAGAAAGAGCAAACTAATAAAAAAATGTACTTAATTTATTCTAAGGTGTTTCAAAAAAACCTGAAATTAATTTTTACATTTTCACAAATGCATACCCAAATCAAACATTAATTAAATACCACCTTGTCATGAAAAAAATTACTCAACTAATCTGCGTTCTTTTAACAGTTACTGGTGTCAATGCGCAACAAGAGAAAGGAATAATTGGTTACGATAACTGGTTGAATAACTGGACCGAATTTAAGCCTCATAAAGTAGAATATGGAGAAGCAAACCAAATTTTAGCCGGGAAAATTTCTGTTAATACTAAATTGCTAAAAAGGAATACATACGTTTTACAAGGAAATGTATATGTTACTGACAATGCAGTTTTAACAATTGAACCGGGAACATTAATCATCGGTGATTTCGAAACCAAAGGAACACTGGTAGTTACAAAAGGAGCCCAAATAATTGCTGACGGTTTAGAGACTGATCCAATTGTTTTTACTTCCAACCGCAGCGTAAAAAAAGCAGGAGATTGGGGTGGTGTCGTAATTTTGGGCGAGGCTCCTATCAATAAATTTGGAAATATTGGTTCTTATAATCTGGACCTTGAACCTGCACTTACTACTTACGGTGGTGATAAGATTGCCAGTAATTCAGGAATATTAAGATTTGTGAGAATCGAATTTGCAGGAAAAAAAGTTAAAGGTGCTGATACTTTTAATGGATTGACTATAGCTGGTGTCGGAAACAAAACAATTTTAGAGAATATAATGGTGAGCTACTCCGGTGGTGATTCATTTGCATTCTATGGAGGAGATGTAGACGCATCTAAATTGGTTTCTTATAAATCAATCAACGATGATTTTAAACTAACTCAGGGGGTACAATGCCGTTTGTATAACTCAATTGCTGTAAGATCTTCTTACTTGTCAAGTAACAAAGACGGATCTCGTTGCCTGGAAGTAAAAACATACGAAAAGAAAAACGAAACTGATTTTACTAAGAAAGGTACTTTAGTAGTAGCTTCCAATATCACTATGCTTAATGACAGTGAGAACATCAAAGCTGATATTCAGTCTGGCTTAGTAAAAGAGGCTATATATGTTGGAGAAACTGCTTCACTTGAAATGAAACGCAGCGTAATCTCCGGATTTAATCCTGCTGTATTATTAGACAGTAATACTGTAATCAATGATACCAACCTTAAAAAGATAAAATTTGAAGAAATGTATTTTAACCAATGTAATGGAAATATATTTACAGAAAACAATTCCAACAACGAAGATTTAGAGAATTGGTACGGAAACAGCGTTTTCTTTAATGTTCACGCGCAAAGTGAAAACAAAGAAACATTCATTGATATTTCCAACCCTAAGAAACCAGATTTCAGACTTCAATTAGGAAAAATTACTGCTTCCAGCGGAAACAGATAGTCAGATCTAAAATTATCAGAGCTTAATCTATAAAAATAGTTCAGCTACAAGAATACAAAAAATGTATAAAACCTGCAAATTCAATGATTTGCAGGTTTTTTGCTTTATGGCGCTTTTCTATTTTTATAAAATTGTCCGCAAAAGAGTAAAATTAAAGCAGCAATCCTGCTTAACTCTAGATGAAATCCACAGGGAAGTATCTGCAAAACACAAATGAGATAGCATTCGCTGAAATTTAAGCTTATATTACGCCTGTAGGCAGACAAGGCCTTCCGTCTGATATTGGAAATGCAGCTGT
>JBDTNT010000421.1:0-3871 GCA_039933615.1 Flavobacterium sp. | reverse complement strand
ACTGGCCGGAAGAAAAATGGACGACGATGTTCCGGAAGAAACCAAAGCAAGAAGACTACAGGAAATTGTCGATCTGCAGCAAAAACATGCCTGGTTCCGTTCTGAAGAATTTGTGGGTCAGGTTGTAGAAGTTTTGGTAGAGAAAGTTTCTAAAAAATCAACAGAAGAATTTTCAGGAAGAAACTCACAAAGCATCACAGTGGTTTTCCCGAAGGAGAATTATAAAATTGGGGATTTTGTAAACGTAAAAATCACAAGCTGCACCAGTGGAACCCTTAAGGGAGAAGCTGTTGGATTAAGCAGCATGAATTAAAAATTATAGTTTCAAGTTTCAGGTTTCAAGTTTCAGGTTTTCCCTGTGACATGAAACCTGAAACCAAAAAAACTTTAAACAAAAATATAAATGGAGACAGTTCAGGCAATAAAACAACGTTTTGAGATTATTGGAAATGACCCAAAATTAAACCGCGCAATTGAAAAAGCCATTCAGGTTGCTCCTACTGATATTTCGGTAATGGTAACCGGGGAAAGTGGTGTTGGTAAAGAAAATATTCCAAGGATAATTCATTCCCTTTCACATAGAAAGCATGGTAAATATATTGCCGTAAACTGTGGGGCAATTCCGGAAGGAACAATTGACAGTGAGCTTTTTGGTCACGAAAAAGGAGCTTTTACAGGTGCAACAAGCACACGTGAAGGTTATTTTGAAGTGGCTGACGGTGGAACAATTTTCCTGGATGAAGTTGGTGAACTTCCATTAACAACTCAGGTGAGATTACTTCGTGTTCTTGAAAACGGAGAATTCATAAAAGTAGGTTCCTCGCAGGTTCAGAAAACAAATGTGAGAATCGTTGCTGCAACCAATGTCAATTTATTCAATGCCATCGAAAAAGGAAAATTCCGTGAGGATTTATACTATCGTCTGACTACCGTTGAAATTACTTTGCCACCATTGCGCGAACGAAATGAGGACATCCATTTACTGTTCCGAAAATTTGTGGCCGATTTTGCACACAAATACAAAATGCCTCCTCTAAGACTAGACGATGAGGCAGTGCAGCTCCTGCAAAAATTCAGATGGAACGGAAACATACGTCAGCTGCGAAATGTGGCCGAACAGATTTCAGTTTTAGAAACCACCCGTGATATTTCACTGGCTACCTTAAAATCCTATTTACCGACCGAAGGAAGCAATTTGCCTTCTGTAATAAATGATAAGAAAAAAGAAGGAGACTTTAGCACCGAAAGAGACATCTTATATAAAGTTCTTTTTGACATGAAAAGTGATTTGAATGATTTGAAGAAACTCACATTAGAATTAATGAAAAATGGTTCTTCAAAAGTACAGGACATCAATCCTAACCTGATTCAGAAAATATACGGCTCTCAGGAAAATGACAGCGAAATAGATTTTGAAGAGCAGCCAAGAACAGCTGTTATGACCCCAGCCGTCCGAGAAGAAAATTATCAAATTCAGGATGACAATAATTATCTGGATGCTGAAACCATTGAAGAAGAAGAAATTTTACGCCTGGAGCAGAAAGAAATCGAAATGATCAAAAAATCATTAGAAAAAAATAAAGGAAAACGAAAAGCAGCTGCCGATGAACTAGGTATCTCAGAACGAACTTTATACAGAAAAATTAAACAATTCGATTTATAAAACAATAAAACTCAAAAGTAAACTCCAGTCTGGAAAAGCAAATTCCAAAGAATAAATTCCAAATTGCAAATTAGTATATTTGAAAAAAATGGAATTTCCGTGATTGGAATCAGAATTTGAAAAATTGGGATTTTTAAAAATAGTTATGAAAAAAATATATTCTTTATTCGCATTGATGAGCCTGTTCATGTTAAGTGGCTGCTCTGTTTACAACTTTACGGGAACAGGGAAAATTGATGCAGATACGTTTCAGGTTAACTTTTTCCACAATAATGCAGATTTAATTGAACCTGGAATCGACAGGGATTTTACTTTAGCATTGCAGGATTTAATTCAAAACCAAACTAATTTGAACTTAGTGAGCAATGGAGGGGATTTGGTTTATGAAGGAGAAATTGTAGACTACAGAACAACTCCAATGACAGCAACTGCAGATCAGCAGGCGGCTCAAAACCGTTTAACAATCCGTATTAATGTGAGATTTACAAACAAAAAGAAGGAATCTGATGATTTCGAAAAAACATTTGAATTCTATAAAGATTATCCGGGAACACAACAACTTGTAGGCTCATCCCTGAATGCTGCTGTAAAGGAAATTTACGACAGGATTACCCAGGATATTTTTAACGAATCATTAGCCAAATGGTAATTGGCTGATTGCTGAATCGATTCAAATGCCTGGTACAGCTTATAAACACTATACAAAAGATTAAAAGAATAAAGAATAAAAGTTAAAAGTAATGAATGTAACCGATTATACACACCTAATAAACAAGCCCGATGCTATTACTGAAAAGCAAACGGAAGCATTAGGCAATGTTCTGAATGAATTTCCCTATTTTCAAAGTGCGAGAGCATTGCGATTAAAAGGACTTTACAATCAGAACAGCTTTAAGTATAATTATGCTTTAAAAGTTACCGCAGCTCATACTACAGATCGTTCTATATTATTTGACTTCATTACTTCTGAGACTTTTACCTCTATCCAAAATGAATATTACGATCAGAAACTCAAAGATCTTCTCAATATTACTGTTTTTGAAAGTGAAATCGTAATACCTGAAATCCAAAAAAATCCTGAAATCAGAATTGATCCGATAGAACAATCCATTTTGTCTTCTATAAGAGAAGCTACAACAGTAGTTTTTGAACAGAAAAAAACAGAAGAAGAACCAGTTGCTATTATTGAACCACCTGTTTTAATTCCTGCAAAAGAAGAAGTGCCAATTGTCATTGAACAAGCAATCGCAATCGAAGAAATCACTTTAGATTCTTTTGTAGAACAACCTGTTTCGAATGTCGTAAAAGAGGAAAATCCAATTATTACGGAACAGCCAATTATAAT
This sequence comes from Flavobacterium sp., assembly GCA_039933615.1. Taxonomy (GTDB): domain Bacteria; phylum Bacteroidota; class Bacteroidia; order Flavobacteriales; family Flavobacteriaceae; genus Flavobacterium. Next base: position 863 of record JBDTNT010000421.1, on the reverse strand, counting down.
AGAAGAAATCACAATTGATTCTTTTGTAGAACAGCCTGTTTCAAATACTATAGAAGAAGAAAATCCGGTTGTTACCGAACAGCCAATTATAACAGAAGAAATCACAATTGATTCTTTTGTAGAACAGCCGATTTCAAATACTATAGAAGAAGAAATTCCAGTTGTTACAGAACAACCAATTATAACAGAAGAAATCACAATTGATTCTTTTGTGGAACAGCCTGTTACAAATGCTGCAAAAGCAGAAGAAATCCCAACTGTACTTGAAGAAACAGAAAAAGTTCCTGAAGTTCACGTTGAACCAATTGAAGAATCGGTATATAATGCTGTTCAACAAGCTGCAACAGTTGTTTTTGAAGATGCAAAAGAAGGTGAAGAACCAAAAGTAACCGAAGTTCCTGAAACTGTAAAAATTGCAGAAGAAAACCTGGAAATCGGAAAGCCATTGGATTTTTCTGTTAATGAGAAACATTCTTTTCAGGAATGGCTCCAATTGTCCAGAACAGAACCAATTGACAGAACAAAAGAAGGTCCGTTAGAAAATACAGAACCTGTAAAAGAAGTTGAAAAAATTCCTCAACCAGTAATTGAACCTGCTGCAGAAACAGAAACAATTGAGGAAGAGAGGAAGAAAAAAGAAGCGATTATTAATAAATTTATACAAACGAATCCAAAAATTCCGCCTATAAAACCGACTGCAATTGTTCCGACAGTATCGCTTGATCCCAATAAAAACGAAGACAATTCGTATTTAATGACCGAAACTTTAGCCCGTGTATATTTAGAGCAAAAAAAATATACAAAAGCGATACAAGCATATGAAATATTAATTTTGAAATATCCAGAAAAAATTAGTTTCTTTG
>JBDTNT010000420.1:0-7163 GCA_039933615.1 Flavobacterium sp. | reverse complement strand
AAAAAACTCAGGAACCAAATCCTTATTCTAAAAATCTAAAATAAAACCCCCGATTTCTTTTCTAAGAAATCGGGGGTTTTTGCTCAAACTTAACTCAAAATAAACTCAACTAACTTATTTTTCGATTGGGGTAAATTTTATAGCTGTTCCTCCGCCAGCTGCCAGTTTAATATTTAAAACTGTTTTTGGATTTACTTTTTGTTTAGAAATCGTCACCGGATAGGGATTTGTTTTAAAATTAGCTCCTGCTCCGTCTGCATATATTTCTGCTTCATACTCTTTGTCTTTATCCAAAAAGGATAAAGTTACTTTTAGGTCGCGGGCATTGCTGTTGGTAATAGAACCTAAATACCAGTTTTTTTCGTTCCAGTCTTTACGGACAATTGTGGTGTATTCTCCAATTTTTGAATCTAAAACCTTGGTATCAGACCATGTACAAGGAACGTCTTTTATAAACTGGAATTCCGGTTTTCCTTCATAATTTTCAGGTAAATCGGAAGCCATCTGCAACGGGCTGAAAATGATTACATACAAAGCCAGCTGGTTTGCCAAAGTCGTTTGTACTCTTGCTCCCGATGGTGTTTTATAATCAAAATTAAAATTCCCCGGCGTGTAATCAAACGGTCCGGATAACATTCTGGTAAAAGGCAGAGTCGTTAAATGTTCGGGAGTATTTCCGCCATCTGCAGACCACGCATTGTATTCCTGGCCTCTTCCCCCTTCCTGAGACATAAAGTTCGGATAGGTACGTTGTATTCCGGTTCCTTTCATCGGTTCGTGATTATCGATCATGATGTGATATTTTGCTGCCATTTCGATTACTTTTCTGTAATGACGCGCTCCATACTGGCTGTCATGCCATTCTTTTTTATCTAAAAACTTGTTTACATAGCCTGTTTTTACAGAATTTACGCCCATTTTCTGATACAGTTTGAAGGCATCTTCCAATTGGTTTTCGTAATTTTTAGTTGCTCCGGCTGTTTCATGATGCCCGATTAAACGAACATTTTTCATGGCTGCATATTTGGTAATTTCTTCCAGATTAAAATCAGGATAGGCTTTTACAAAACTAAAAGCAGATCCGTCGGCTGTCCAATCGCCGTCCCAGCCTTCGTTCCAGCCTTCCACCAGAACGCCGTCAAAATTGTTTTTCGCAGCAAAATCAATGTATTCTTTTGTATTCTTGGTTGTTGCACCGTGTTTTGGTCCCTGTCCCCACGTGAATTTTTCTAAATGCATTCCCCACCAGATTCCGATATATTTAGATGGTGTGATCCATGACAGGTCTTCAATTTTTGAAGGTTCATTTAAATTCAGCATAATAGCCGAAGTTGCGACATCGCCTGGTGTTTTACCCACCACTATCGTTCTCCACGGTGTTTTAAAAGGTGTTTCCGCATAGACTTTTACGCCATCTGCCCAAGCCACCAAATCACTTTTGTATTGCCTGTCAGACGTTTTCAACAAAGTCATTGAAGCAAAATCAGTCAGATTGGCTTCGTGAATCGCCACATACAATTTATCTTTTGTTTCGAAAGTTGCCGGCGTATTGATCGTATCTGTTTTGCTCATCAACGTTTTGCGATACGTACTTTCGTAATAGCTGTTTTCACGGTGCACGGGAATCCACCAAACTTCGTTGTTGTCTTTAAAAGTAAACTGTGTTACTTCATTTGAGATTTTTACTTTCCCTAAATGAGGCTGTTTTGGAAATTCATACCGGAATCCCAGACCATCATCGAAAATCCTGAAAATAATATCAACCAGGCGTTCTTCTCCTTTAGATTCTTTCAAATGAACGATCATTTCGGTATGATGGTCCCTAACTTTTTTGAATTCTCCCCAAGGCTGTTCCCAGGTTTCATCTGCTGTTTTTTCTTCGGTGGAAACCACTTCAAAATCCTCCGTCATTTTTTGGATTCCCTGAAATTCAAATCCTAATAACGAAGGTTCAATAACTGATTTCCCATTAGATGAAAAACTGTATTGCGGCTGGCCTGAAGCTGTTAGTTCAAAAACCAGTTTAGAGTTTTTATCTGGCGAACTTATGGTGTATGTTTTTTTAGTACTGCAGGCAAAAATCAGCACGGACGCTAAAGTGATCAGGCAGTATCTATATCTTATATTTTTCATTATTTAATTGTATTAATTACAACTCTTATTTAATTTCATTAAGTAACTGTTTTGCTTTAGCAGACTGCATAGAAACAAAATAATTGAAGGCCTGGTCTAACTTTTTCTGGGCATCGGCATTCCCTTTCTTTTGTGTGCGTAAATTGTATAATTTGCTGATATCAGGGAATACATTTTCGGTACTTTTTACCCCGGCAAAGGCTTTGACTTTTTCGATGTAGGTGTATCCAAATTCAACTGTGGGTTCAAACATAGTTCCTTCACCAAAGTCATTCCACGTAATTAACTGCAGGTAATTTAAATTGGCATTTTTTGCCATAGCAAGGGTTTCATCCAAAGTTGCTCCATTGTTATGTTCAATGGTCCAGCCAATTGCTGCTCCGCCTCCGCCTTCGGCATAAAAATCTTTAAAACCAGGGTAAGCACTTCCAATTGCAACAGAAAGTTTTGGTTTTGTATTCGTATAAAAATTAGTCAGATAAGTGCTGTTCTTATAAACCCAGGCATATTCTCCGGAAGCATTTGCTCCGGCTTCAAACGATTGGTCCCAAAGTGTAATAAAAGTAGGTTTATTGGTCAGGGTATTAAAAACGTTTGTCCATTCTGCCGGTGTTTGCAATACGATTGGTCCAAAATTCAGCAGCAAAGGCTTTCCATTGATTTTGATATAATTTTTATCGTCGAAATAATTTTTCTCCATGTACGCTAAATCGGTTTTTGCGGCGCTGGTAACTGAAATGGCTTTTCCGGCATCGACAGCGCTTTTTGTTACTCTGTCTTCATAAACAATGGCATATTCCAATCCCACTTTGTCCAGCATGGCAATCAGCTGTTCTGTATTTTCTTTTACCATTCTGTAATCGTAAACATCAAAAGTGCCATACCAATCGATCAAAACACCATCTATTCCTGCGTATTTCATCAATAATAAATGATTTTCAATCACATTTTTATCGCCCGAATGATAAGGACCGATAAGCGGGTAATAGTAAGACGCAATTTCTCTGCGGTTGTTTGCATCTACTGTATTCGGATTTTTGTTGGCCATTGTCCAGTGATAGCCCCATTTTTTATCGGCACTGCTTTCATTGGTTTCAAACCAGGGCATATAATGCACGTAAATTTTGGTGCTGTTTGTTTTTTCAATTGCAACTGGTGCAAGTAATTCTGGTTCTGTAGGTTTATCTGAACTTTTATCATCGCTGCTGCAGCCAGTAGCCATGATAAGGGTCATAATAACAAAAAACAATAAACTGATATATTTTTTCATATTGATGTTTGATTTATTTTATGCATATGAATTGCTTATTGATGCATTTACTCTATTTTCTAACGCATAGAAAATAGTATATAGAATTTAGAAAAGGCGTTTCACTTAAATGTACACAGCCAGCTTTGTGAAAGAAATGAATTTCTTTTTTGTACTCTTTTTTTTGCACTGAAATCTATGTTTCTATGTGTTAAAAACATTTTTAACATTTTTAACACTTTTAACACAGATCAAAATTTACAAGGATTTTCATCCAACGCTCAATTAACTTGTTCATAATCTGTGAAGATCTTTTTAATCTGTGGCTAATAAAATTACAGTCATCCGGAAATTCTTATTTCAAAAATATGTCAGCCTTCCACGACTAACCAACACGGAAGACTGACATTCAATAACCTAGTTTACAGGATATCCAGGATTCTGTACTAAATTTTTATTAGTAGTTAAAACACTGCTTGGAATAGGAAATATAGCCCTGGTTTTAGCCGTTGCCCCTTTTTCCCACCATGGCAAAAAGAAAGTTCCAAAACGGATGTTGTCTGTTCTTCTTCTTCCTTCAAAAGTAAATTCCTTAAGCAATTCCTGATCGATAAAATTAAGATCTATGGTTGCCGGCATTTCTTCTCCTGCACGTGCTGTTATCTGTTGTAAAAATGGTTTTGCTAAATCTGCCGAGCCTAAACGTACATAACATTCTGCCTGCATCATTAAGATTTCTGCATAACGAATGAGTACAAAATCGTGATCACGTTCCCAGTTTTCTCCGGCTTTCATTTCGTATTTGCCTAAGCGAACGCCTTCGTTTTCTTTAGCATCGGCTAAACTTGTCAGGTTCTCTGTGTAGGTAAGCGGCTCCCCGTTATCCATAATAATTACAGAGCCTGTTGCCAGATTGATCTGATCTCCGGAGATCATCGCTTTTTTTCTTTTGTCTGTATCTGCAAAAGCAGAATATACGCCAGGTTGGGCACACATTCCGTTGGCGCTCCAAGGGTAATTTCCTGTTGGGGAAATTGCAAGTTTCTGTAAATAATGACAAGACATTGAACTCATATAATTCCCAACCGTTCCTGCTTTTGAATCATACGGAATGGCAAAAATAATTTCGGTTGACGTTTGGTTTTCTGTTGCAAAATTGGCGAAGAAATCCGGTGTCAAAGTATAACCTGTAACTTTCTGACACATGTCAAGACAATCCTGCCAACGTGCTGTTCCGATGAATGCTTCCGAATTAAGATACAATCTTGCCAAAATAGAATAAGCAACATTTTTTGTCAATTTAGAATACACGACATTTGAGTTCAGGTAGGGAATTGCATCCAGCAATTCTTTCTCAACAAAATCATACACCTGTTTTCTTGTTGAATTAGACGGCAAGTCTTTATCTTCAAAATTAGTTACAATTGGCACATTGCCAAACATGTCCAAAAGATTGTAATAGTAGTAAGCGCGTAAAGCCTTTAACTCCGCATAAATCGGTGTTTTTGCCTGGGTTGTCAAAGAAGATTTGTCTATTTGATAAATGATGGCGTTGATTTTTGCAATTCCGGTATAGTTGTAACGCCATGCCGAAAGAATCATTCTGTTGTCTGCTTTCCAGGTGTGTTTTTGCGCATCCTGATATTGTCCGCCGTCGTACCAGTTTGTTCCTCTGGTCGGAATAGTAGCTTCATCGGATACAACTTCATTCAAAAAGAAAACATATTCACAAGTTGGATAATTATTTGATATCCCATCTGCAAATCCTCTTAAAGAAGAATATGCCCCACCTACCAGCGCATCAATTTCTTTTGGAGTGTTTCCAAAATTTCCATCTTCTACTTTATCATATAAATCTTCATTCAAATCTGTACATGATACCGTAAAAAGCATGCTTAAAAGTATCGCTGCTGTTATTTTGATTTTCATTTTTAATATTTTATGGTTATCAATTCGCTTAATTATTCAGCGTAAAATTTAGTCCGACAGAAATCGTTGTTGGCCGCGGATAATTGTTGTACCTGTCAATCCCCGGAGCTGCAAGACCTGTTAAATCCATTACTCCGGTTTGGTTGATACCATCCTGAGCATTCAAACCAATTTCAGGATCTACCCCTTTATATTTTGTAAATACAGCAAGATTTTCTCCCATTAGATAAATTCTCAGCTTAGAACCTTTGAATTTTAACGGCATTGTATAACCTACTGAAAGTGTCTGAAGTCTGAAGAAAGAAGCATCTTCTATCCAGTAACTGGAATATTTTGGAGCAGAAGTGATTCCGCTTGACAGAAAATCATCCGGAACGTTGAAAGCCGGTAATCTGTTAGGATCATTCAACATCATGTTGGTTGCATTTAACGCTTTTTGTCCAAACATTCCGTATCCTGAAATTCCAAGATCAAAATTTCCATAGGTAAAATTCATTCCGATTCCCATAGTCAGATCCGGCTGTACATTTCCTAAATCTTTTTTGTCTGCATCAACCAGAACATTTTCAGCCACTTTATCTCCGGCTGCATTGTAATACAACATTTTCCCGTCGGTATCTAGTCCGGCACTTTGAAAACCCCAGAAAGTCCCAACTGGATAGCCTTCCGCAATAATCTGGGAATATTGTCCTGACATACCCGCCAATCCGTGTAATGATCCGCTGTAGATAATATCTGTTTTATAGGTTGGATTTGATAATTTCTCAATTTTTTGAACATTGTGTCCAAGAGTCAGATTCGCATCCCAGGTAAATTTATCTCCTTTGATAATGTTGGCATTCAATGTAAGTTCAACCCCTTTATTAGACATTTCACCCACATTTGCCAGCATATTTCCAACTAAATAAGGAGGCTGCGGCACTTCATAGGTATACAATAAATCTTTTGTCGTTTTTGAATACCATTCAAAGGAACCAGTGATTCTGTTGAAAAGACTAAAATCCACGCCAATATTCAATTGTTGTGTTGATTCCCATTTCAAATCAGGATTTGGGTTTTGTTTTGGAGAATAGGCCAGACTCCAGGTTTTGGTAACCGGATCGTAGTAACTGTCGTTTCCAACTCCTAAAATAGAAAGCGATTTGTATTCGCCAATTCCATCCTGATTTCCTGTAACTCCATAACCCACTCTAAGTTTCAGATTATCCAGCCATCCTTTGGAAGAATCCATAAATCCTTCGCTTGAAATTTTCCATGCAGCAGAAGCAGACGGGAAAGTTCCCCATTTATTGTTTTCTCCAAAACGGCTTGATCCGTCACGTCTTACAGTAGCTGTCAAAAGATATTTTCCATCGTAAGAATAATTGGCACGGGCAAAAAACGAAACCAGATTTGATTTTCCTTTATAGGAATACACATCTCCCAAACGATAATTGTACCCCGCCCCTAAATTATTATATCCAAAAGCGTCTGTTACGAAACCACTTCTTTGTGCTCCGAAACCTTCATAGATATTTTCAAAATAAGAATATCCGGCTAAGGCACCAATAGTATGTTTGTCTAAAGTTTTATTATAATTCACAAAAATTTCCCCTTGTGCATTGGTGTATTCCGCATAGGTTCTTTGTGCATAACCATCTTCTGTCCTTCCTTCCAAAACAGCGTAAGATGGTTTGTATGTCCCTCCTTTTACTGCATTATGCTCTAGTGAAATATTAGCTGAAGCGGTAAAATCATTCAGGAATTTAACTTCGGTTTTAAAATATCCTAAAAGTCTGTGTCTCTCATTATCTATTGTTCTGTTTGTCAGGATTTCAACCGGATTTTCGTAGATATTTCCACTCACAGAAGA
>JBDTNT010000419.1:0-3259 GCA_039933615.1 Flavobacterium sp. | reverse complement strand
ACTATTTGTATGTTGTAATTACAACTGTTGTTATTTGCATCATTATTATGAGTATCTCTTTTGGATTTTCTCATTAATTATTGGTTCTCGCATTCTATGATAAAATGCGAGATTAAATAATTGCAGTTATTTATCTTTTTTGTTATTCCCAATAGCTATAGAAGACTTTGTACCTTAGAAACTTTGCCTCTTTGAACCTTCAAAAAATCATTTCTCAACAATCATCGTAATCCCTTGTCCGCCAGCGGCACAAATAGAGATAAACCCCCGACCGGAACCTTTTTCGTTAAGCAATTTTGCCATGACACCAATAATCCTTCCGCCGGTAGCAGCAAATGGGTGAGCGGCCGCCAGACTGCTTCCTTTTACGTTAAGTTTGCTTCGGTCTATAGAACCAAGAGGTTTTTTTAGACCAATTGCCGCACTCAGTTCAGGACTCTCCCAAATTTTAAGTGTTGCCAGAACCTGAGCTGCAAAAGCTTCATGAATTTCATAATAATCAAAATCCTGCAACGTTAAATTGGCTTTTTCGAGCATTCTCGATGCTGCAAACAAAGGAGCTAATAGTAGATTCTGTTGGTTTTTGACATACTCAATTGCCGCCACTTCTGCATGAGTGATATAGGCCAGAATAGGCAAATTATGTTCTTTAGCCCATTCTTCACTTGCCAGAAGAATACTCGATGCACCATCTGTAAGCGGAGTAGAGTTACCCGCTGTCAGCGTCCCGTTGGTTTTGTCGAAAGCCGGAGCCAGTTTTGCCAGTTTTTCCAGCGTGCTGTCTTTTCTTAAATTATTGTCCCTGTCGAGTCCGTTGAAAGGAGTAATCATATCACTGAAAAAACCTTCCTCATACGCTTTCGCCATATTCAGATGACTTTGCAAAGCCAGTTTATCCTGGTCTTCTCTGGCTATCTGGTAATATTTTGCCGTAATCTCCGTATGTCCGCCCATCGAAAGTCCGGTTTGGGATTCTTCATTTCTCGGAACCAGCGGAGTCAGGTCTTTTGGACGGATTTTCAGGAATGTTTTTATTTTCGCGCCAAGCGATTTGGCTTTTCTGGCATCTAGCAATATTTTTCTCAGGTTTTCGCTTACCGCAATTGGCATATCACTGATGGAATCAACACCGCAGGCAATTCCGGATTCGATTTGGCCAAGTGCGATTTTATTGGCGATATAAATGGCACTTTCAATTCCGGTATCACAAGCCTGTTGTAAATCGCAGGCCGGAGTGGCAGGATCAAGGGCAGTTTTCATGACACATTCCCGGATCAGGTTATTGTCTGTAGTATGTTTGATGACGGCACCGCCAACCACTTCACCCAGTAACTGACCCTGTAGCTTATATTTCTCAATAAGACCATCAAGTGTCGCAGTCATCATTTGTAAATTGCTAACGTCTGAATAGAACGTATTGGCTCTCGCAAACGGAATCCTGTTATACCCAACAATGGCGACTTTTCTAATAGTATCCTGATTTCCCATATTGATTTTTCTTAAGTGTTGTTTTTGATTTATTTGGAAGGTTAAATTTAGTATTTAAATCTTTAAAAAGAAGCTAATCTTAGTAATGAAATTATAATGCTAAAATCAATTTTAATGATTCCCTAAATCCAGTTTATGCAATTCATCTAACAATTCCATTTCATCTTCCGGAAGCAGCTGCAGGGCAATTTCAAGTAAAAGCATTACATCTGCAGCAGTGTCGGATGAATCGTTTTGAAGAGTATTGATACTCGTCCTGAGCAGAGAAGAAACCGTTTGAATGAGTTCCTGATAATTACTTATTTTTAATCTGCTATTCAACACATTCTTGTTTTTTTTATTGGTTTTTAGTTTTGTAAAATACCTCATTTTCGCTATTGATTCTAAAAAATCAGTTGCTGCATCATTCTGTTTTGTTTCCATGGCTTGTAAATTTAATTGATCAATATAGTATAAAAATCTTACTTTTGTTTAATTAGCGGCAAGAAAGTAAGACATATTGCTGTAGCGAATCATTTTAATCGGTATAAAACGGCGCAAATTATGTTTTCTACATATTGTCCGTTTTTTTATTCCTAATTATTATCTTTGAATTATGAGCACACTAACAAAACCAAATCACATAGGGCGAAAAATCAGCCGTATCCGTGAACTGAAAGACATGAAGCAGGAAGCATTGGCTCAGGCTTTAGGAACCAACCAACAGGCGATTTCTGCCATGGAAAATAGTGAAACAATAGACGACGAAAAACTAACCGAGGTTGCAAAAGCACTTGGCGTAAGCGTTGAAGCAATTAAGAATTTTACGGAAGAAAATATGATTAATTACTTCAATACTTTTAATGATACTAAAAATAGTAACGTAAATTTTGGACACAGTTGTACATTTAATCCGTTAGATAAGTTGGTTGAAGCTTACGACGAAAATAAAAAGCTTTATGAACGTTTAGTTCAGGCGGAAAAAGATAAGAATGAATATTTGGAGAAATTGTTGGGAGGGAAGTGATTCTTGTCAAAACGATATTAAAACAAAAAGAGACCAATGGTCTCTTTTTGTTTTAAATCTGTAAAGCGGTAAATAAGTTTTAATTACAATTAAATTTATATGTTAATATTTAAGATTTTCAGATAATTGTTTTTCTAATTCTATTTTTAATCGATCAGATACTTTTATTTTATTGAAATCAAAATTAATTTTTTCAAGATATTCAAAAAAGGCATTATCAATTTTAAAATTAGGATGTTTTTTTAGATAGTAAGAATAATACGCCGGCCATATAAAGATTCCATCTGTTAGGTAACAGTTTGGGGCGATTAATTCATTATTGTCTAAACTTCTGATAGTATTCATCCAACCGAATATATAGACACCATTATTTAAATAGTTTATAGTTTTATTGATAACCTCGCTGTTATTTATTTCACTGCCAAGAATATTTTTATATTCTTTTGCCTCCGAAATGTTATTATGTTCTTTTATAAAACCAATTAATTTCATGACTTAATTATTAAATTTCTTATTATACAACCTCTCAAAATTGTTTCCAGATTCCACCCGTTAGCGCAGATTTGCAATCTGTGTCCGCAAAGATTTGCTCATTTGGTAAAATATGCTATTTCTGTAGTTGTGCTTTATACTCTGTAGAGGTTTCTTTTTTTCTGCAAATATAGAAAGTACATTTTTTATACTGTACTTTCTATAGTAATCGTTCTTCAATTTACTTTGTGGACACAGATTGTAAATCTGCGCTATCGTTACGGAAATTATGGA
>JBDTNT010000418.1:0-13633 GCA_039933615.1 Flavobacterium sp. | reverse complement strand
GATTTAGGAGGAAATAAATTAGCCGGCAGTATTCCGTCAGGAATCAGATTACTTTCTAAATTAAATATTTTAGTATTGTCAAATAACCTTTTGACAGAAATTCCTGTTGAGATAAACCAATTATCCAATCTTACCAACCTGTATCTGAACAGCAATAAAATCAATACCATCTTTCCTTCGCAAATCCTTAGCTTATCTAAACTATCAGTAGTTTATTTAGACAGAAATCAATTTACAGGAATTGTACCGTCACAAATAGGACAGCTTACTAATTTAAGTTACTTAAACTTAGAGTTAAATCAATTTACAGGAAACATCCCTGTGGAATTAAGTCAGTTAACGAAATTACAATTCTTATCTATCCGGAATAATAAATTACAAGGTACACTTCCGGCTCAGTTAGGACAATTGAGCAACCTAAAGGAAATGTATTTTGACAATAATAATTTAAGTGGGACGATACCTGTTGAATTCGCGCAATTAAGTAATCTGGAAATATTAAACTTAGGGACCAATACTTTTTTTACAGGAAATATCCCATCTCAATTGGGGCAATTATCTAAATTGAGATACTTGATTCTGGCCAGTAATCAACTGAGTGGAACTATCCCAAAAGAAATAAGGCTTTTATCAAACTTACAATATTTGGCACTAAACAATAACTTGTTAACGGGCAGTATACCAAAAGAAATACTGCAATTATCAAAATTAAGAACATTATACCTAAACTATAATCAGTTGAGCGGCAGCATTCCAACTGAAATTGGACAACTAAACAGTGCTCAGGATATACGATTGGAATACAATCAATTAACGGGTAACATACCAGCGACGATAGGTCAGCTTTCAGAATTAACCTTTTTGATTTTAACTTCAAATCAGTTGTCGGGCAGTCTTCCTGTTGAAATGAGCAATTTGTCTAAATTGACAAATTTAGCGATAGATAAAAATCAACTGGAAGGTGAGATTCCAAACTTAAGTATTACGGCCTTAAAAAACTTCTCATTTAATGATAACAAATTTCGGTTTGTAGATTTTGCCGCAAATTATACTTCGTTTAAAGCTAAATTCACTACTTTCTTTCAGTACGAGCCTCAGGATAAAACGGACAAAGAAGAAACACTGAACGCATTAATTGGAGAACCAGTAACACTGACGATGTATACAGATGGCAGATTTACTGCAAATGAAACCTATCAATGGTATAAGGGTATTGCTCCAAATGGAATTCCAATTAATGGAGCAACTTCAAGACAATATACAATTCCTGTTGCAAATAATTCTTACACGGGAGATTATTATTGTTTAGCCAGACATCCGCAAATTACAGATTTACAAAAGCCTAATGGAGCAAACAGAAACTTAATTCTGGAAAGGAATCCGATTCATTTGTTCATCGTAACTTGTACTTCTACTGCTGTAGGTACTATAAAAACAGACTCCGAAAAATTCTATACCAATACGGAAAGTAATTTTTTATTTAAAACTACTGCTTCAGGTCTGACTTATGAATGGTCTGTGGCAAATGCTCAGGGAACGACAATATATACAGCACCATCTAATCCTACTGGATCGTTTTATTATACTTTTACGGAAGCAGGAGATTATACCGTGAAACTAATTGCGAAAGACAGCAATGATTGTCCTGCAACATTTACAAAAAACCTAAAAGTAGTCGACAGATATTGCGCTAAAGAACCGGTTGATTTTGCTTTCGAAACAACGTCTACTAATCTGAACTATACCTGGACGAGTACGGATGCTTCGGGAAACATCGTTAATACTGTAACGAACAGAACAGGTCTTTATACCTTCACGCCAGATATTGCGGGTGAATATGTAATTGAACTGGTAGCGAACGGAGCATCGCAATGTGTGAGCTTATTTACCAAAAACATTACGATTGATGATTGTGTACCGTTTATTTCGTGTACCAGAGACAATCCGCTTTCTCCGGAAATACACCGTATATTCATTACTATGATCAACAAGTTGACAACAGCTCCAAATGGTGTTGATGTCAATGTTTATGCGCATAAAGAAATTGCGGCAATGGCTCCTTACACAACGGACAAAACGGCCATGATCTACAATTTTGTAAACAACAGTAGTGCTATAAGTTTCTCTTTCACTAAAACTGGGGCAGAAAGCGATGTATACCTTCCAAAATCTGCTTCAGGATCAATTACGGCTATTGATTTGAGTAAATATAAAGATGTATTGGCATCAACAGATGTTACTACAACTTTTAGCAACGGAACAACAAATAATAACGGAGGACATGTACGTAATATCGATTTCTGTCCTAAAGAATTATCCTGTGTATCGCATGTCGCTCTTGTAATAGATGAGTCGGGTTCTGTTGATGCAAGTGAATTCAATAAAATCAAGAAACAACTAAAATCATTTGTGCTGCAACAAGCCAAAACCAATGATGACATCGGATCCAACATTCATGTTTCCATCACCGGTATGTCAGATAGTGATCTAAATACAAGAAAAGATTATATCGAACCTCTTAAAATGACAATGAGCAATGTAGGCTTGTTTAACGACTGGATCGATAAGTTAGGGAAAAGATACGGAAATGGAAACGTGGGAATCACACAGGCTTCCGATTACTGGAAAAGTGGACTGGATGGTGCATTAGCTTACAGTATGAAACCCACTTTTGTAATCATGGTGACCGATGGTGCACAGACAGATGATGTTGCCGGTTTAAGAGCCACTTTCAAAAGATTCAACAACAATAACAAAACAGAAACAGATCCAAAACTGCCTCACTTATATGTAGTGGGTATCGAAAACGGATTTTATGTAGACAGGGATTCTTACACCAGTAAAGGTATTGCAAGAGATCAGGATCCTAATTACAATCCGTCGCTGGCTCCTAAAGATAACAGTACGGCCAGAACAACGCCGTTCCTTACCAAATCCTTACAATATTTATTAGATCTTTCTCCTACTGTATTCCCATTATCAGACATCAATCAGTTTACGGTGGGTACCTATTACGGGCATGATAATTTTGATTTACTGGCTTCAGATGAGACTTATTTCTCAGACAAATTAGCAGATGGAAAAGTAGTCTGCGGAACGGCTGCCATAAAAGATTTCTGTGATGACTGTTTCTCTTTCAAACCGGAACCTGGAAAAGAATATATCCTGAGTGCCTGGGTAAAAGAAGAATCGATTACTCAACTAAAAACATACGAAAACCCAATCATTAAAATCGTATTCTATAATAATAAAGAAGCATTAGATATACCCGCTCAGAGAATTGAAGATTTAGCGGTAAAAGCCAATGGCGATATCATCGACGGATGGCAGCGTGTCGTTAAAAAATTCAAAATACCGGCAGCTACCATTACAATGGCCATCGAGCTGGAAAACATGAGCCCGAGCATTCCGGTGTATTTTGATGACATTAGGATTCATCCGCTACAGGGAAGTGTCAAATCATTTGTGTACGATCCGGTAACATTCAAACTAATGTCAGAACTGGACGAAAACAATTACAGTACTTTTTATGAGTACGATAATGAAGGTGGCCTGGTCCGTGTCAAGAAAGAAACCGCAAAAGGAATCAAAACCATTCAGGAAACCCGCTCTGGTAGTGTCATTAACGTAACCCAATAAAAGTATGTTGTATAAAAAATTAATATACGTATGGGTCCTGTTCACTTGTTGTTTAGCACATACACAGACCGTAAATGAGGTTTTTCAGAAAGTAGCGAAGCAATACAGCCTCGCCCAGCCTTTACAATACAAATCCAGTTATGCCCTGTACAAGGATTTCGATTCCAAAAAAATCGAAGAAAGTTACAAAGGCACTTATTACAAGAATGCGGGAAATGAAATCTATACCAAAGTCGGCGAGACCGAAATACTGAATTCAAAAACTGTTTATCTTAAAATAAGCCATCCGGAGAAAGCCCTTGAGATTTCAAATCCGGTCCCCAGTTACGCCGGGGATTTTGATATAAAATCTTTGCTGGAACTCTGTAAAATTGAAAAATTTGCGGATCGCAAAACCTATTGGGAAATAACCCTGGTAGCTAAACCCTACTCGACTCTTCCCTATTCTAAGATTATCGTACAGATTACAAAAGGCTTTTTAATACAAAAACAGACCTTTTATTACAGTACAGTAGTCAATTTTTCGAAAGATTACCGAAGCCCGGATCCCCATTATCCGAGATTAGAGATTATCAATTCGAATTATAACAGAAATCCGGTTAACGCTTCGATTTTTAATAGCAAGACCTATTTTACAACATCGGCCAAAAAGCAAATTGTTTTAGCCGAAAGATTGAAAAAATACGAGATTATCGATCAAAGAGTTTCCAATAAATAAAATAAAAAAGAGATATATGTATATCAACAAGCATCTAATCGCATTTGTATTTACACTGTTTTCATTGTTCGCTTTCAGCCAGCAGGAAGAAACTCTAGGAGATAAAAAACAAGGCAACCAACTGAGCGGAAAGCCAACGCTGCAAGTAACAGACTCTAAAATTGCCGACATAAGCAAGCAAAATGTATTTACTTCCGTGAATTCAGGGGTATCCATTCATTTTGGTTTCAACGATGGCCCATCAGATCTTGCAGCTTTTGCAGCCGTGTATTACAGCCAGGTCGTGTTAACGGTTATTCCGCTGGATAAGGACAGAAATCCAATTACCACTTATAAGGACAAAACAGGGGCTGTAAAAACGTTCCAGAATTCTTTGACCTTAAAGATCAGACACGATAATGCTACCAAAGAAAAGAAATTTGACGATTACGCTGTGTATCGTTTACCGGGTGTTCACAAAGCAGAAGTCATTATTGAGTCTGTCAAATATTTTGATGCAGATGGTACCACTGAAATCAATATCACCAACTCTCCGGCATACCTGGAGTTAAAGTTCAATACAGAACGTTATTACAATATGCAATTGAGCAATACACAGTATACCTCTGTGTTCCCGCTTACCCACCAGTTTGTAAAATACAATTCGACAAGAGGAACCGTGGTTTCTAAAGTAAGTGACGGTGCCGATGAGCTAATCATCAACTGGACCAAAGATGCCGTTGCTCCTGCCGTAGAATATGAACTGGAATGGACATGGATTGATAACTATAAAAAAGACGGCGGTAAATTAACTCCTGCTGAAATTGCGTTAACAGAACAGGATTTTAAACAAAACAGTACCCGAATCCAGACCAAAGAACTAGGATACAGAATCCCGTTGGTCTATTCTAATGGTTACCTGGTTTACAGGGTAAGACCTGTTGGACGCTTTTTGGATAATATTGCTAAAAACTATTATGGAATGTGGTCTTCGGGTTTAACGGATACCTTTAAAAACATAAGCCAATGGCCACACATGGTCGAAATAGACCAGGCACACGAATTGGGTAAAAAGAACTGGCAATACCAGGCTTCTTTTGCCGAAGACGGAAAAAAGAAAGAAGTCGTAAGTTATTTTGACGGAAGTTTACGTAACCGTCAGACTGTAACCAAAACCAATACAGAAGGAAAAGAACTTTCCGGCGGACAATTAGTCGATACTCAGGGAAAAGCAATTGTGGGAGAGGTAATCTATGATACACAGGGAAGACCTGCTGTCGAAATATTACCGGCACCTGTCAATTCATCCGGAATTCATTATTACAATGATTTAAATAAAAACAGCAACAATACCGTTTACTCCCACAATGATTTTGACTGGGACAACCCGACTGTTATGGACTGTACTCCTGTACCGGCTTCTAAAATGTCAAATGCAAATGGTGCAGGAAATTATTATTCAGAGAATAATGCTGTTACTGATAATTTTCAGGATTTGGTTCCAAATGCAAACGGATATCCGTTCTCTCAGGTAGAATATACGCCTGATAATACCGGAAGAATCAAAAGAAAAGGAGGCGTAGGATTAGACCACCAAATTGGAAGCGGCCATGAAATGTTATATTTTTACGGTCAGCCGAAACAGGAAGAACTAAACCGCCTTTTTGGTTACAAAGTGGGTAATTTTTCCCGCTACAAAAAGAATATTGTGATCGACCCGAACAGCCAGGCCAGCGTGAGCTATCTGGATCCGCAGGGAAGAACAGTAGCAACTGCCCTTATCGGAGACAACAAAGGAAATCTGGTGTCTTTAGAAGATGAAACCACAGACGGACTGCATCTGATGACCACCACCAATTTATTAGCCAACAACGATAAATATTCTTCCGGTGTTGCCGGGATAGAAGAAGACGGAATCCGATTAAACGTTCCAGTTTCGGTAGTGAAAGAAGGTGAAATTACATTTGCCTACACGCTAAACAAAACCGTGGGCTCTTATACCGATTTATGCCTGACGGGAAAACAATATCCGTTTGTGTATGATTGGTCTCTTGGTATGAAAAACGACTGTGCAGACGAATTACTTGTAGGATCTGATCCATTGCGTGCAAAATTCGGGACAGAGAGTGTCAGTACTTTTGCCCCGGTTGCACTGACGATTGCAAAAAGAGAATACAAAGGTTTAAATAATGGTCAATTCTTAAAAGTGGGAACCTATCCGCTAAGCAAAGATCTTAGCGTAGATCACGATGTCTTAAACAGATATGCCAGTGATTATATCGCTCAATTGGTACTCGATAAAAAATGTCTTCCGGACTATTCGGGATTAGAACCAGATATTAAAGAGGAAGATTGTAACGTAACCTGCAAAAGCTGTGAAGAATCACTGGTATGCGATAATCTTACCAAGGAGCAATGTGATGCGTTTAAGCTGAAACTTTCTACAGATCCTTCTTCTCTTGGTAAAACCAGCGAAAGGGAATCTTATATCGTGGATGCAGAAAAACAATACATTCTTAAAAATCTAAATGCTGAATTTGCGATAAGCACTATTAAGTATAATGGCTCTCAGTATACTGATTCTAACGCTACTACTACTATTACCCAAACTCAGATCACGACTAAAGCAAATGCCTTTAAACTTGAATTCAGAAGTTTATTATCAGGCTGTCGTGAATTATGTGCGCAACCGGTGAATGTTTGTAACCTGAACCTGCAAAATTTATTGGGCGATGTTAGTCCACATGGTCAGTATGGTTCCGTGGAAGGTTTAGAATCCGAAGACGACGAAATCAATGATCCCTCAAAAAGCAAAATAACAGATCCGTTAAGTATCTTCAACGATCAGAACCAATTTTTATACGGGGGTTATACAACCGAAATGGATACTGATCCTGACACTAACGAACAGGTAGAAATTAAAGTTTCCAATTACAACTGGAGAAAACCTGTTGGAGGTCATTACAGGGATGGAGAAGATGAAACCTTATCTAAAATCCGTGTAAAATTAGTGGGAGAAAACCTGTATAGTCCGGAATTGGTAGATGCCGCTGTTGTAACAGAAGCAGACCGTGATTCGGACAGTGATGATCCGAATGTGTTTTTAGTAGAGCCGCAATACCTGCGCTATGTGGCCGATTTTGTACCTTTATGGAAACCGGACTGGGCCAATGCCTTATTGCCGTATCACCCGGAATACCAATACTACATTTACAATAAAGCCATATGTGAAAAATTCAATACAATTGGAGATAACTCAGATGGATTTGATGAAAAAATAAGAGACATCCATTATTACGACAGTGAGAACGGAACGGTTAAAGACAATAGCATCTTTACACCAACCGGGATAATCAATACACTCACAAAAATTGATGTCGTAAACGATACCAGTGATCCTTATTATATTTCTAAAAACAATTTAGAATCCGAGGACGATTTTATACTTCGTAAAGATTTAATGAGAGAAGCTTTAACGACCAATTTTGACGGTATTGTGATGAGCAACGGAAAGAGACTGAACATGCTTCAGGCTTCTTATTACTTTGCGGTGTATACGAACGGAATTGCTCCGGAATCCGTATACGAAGATTTCGTAAACCTGTCTCAAGATCAGTTATTAAATAAGATTAATACAACCCTTACAGATCCAATCAAAGAACAGGTATGGAGCAATTTCAAGACCAACTATATTGCTTTAAAACAAAAAACAAGAACCGTTTTTGCTCATATTTTTGCGAGTAAAAACAACAATTATAATGATTGCATCGGTAATCCTGAAAGCTCGGATACCTTTGTTACGTTATTTAAAAAATATACAACCGTTGGAAACCCGAACAATAATTTTGTAAGACTTACCAAATTAATAGATACGATTTCTGATCAACCTGCTAAACCTGCAGGAAGTGACGGAATTGAATGGGCGTGTTCGGAAGAAACTTCCGCTTTGTACAAAACCAAAGAAAAAAGATTTGTACCTGCAGATTATGGGTATGACTCTGCCCTTTCTGATGCACAGACTATCGCAGACATTAAAGCCAGTACAGAAGCTGCTATGTTTATAGAAACCGGAAAATGTCCGATGGCATTTGAAATGGAATATTTCCTGCAAGGATTAGTAGACCCTAAAATTCAAAGTCAGGGATTATTGATCAATGGTTTCAAAACGACAAGCATGCCGTATCTGACTAAAAATTTATTCAATGCGCAGATTAATCCAACCTTTAATTTACAGACTGCTTCAGAAACGCCAAAAATTAAGGCTTTTGAAGATGCTTCGGGCACTTTAAACATTGGTTTTACGTATTTAGGGAATGATATTGCAACACCTATCGAATTGCGTTTTACCAACAACACCTCCGATTATCACGATGCCTGTGGAAACAGTGTAAATGCACCAAGATGGCAGGATATCGTTGGATTCAAAACGGTTTATTACATCCCGGGATCTTACGATATGGTAGACAAAACCTACAGGTTCCAGATTATAGCGCTTGTCAAAAGAAACGGAATTATTTCAGACTGTAAATCTCCTGAGGAAGTAATTATTGAAGGTACAACCAAAGCAAATGTTGGTGAATGTTCTTATTTAGCAACAGCACCTTGTGATAAAAAAGAAAAATTTGATGAGTCCTTTAGAAAATTAGTACTTAATCTTCAGGCAACCGGACAAATCAGAAATGCTGATTTAGACATTACAAAAAATCCTGTTTTTACAGAAGGGTATCTGTATACCTATTTAGGTGTGAAGGAAAATGATGCCGTAAAATGGAAAAATACAGCCGAAGGTATTTCGATTTTTGTCAATGAAGACAAACGTGTCAACCTTAATGTTGGAAGCTACACTTTAGGAGCAGACCGTATTTCCAATATTTCAATTGGAAATTTACAGGGAGGTTATAACCTGGTTAGAATCACAACCCGAAGAGGTCTTTTATTTTCAACCAGACAAATTACGGCCAAAATTACATCCGGAAATACAAACAAACCACTTTACTTAACCTGCTGTTCTCCTTGTGGCGAATGGGATTACAATGGAGATGGTGTCGGTGATGCCTGTGACGGTGGTTTAATTTGTGGCTCCATAGATACCGATGGTGACGGAATTTATGATAAATGCGACAACTGTGTCAATACACCTAACCCGAATCAGGAACCTTGTAACGACTATACTCCTGTTGTATCCTGTAATGTCGTTGCCGCTGAGGAATTGGCGTATGAAACAAATGTAAAAAACATATTAAATGATTTCTTAATCTCAAGAAACCACGAGATCAATGCTGAAGGGGATTTCTACAAAGCTGGTACCGTATCAAGCAACAGTCTGGTGAATACTTTTGTAAGAGATTCAAGATTAGTATCCCACTTTCAAAAAGAAAGAACCCGATATACAGAGAATAATTTCCGTCCTGTTGTGATCGATAAATATTCTATAATTGCAGAAAATACCTTGTTAAGTATCACATTTGATGAAAATTCAGGGTCTGTTTACAACAAGAATTTCATTAATTTTTATGACATTAATTTAAAAAATGCCAGACGCATCAACTATATAGACGTTACAAGTGATTTAACGTTTGTAATCAACTTTGTGGACAGTCAGAACAGAACCATAACCCAAAAAGGAGGTAAGATTTCGCATTACACCTTTACCAAAATAACAAGCTCAGAGGCCAAAGCTCCTGCCGTAGCCTTCTGCCCTTTTGTATCAGAAACCTATCCGCCTAAAACGCTTAGTAAAAAAGTAGAGAGTCCAGACGATTTGTATGTTACTATTTCTAAAGATGGAGAGGTTGAATTCCAGAATAACAAAATGGCGTTATCGTCTAAAACAGGAAGAAGCAAAGCAGTTCAGTCCATTGAAGCGGAAGTTCCAGTTTTCAAATGTTCTGATTTATGTATTACCAGTGTTGTTGCTCCTGTAGTGTGCGGTGACAAGTGGCGTACATTTGCTACAGTGATCAGCATGCAGGTTCCGGATTATACATTGACGGAAAAGATGGATATCGATCCTAAATATTTCTGTGAAGCAAACTTTGGCTACATCAGTACCGACTATTTACAGTACCTGGCCAAGATGGAAATTACGAGTGTTAAGAATCCATTGTTTGTAACCATCAGTGAATTTGGTTCTACTAAATTAAGATATGGAAATACAGCAACAAGTTCTGTTATCAATGAATATTACGCGTATATCGAAGGACAAAAAGTAACTCCTACCGAAGAATCATTAGTATGGATGCAGTTTGCAGACCGCTATGTTATCGCCAATAAAATTTGTGCCCCTCCTGTAATGGTTCCGACTTTTAGCCTGGAAATTCCGGATGAAACAATCACAAAAACACCTTGTGAACTATACGCGGCTTCTGTTAAAGCAGCCAATAAACAAGAAATTGAAGCAGCTTTCTTTGCCAACAAAAAAGAAGAATTTAAAGAAAACTATCTTGCTGCTGCCTTAGAAGGAGTGACAGAAACACTGACTCAGACTGCTGCAGACAAAGAATACCAATATACTTTATACTATTATGATCAGGCCGGAAATCTAACGCAGACTGTTCCGCCTGAAGGAGTAGACCGATTAAAACCAACTTCAGATGAGGCAATAAAAGACGTCAGATCCAACAACCCGGAAAAAACAGATACCGCTCTTGTAAATGGAGTGGCAGTTGCTCCGGCTCATAAAATGCAGACACAATACCGTTACAATTCGTTGAATCAATTGGTATGGCAAAAAACTCCGGACGGAGGCGAAACAAGATTTGCCTATGATGCTTTGGGAAGAATTATCGCTTCTCAAAATGCGAATCAGATCAAAACAAAACCTCTTTTCAGCTATACCCGTTACGACGGATTGGGCCGAATTATGGAAGCCGGTCAGTTTGAAGTAAAAACCGGTGTAACGCTTACCATTAATGAAAACGGAAGACTGGTATTCGGCAATACAACCGACCTCGTTCCTGTTGATGCTGTCTCAGATTTATTCCCTTACAATCAGGGAACCAGTTTTGAGCAGATCACCAAAACTTTATATGATGTACCGGTAGAAAATACCAACAGCTGGTTTACCTCGTATGCTGCTGATAACAGTCATAAAAGAGTTACTGCTGTACTGTATTACAATAAACTAATTGCCGAAGTAACAGACATAAAAGCGTATGACAAGTATGACAATGCCATATTATACGATTATGATGTGCACGGAAATGTAAAAGAACTAATCCACCATACCAACAACAATGCAGATCTGACTGCTTTAGGGCTGGACCGCAAAAAAGTGGTCTATGATTATGATTTAATTAGCGGAAATGTAAATCAGGTAACGTATCAGCCGAATAAAGAACAAGATCAGTTTATACACCGTTATGAATATGATGCTGATAACAGAATCACTCAGGTTTACACCAGCAAAGACAATGTGATCTGGGAAAAAGAAGCAAACTACCTTTACTACGAGCATGGTCCGTTGGCCCGTGTGGAAATTGGGGATAAAAAGGTTCAGGGCTTAGATTATATTTACACACTGCAGGGCTGGTTGAAAGGAGTTAACTCCGAAAGACTTGGTGTTGGTTATGATGCCGGTAAAGACGGACTAAGTGTTGCTAAAGATGCTTTTGGATTTGCCTTAAATTATTACAAAGGAGATTACAAATCCAGATTCGGTTCTGCTGATAATACTATTTTTAGTTACAGTAAAGCGGAAAAACTGGAAGGAACTTCCAACCTGTACAATGGAAACATCAAAGAGATGATCACTTCCTTGTCCGGTACGAACAACGAACCTATTCCTACACAGTTTAATTATTACAAATACGACCAGCTGAACCGTATCAAGAGCATGGACTCTAAAGCGATTTCTTATAACGGTGGTTTGTCCGGTTCTTCTGTAAACGGATTTAAGAGTGATTACAAGTATGACAGAAACGGTAACATTACCTATCTGAACAGCTGGGCACCTTTAGCCAACGGAGCGTTAAATACAACCCAGATGGATAAGCTTACGTATAATTATCTGGCTGGCAGCAACAAACTGGACCATGTTACCGATGAGGTTCCTAACAATGCCTTTACTAATTTCATCGATAAACCGAATGATACTTCACTTGATATCGATAGTCAAAGTGCAAAAAACTACGAATACGATGAAATCGGACAGTTAATCAAAGATGTCAAAGAAAATCTGGATGAAATAAAATGGCGTGTTGATGGCAAGGTAGCCTCAGTTACAAAGAGCAAAGGACTTCCGGAACAGGTTATCATAAGCTTCGAATACGATGGTTTAGGAAACAGAACTGCCAAAACAGTAAGCAGCGGAACAACTGCAACAACAACCTATTACGAACGTGATGCACAGGGAAACACCCTGAGTACCTACGAAATGGTAAAAGAAGGTGCGGTTACCAAGTACTATCTGGTAGAACAGGATATTTATGGCAGCAGTCGTTTAGGGATAGAAAAAGGAAAAAGAGAAATCACCAAAGATGTTTCTTCGGCCCTTAAAAACTCAAAAGTAATAACCGCAGACGCAAAAAATGCAATCATAAGCAAAGTAGCCGCAGATGCAAAAGAAACCTGGGGATTAGGAATTACGCAAGATTCAGGAGCTGCGTCGTGGCCAGTAAACCCTAAAAATGCGATAAACTTATTTGACAATAAAACAGCAAAAACAGAGTCCGTATCCCTACGTTCGCACTTTAAGATTGATGGCGGAAATAAAGAAACAAAAACTATTATCGCTCTGCACGGATCATCTATAGAAGGCGGAGACAATTTCCCTGGCGACAATACTTTCGGATACAGAAGCTCGATTATAGTAAGTGTCAGAGAAGACGGTACAGGATATACGCCAGTAATTTCTTTAATCAAATACCGTCGTAACCACAACAAATACAAAAAAGTAATCAAGCTGAAGAAACGTACCCGTTTCTCTTTCAGAAGTTATGAGACTGTAGCAGAATACACGATGAAACCAATCGAAAGAGCTGATAACAGTATTTCGATTCCGGAAAAAGAATGGGATTTCAAGGCCGATATTAAGTTAAACAATGCGACATCCAATTATGATATTGTACTGAATATTAATGGTAACATCTATACTACCGTTGCCAAAACAACCCAGCCATTAACCGGGCAGGAAAATGTTGGATTTGACAATGGTGATCTTAAGCTTAAAATCAGCACTCCGAAAAATACCCTTGGTAAAACTAATCTTGAATTTCAACCGGGTGTAGTAACAAATTACCCGGCAGCAGTTTCACAGATTTGCGACTTTACTTATAGTATCAATAACGGAGAAGATCC
>JBDTNT010000417.1:0-8815 GCA_039933615.1 Flavobacterium sp. | reverse complement strand
ATCAACCATGAAGTGCTATCGAAAGAAGAAGCAAAAACGGTATTGATTAATATTTCAAGCGGAGCCTATAATCCGAGTCAGATTTCGGCTTTTTTAACTGTATTTATGATGCGAAGTATAACGATCGACGAACTTTCCGGTTTTCGTGAAGCTTTATTGGAATTATGCGTTCGCGTAGATTTATCAGCCTACAACACAATTGATTTGTGTGGAACGGGTGGTGACGGAAAAGATACATTCAATATTTCGACTTTGGCATCCTTTATCGCAGCCGGAGCCGGAATAAAAGTAGCCAAACACGGTAATTATGGTGTTTCGTCTATTTCCGGATCAAGTAATGTAATGGAAAAAATGGGAATCAAATTTAGCAATGATCCTGCATTTTTAGAAAAATGTATCGATCAGGCCGGTATTTGTGTTTTACATGCACCATTATTTCACCCGGCAATGAAAAATGTGGGGCCAATTAGAAAGGAACTGGCTGTAAAAACGTTCTTCAATATGTTAGGGCCAATGGTAAATCCGTCGTTTCCTAAAAATCAATTGGTTGGTGTTTTCAATTTGGAATTGGCCAGAATGTATGCTTATTTATACCAAAATACGGATGTAAATTTTACGATTCTGCATTCGCTTGACGGTTATGACGAAATTTCATTAACCGGTCCGACAAAAATAATCACCAGTGATATGGAAGGCATGATAAAACCACAAGATTTTGGCGTTCGTCTTTTGTCGCAAAGCGAAATCGAAGGTGGAAGAACCATCGACGAATCAGCAGAAATGTTTACCAATATCATTTCCGGAAAAGGAAGTGAAGCACAAAATAATGTGGTTTGTGCAAATGCTGCAATGGCAATTTCAACCGTAACTAAATGTTCT
Organism: Flavobacterium sp.; assembly: GCA_039933615.1. Taxonomy (GTDB): domain Bacteria; phylum Bacteroidota; class Bacteroidia; order Flavobacteriales; family Flavobacteriaceae; genus Flavobacterium. Next base: position 7,936 of record JBDTNT010000417.1, on the reverse strand, counting down.
CCACAAGAAGGTTTTAAACAAGCGAAAGAAAGTCTGTTCTCTGGAAAAGGTCTGAAAGTATTAAACAAACTGAAAGAATTAAGTAAATAAATATAGTTTCAAGTTTCTTTTGTTCCAGGTTTCAAGTTATTGGGACGTGAAACAAATTGAAAAATTTCAAAAGGAAGCTGTGCAGAAGTTAGAAGCATGCTAATACTTTCAAGAGAAATAGGATTTTGTAATGCATTAGAGATTCAAAAATGTTATGATTTAACTATTGAAATATCTCAAAACCTATCAAATTTTATAAAATATTTAAATACTAAAACAGATGCCTAATTTAAAGAAGAGTAATTTTTCAATCTTTAAATTTTTCAATCTTTAAATTATAATCAAATGAATATACTTGATAAAATAATATTCGACAAACAGCGGGAAGTTGTCCTTAAAAAATCAATCATTCCGGTTTCACAATTGGAAAGTTCAGTGTTTTTTGAAAGACAAACGATTTCCTTAAGTCAAAAATTAAGACAAAGTTCAACAGGAATTATAGCAGAACACAAACGTCGTTCGCCTTCAAAATCAGTAATAAATCATAGTTTTACGGTAGAAGAAGTCGTAAAAGGATATGAAAATGCCGGTGCCTGCGGAATCTCGGTTTTAACCGACGGAAAATATTTTGGTGGTTCACTGGATGATTTACTTTTGGCAAGAGCTTCGGTAAATATTCCGCTTTTACGAAAAGAATTTATCGTAGACGAATATCAGATTCTGGAAGCAAAAGCTTTTGGTGCCGATTTGATTTTACTGATTGCCGCGGTTTTAACCCGTGAAGAAATAAAATCATTATCTGAATTTGCTAAAAAGTTAGGTTTAGAAGTTTTATTGGAAGTTCACAATCAGGAAGAATTAGAAAAATCGATTATGCCCACACTTGATATGATTGGCGTAAACAACCGAAACCTGAAAACCTTCGAAGTAAGTCTGGATTTCAGTAAACAGCTGGCCGCTAAAATTCCCGATGAATTTGTGAAAGTTTCAGAAAGTGGAATTTCATCCATCGAAGCCATTTCAGAATTAAGGCCTTACGGTTATAATGGCTTTCTGATCGGAGAAAATTTCATGAAAACCGATAACGCCGGAAAAGCAGCAACAGAATTTATTAAGCAATTATAATCCCCATAACCCCCGAAGGAGGAATTGTCAACTTGACGAATAAACAAAATGAAAAATATTGATAAAAATAACAAAGCTACTCCCTTCCCTTTGGGGAAGGTTGGGTTGGGGATAAAAATCTGCGGTATGAAATATACTGATAACATTATCGAAGTAGGAGCGCTCCTACCCGACTATATGGGATTTATATTCTACGAAAAATCTGCCCGCTTTTTTGACGGAACGATTCCGGAATTGATTAAAACAATTAAAAAAACCGGCGTTTTTGTAGACGAAACCGTTGACAATATTATTGCAAAAATCAATAAACACGATTTACAAGCCGTTCAGTTACACGGAAACGAATCTGTAGAATTCTGTCTGGAATTAAAAAATAAAATTGGAACTAAAATTGATTTTAATTTTGATCATAAAATCGAAATCATAAAGGTATTTTCTATTGGAGAAGATTTCGATTTTGATGTTTTAGTACCTTTCGAAAACGTATGTGATTATTTTTTATTCGATACAAAAGGAAAATTACCCGGCGGAAACGGAACAACTTTCGACTGGAAAATATTAGAAAATTACAAATCTGACAAACCATTTTTCTTAAGTGGCGGAATTGGAATTGAAGAAATACCAACTATAAAAAGTCTTAAATTGCCAATTTATGCGATCGACGTAAACAGCAAATTTGAGATTGAGCCTGGATTAAAGAATAAAAGTCTATTAAAAAAGTTTCAGAAAGCTTTAAAACCTGAAACTTTAAACTTTAAACAACAATACAATGAACTATAATGTTAACGAAAAAGGATATTACGGAGAATTTGGAGGCGCTTATATTCCAGAAATGCTGTATCCTAATGTAGAAGAATTACGTCAGCAATATTTGAAAATTATCGCTGAACCTGATTTTAAATCGGAATTTAACCAATTACTAAAAGATTACGTTGGACGTCCAAGCCCGCTTTATTTCGCTAAACGTTTATCAGAAAAATACAACACCAAAGTCTACCTTAAAAGAGAAGATTTAAACCATACCGGAGCACACAAAGTCAATAATACCATCGGACAGATATTGGTTGCGAAACGTTTGGGTAAAAAACGAATTATTGCAGAAACCGGTGCAGGCCAGCATGGTGTGGCGACAGCGACCGTTTGTGCCTTAATGGGACTGAATTGTATCGTTTATATGGGTGAAATTGACATTGCCCGTCAGGCTCCGAATGTTGCGAGAATGAAGATGTTAGGAGCAGAAGTACGTCCGGCCCTTTCAGGTTCAAGAACATTAAAAGACGCCACAAACGAAGCCATCCGCGATTGGATCAACAATCCTGTTGATACCCATTATATTATCGGATCTGCGATTGGGCCTCACCCTTATCCTGATATGGTTACGCGTTTTCAGAGTATTATTTCAGAAGAGATAAAATGGCAGCTGAAAGAAAAAGAAGGACGTGAAAATCCGGATTATGTAGTGGCTTGTATCGGTGGCGGAAGTAACGCAGCCGGAACGTATTACCATTTTTTACACGAACCTGAAGTTGGAATTATTGCTGTCGAAGCTGCAGGAAAAGGCGTAAACAGCGGGCATAGTGCGGCAACCAGTAAATTGGGGAAAGTGGGCGTTATTCACGGCTGTAAAACCCTTTTGATGCAGACTCCGGACGGTCAAATTACGGAACCCTACTCTATTTCTGCCGGTCTGGATTACCCTGGAGTCGGACCAATGCATGCGCATTTGGCACAAACCGGACGTGGGGAATTTTTCTCTGTAACCGATGATGAAGCGATGAATGCCGGTTTAGAACTAACCAAACTCGAAGGTATCATTCCGGCTATCGAAAGCGCGCATGCTTTTGCGGTTTTAAATCAGAAAAAATTCAAACCAACCGATGTTGTCGTAATCAGTCTTTCGGGGCGGGGCGATAAAGATTTAGATAATTATATCGATTATTTTAAATTGTAATAAAAATCGTAATTTGGGCGTTCCCCAGGGGTCGGGCTGTTCGCTAAATCTTTTTTGTGGCAGAAAAAGCCACAAAAAAGGATACCGCTGCCATCCCTAACGCAAACAGATAACGAGAAAAATAGTATTTATGGAAAAAATATTCACTTACGGAACCTTAAAATCAAAAGCAATTCAGATGCAGGTTTTCAATAAGTTATTAACTGGAACGCCAGATCAATTAACTGGTTATAAATTAAAAGGTTTACAAATAGAAGAAGAATTTGGAATGGCAGATTATTTTGTAGCAACTCCAAGCGAAAATCCTCAAGATTTTGTGAGAGGAGTTGTTTTTGATATTACAAACCATGATTTAGCGAAGGCAGATCAATTCGAATCTAATGCGTATAAAAGAGTGGAAATAAAACTGAAATCCGGGATAACTGCCTGGATTTATATTGAGAATTAAGAATAAGACAATAAAATAAAGAATATAAACCTGCAAAATCCCGGTGCCGTTTTAAAGATAAAATATAAAACAAGCATAGCGTTATGGAAACCTGCAGAAATAAATAATAACAGTAAAAAATGATCTTAGCGTCCGCTCAAACAAAACCAAAAAGAGGAGATATCGAGTCTAATTTAATAGATCATTATCGTCTTATAGAATTAGCTGCGCAAAAAGGAGCCGATTTAATTGCATTTCCCGAGTTATCTATTACCGGTTACGAAAGAGAAAATGCCGCAGATTTAGCCTTTTCAAAAGACGATTACCGAATTGATCACTTAAAAGAATTAGCGGTCAATCACAACATTATCATTATTGCCGGCGCTCCAATTCAAAGTGAATCAGAGCTATATATTGGTGAGTTTATCATTTTTCCCGATAATTCGGTTTCAATCTATACGAAGCAATTTCTTCATGAAGGTGAAGACGATTTTTTTCAACCTTCCTTCGATTATAATCCAATGATCAAGATTGAAGATCAGAAAGTTTCGTTTGCAATTTGTGCCGACATTGACAATCCGCTGCATGCTGAAAATGCCGGCCAAAAAGGAACTTCGATTTATATTGCGAGTATCTTCTTTACCCCAAACGGAATTCCGGAAGCATACAGAGATTTACAAAATTACGCTCAAAAACATAAAATGAATATTCTAATGTCAAATTTCAGCGGAGAATCCTGGGGACGAACTTCTGGTGGAAAAAGTGCTTTTTGGAATAATAAAGGAGAACTTGTGGCGCAGATGAGCGATTCGGATTCCGGGCTTTTAATTATAGAAAATCAAAATGATAATTGGACAAGTCAGATTATTATTGCTTAAATAAATTGTAATTGTTAGTAACAACGAATTGAAATCATTTCCAGTGTGATTTCTCCTTCGTTGAAATGACAAAAAATATAAAATATGAACAGAATTACTCAAAAACTACAAGAAGATAAAAAGATACTTTCTATTTATTTTTCGGCCGGATATCCGAATTTAGATGATACGGTTCAGATCATTCAGGATTTAGAAAAAAATGGTGTTGATTTAATCGAAATTGGTTTGCCTTTCAGCGATCCATTGGCAGACGGGCCAACAATACAGGCGAGCTCAACACAGGCTTTGCATAACGGAATGACAACTCAGATTCTTTTTGATCAGTTGAAAAACATCCGCGAAAGCGTAAAAATCCCGTTGATTATTATGGGCTATTTCAATCCGATGTTACAATACGGAATTGAAGCATTCTGTAAAAAATGTGCCGAAATCGGTATCGACGGATTAATTATTCCGGATCTTCCGGTTGATGTTTATGCGGACGAATACAAAGCAATTTTCGAAAAATACGGTTTAATTAATGTGTTCTTGATTACACCACAAACTTCAGACGATCGCATTCGTTTTATCGACAGCGTTTCAAACGGATTCATTTACATGGTAAGTTCAGCAAGTGTAACGGGTTCTCAGGCTGGGTTTGGAAATACACAGGAAAATTATTTCGAAAGAATCGCAAACATGAACCTGAAAAACCCACAAATCATAGGATTCGGGATTTCAAATAAAGAAACTTTCAATCAGGCAACCAAATTTGCAAAAGGTGCTATTATTGGCAGTGCTTTTATTAAACATTTATCTGAAAGTGGCAGCGGAAAGATCAATGAGTTTGTTGGCGGGATTCGATAGATAAAAAAGGAACGGCGTTTAAAATTTTTAAGCGCCGTTTTTTATTTATTTCAACTGAAAAAGGTAAAGTTATTATTATATTTAAAAATATAAAACCAAAAATGAATTTTAATTGTATTCCTGTTAAATTGAAAATTTTAAATTGGCTAAAAAAAGAAAAAACAGAATTTGAAAAAACCTTTTCAAGTTTAAAAAGAGTAGGCGAAAGTATTCCAAGAGTAAAAAGAGCTTATGATTTATTGAAAGAACTTAATTTTGAAACATCTGAATCAGAAACTGAATTACTCATTAATGAAGTTAATAAAATTCAATATGAGTCAAATACCAATAGTTACTTCTACTTCTATTTTCCAATTGTAACACATATTTTGTATTACAAACCTGAATATGAAGAGAAGATTTTAGGATATATAATTGAGCCGAACTTTGCCAACGGAGACTCCGAAACAAAGGAAATAATGCTTGTTATTCAAGGGGCAAAGGACTATAAGTTATCTCAAAACAAAGACTATTTAACGACACAAAGCATTAAATGGATTATGAATGAATTCCCGAAAATGGAAAAAAGTGTTGAGCGTGAAGTGCAAAAATGCTGGAAACAATTAAATAGATAAACCTTTAAAAACCTTTATTATTTAAACTTAATTTTCTCCAATCCAACTATACCGTTTTATGTTAATATTATGTTAAAATAAAATTAAACGACTGTTTAAATTAAACGCTTGTTTAATTTTGTGCCTGATTTATAAATGTTATCATGTCTAAAGTCGAATTAAACGATAAAAAAATTCAAATTCTGGAGGTTGCGGAAAAGTTATTTTCCGAGAAAGGATTTGAGGGGACTTCTATACGGGATATTTCAAAAATGGCGAAAATTAATATTGCCATGGTTTCGTATTACTTTGGTTCTAAGGAAAGATTACTCGAGTCTTTACTTCTTTACAAAACTTCTGATTTAAAACTACAGATTGAACTTTTATTGCACGAAAATCTTGAACCTCTTGATAAAGTCAATAAATTAATCGAAATTTACATTAACAGAATTAATTGCAACAGAGGAATTTATAGGATTTTACACTTTGAACTTACTTCAAAAAAGAGAGAAGAAAATCTTGCGGCTTTCAATGAATTAAAAAAAGGGAATTTAAAATCCCTGGAAACAATCGTAAAAGAAGGCCAGTCAAAAGGGATTTTCAGAAAAGATGTTATTATTCCGTTGATTACTCCAACAATAATGGGAACTTTTTTTCATTTTCACATGAACAAACCTTTTTTTGAGGAACTTTTAAATTTAAATACAGAAAAGTTATACAACGATTACATTAAAAACAGTCTTACGAAGCACATTCAACAAACTATAAAAGCGCTACTTGTTTATGAAAATTAGTCAATTAATGCTCTTTGGGATTTTCTTTATCGGAATTTCATCAATAGAAGCACAAGAAAAAACAAGTTTAACCTTGGACGAAGCCGTTAAACTGGCTTGGGAAAAAAGTAACGAAGTTACTCTTGCCAACACCAAGGTAAACTCCAAAAAGTATGAGTTACAAACGGTTAAAAATACTCAATATCCGGATTTAAAAATTCAGGGACAATACCAAAGGTTAACAAAAGCTTCAATCGACATGCACAATGACGAAGCCAGTGCTGAACCAATGGCTTCTCCGGACCGTGCAATGTTCGGGATGGCGAATTTGAGTCTTCCGATCTTTTCAGGATTTAAAATCCAGAGCAGTATTGAGGCATACGACAATCTTTATGAAGCTGAAAGTGCAAACGCTGCCAAAACAAAAGAAGATGTGGCTTTACGTGTAATTACTTATTACACCGCTTTATACAAAGCACAAAAAACATTAGATCTTTTAAACGAAAATCAAAAGCAGGCACAACAGCGTGTAACTGATTTTACGGAATTGGAGAAAAACGGAATCATCCCAAGAAATGATTTATTGAAAGCACAGTTATTAGTTTCCAAAACGAAATTATCAATTGATGAAGCAAATAACAATATCAATAACATCAATTTCTATCTGACTACTATACTAAAATTAGATCCGACAGTAAAACTTCAGGTTAACGAAGCTGATTTCTTTAATTTAAAGACAAACAATGCACCAACTTCTGATGCTATGGCACTTGAAAGCAGAAAAGATTTAGAGGCAATTCGTTTTCAACAAAAAGCAAGTGAGGCCAATATAAAAATAGCAAAATCAGCATATTATCCTTCCCTTGCCTTATTGGGTGGTTATACTGCACTGGATCTTAAAGATTTTATTACGGTAAAATATGCCATGAATTTTGGAGTAGGTTTAACTTATGATTTATCCGGAATTCTAAAAAACAGTGCTCATGTACGTGAGGCTGAAAGTAAAGCATTAGAAGTAAAAAATACGGAAGCTGTTATGACAGACCGTATTAAAGTAGAAGTTCAGAAATCTATTGAAGATTACAGTCTGGCAATCAATCAAAGTGTTGTTTATGACGAAGCGCTTCAGCAGGCAGAAGAAAACTACAGACTTGTAAAAGACAAATTTGATAATGGCTTATCGGACACTAATGATTTAGTCGAAGCTGATGTAGAACAACTTAATGCAAAAATAAACACCGCTTTATCTAAAGCAGCCATTATTCAAAAATACTACGAATTACTTTCAGTATCAGGACAATTATCACAATCAT
>JBDTNT010000416.1:0-1705 GCA_039933615.1 Flavobacterium sp. | reverse complement strand
GATTATCCTGAACTGTTACTCCATCTGTATTATGTAAAATCTCACGCACCTCATTCACATCAAAATCATTGGTGAACTCAACATTTACAGCCTCACTATGGCCCCCAACAACCGGTACACGAACCGCAGTTGCCGTCACTCTGATGGTATTATCGCCAAGGATTTTTTGAGTCTCACGGACTAATTTCATTTCTTCTTTAGTATATCCGTTGTCTTCAAAACTGTCACAATGTGGAATTGCATTTCGGTGAATCGGGTATTTATACGCCATTTCTCCCTTCACCCCCGCATATTCATTTTCTAATTGTCTTACCGCTTTTACTCCGGTTCCTGTAATAGACTGGTAAGTAGAAACAATAATTCTTCTGATATTATATTTTTTATGCAAAGGTGCCAATGCCAATACCATCTGAATAGTAGAGCAATTTGGATTTGCAATAATTTTATCTTCTTTTGTTAATGATTCAGCATTGATCTCAGGAACAATTAACTTTTTGGTCGGATCCATTCTCCATGCAGAAGAATTATCGATTACTGTAGTTCCGGCAGCTGCAAATTTTGGCGCCCATTCTAATGAAGTATCTCCTCCTGCAGAAAAAACTGCAATATCAGCTTTCATGTCAACAGCGGTTTGTAATCCTACAACTTTATATTTTTTACCTTTATATTCAATTTCTTTTCCAATTGATTTTTCAGAAGCAACTGGAATCAATTCTGTAACAGGGAAATTTCTTTCCGCTAAAACTTTAAGCATTACCTCGCCAACCATACCAGTGGCACCTACAACCGCTATTCTCATTTTTATATTTTTAGTATGAATTAATCTAAATTACAATGCAAAAGTAGGTATAATAAAAAACAAAACAAGAGGCTTCACAAAAAATAACAAAATGTTACAAATTAAACAACAAGTAAAACTTAGCTAAATTAAAATCCATTTTCCTTATGGTCTTACTATTCAATTTCTCCCCAAATCAATATCTTATCAATACTTGAAATGTTTAGTTTTTCTATTTGATTAATCAATCTAAGCCGGCTGGCAAAAATCTCCAATACTTTATTTGTTTCTATAATTGCAAATTCTAGTTGAGCCTTTTCAAGTTCTATAATATCGTAAAGAAAAGGTGGTGCGAAATTTTCTCTAACTTCAATGTCAACAAAATTAAAACGAATTTTATTATTCTCTTCCATTACTCGCGGAAAAGGATGACCTGGATAAAAAAACTTTGTTTTCCCGATTAATAAATCTTCCCACTCCTTTATGTCAGCTAAGTCGCCACAACATTGCGGAAAATAAACAGAGTCATCGTCCAACTTTAAAACATAGCCTCCACTAAAAGAATAAACTAAATCTTCCACTCCATTATTTTCTTCAGTTTGTTGTATAATTATCTCCTTTTGAATAGCAGTTAACAAATCTTCATCTGATATTTCGTCAATTTTATATAGTGAAGAACCTTTTAAATAAGGTTTTAGCTTATCTGAAAAACCTGCCTTAATATTACTTAAAAAATTATAACTTTCCCATTCGTCTTCATATTTCCAAAAGGGTCCCAAATCTGGTAATCTTATATCTTGATCACTGTTTGAAATTTCAATAACTGGTATTAATTCTACTTTCATAATGCATTTCTGTAAAAATTTATTATAAGCAAATATAATTATTTTTCCTACAAAAACTCAATAGCACTTATAAAAAAAACCG
>JBDTNT010000415.1:0-6705 GCA_039933615.1 Flavobacterium sp. | reverse complement strand
TATTTAGCCCAATCATTAATCCAATTACTCACAGTCTGACACCATTCATCGCCATCATTCAAACATGGAACCGCCAAAAACTCTTCACCTCCATTTGCTTCAAAGTCCTCTTTGGCACGCATGGCGATTTCTTCTAATGTTTCTAAGCAATCCGAAACGAAAGCAGGCGTTACAACTGCCAGATTTTTGATTCCTTTTGCCGGCATTTTATCAATTTCAATATCGGTGTAAGGCTCTAACCATTTGTCACCCGCTAAACGGGATTGAAAAGTCAGGCTGTATTTATCTTCCGGAAGTCCTAATAATTTTACGACTTGTTTTGTCGTTTCATAACATTGGTGGCGGTAGCAAAAATCATGTGCTGCTGAAGGAGTGTTACAACAGGAACCGTCAATTTTACAGTGTGATTTAGTTATGTCAGTCTTACGGATGTGACGCTCTGGAATTCCATGGTACGAAAACAGTAAATGATCATATTCGAATCCAACTAAATGTTTTTGAATTGAATCTGCCAGGTTTTTAATGTAATCCGGTTTGTTGTAAAATGCAGGAACATCAGTAAAAGTCATTTGTGGAAATTTCTTTTTTCTGATTTCTTCCGCCTTAACCAAAATTGTCAAAGTAGAAGCCATGGCATATTGCGGATACAACGGGAAAAGCATTACTTCAGTAACACCTTTGTCGTGTAATTCCTGAAGTCCTTTTTCGATTGTCATGCTTCCGTAACGCATTGCCAATGCAACTGGAACGTTAACCAAAGGCTGTACTTTTTTCTGCATTCTTTCGGAAAGCACTACTAACGGAGAACCTTCCTCCCACCAGATTTTTGCATAAGCATGCGCTGATTCTTCCGGTCTTTTTCTTAGGATAATCCCTCGGACTAATAAAGCTCTTAATAAATACGGAACGTCAATTACGTATTTATCCATTAAAAATTCGTCCAAATACGGTTTTACATCTTTTGCGGTTGGACTTTCCGGAGATCCTAAATTTACTAATAATACGCCTTTCATTATAATTTTATTGCTTTAGGCTTTAAGCTTTAGGCTTTAAGCTATTGTTTGTTTAAATTTTCGGCAAAAGTATTCTTTGTTACTTTTTTGAAATATGATATTTATTACTTTTTAATTATGTTTGAATATATAAAATCGATGTCTTTAAACATTCGTATTAATCGACATCAAATATTTTTTTGGAGTTGTGGCAAACTTTTTCTTGAATGCCGCGATAAAGTGACTTCCGGTGCTATAGCCGATTTTCAATCCAACTTCGTTTACATTATAAGAACCGCTGTCTAGCAGTTTTCTGGCAAAATCCATTTTGTAATCAAACAGAAAGCCATAAACCGTATCGCCGTAAATTTGTTTGAAACCCATTTTCAGTTTCTTCAGATTCAAACCAATTTCATCTGCCAATTCCTGTAAACCCGGCGGCTCTGCCATATTCGCGATGATAATTTCTTTGGCTTTTCTTATTTTCAAGACATTGTCTTCATCAATCAAAAACGGACATTGTTCTGCATTCGGATCTTCGGTCCTGTTAAAATATAAACTCAGTAATTCGTATCCTTTTCCTTTATAATAAAGGTTTTTTATAGACGGATGAAGGTTATAATGAAACAACTGACTCAAAACTATCGCCATTGACGGACTGATATTACCTTCATTATAATATTTTTTGTCCTTGTTATCAGGACTCAAAAAAGTAATGTAATCGGCCTCGGCTGAAAACAACGCGTGAAATTTCTTAATAGAAACAATCACGGAAATCACCCACGAGTTTGGAGCAAGCTCTAAATGAAGTGGTAATTCTTTCTGCGGATTGTACAAAAGCAGCGATTTTTCTTCTTTCAATTCTAAAGAATAAGTGCCTTCATTGAACAAGAATTTTGCATTTCCTTTTATGCCGAAATGAAACTGTATCAGGCCACTACCAATTTCGCGCTGTGCAAAATACGGCTCCGGACTGTCATTCTGAAAACGGATGAGCGTAAAGTCGTCTTCAATTTTTATAATTTCCTGAGAACTCATAGCGATATTTTTTTGAAAGATAAATGGAAGCAAAAGCAAAATACTATTTAGAATCACTCTAAACAAAACGATTCAAACAAGTTGATTTTGCTACAAAAATAATGCTTTTTGAATAAAAACAGACGTTTAGAATTAAAAAAACATGTAGCGACACAAAAAGTACTTTGAGCGTTACTTTTATAAAAGGTATAATGATAATTTTGTTGCACTTTTAGTAAAGTGGATTTATGGAAAACAATAACGTACCGAAACATCTTTATTTTTACTCAGTTGGTCTGAGTTATAAAAAAGCCGATGCTGAGGTAAGAGGTAAATTTAGTCTGGATGCAATTGCAAAAACGCGTTTGCTGGAACAGGCTAAGACTGAGGGAATAGAAAGCTTAATCGTAACTTCGACCTGCAACAGAACTGAAATTTATGGTTTTGCAGAACACCCGTTTCAATTAATCAAACTAATTTGCGATAACAGCAACGGTTCTGTTGATGCATTCCAAAAAGTTGGTTTTGTATATAAAAACCAGGAAGCGATAAATCATATGTTTCGTGTGGGAACAGGATTAGACAGTCAGATTCTTGGTGACTTCGAAATTATTTCTCAGATAAAAACCAGCTTTGCACATTCAAAATCAATGAATTTAGCCAATTCCTTTTTAGAAAGACTGGTGAATGCTGTAATTCAGGCGAGTAAAAAAATCAAAAACGAAACAGAGATCAGCTCAGGAGCCACTTCGGTTTCTTTTGCCTCTGTACAATATATCCTTAAAAATGTTGCCGACATCAGTAATAAAAACATTTTATTGTTCGGAACCGGAAAAATCGGAAGGAATACCTGCGAAAATCTGGTAAAACATACTAAGAACGAACATATTACTTTAATCAACAGAACAAAAGACAAAGCTGAGAAATTGGCAGGTAAACTAAATCTGATTGTTAAGGATTATTCCGAATTACACCTTGAACTTCAAAAAGCCGATGTTGTTGTTGTAGCCACCGGAGCGCAAAACCCAACAGTTGACAAAGCAATCCTGAACCTTAAAAAACCTTTGTTGATTTTAGATTTATCGATTCCGAAAAATGTAAATGAAAATGTAGAAGAATTAGAAGGTGTTACTTTAATCCACATGGATTATCTGTCTCAATTGACTGATGAAACGTTAGAAAATCGTAAACTTCACATACCTGCTGCAGAAGCAATCATTGAAGAAGTAAAAGAAGAATTTGTAACCTGGACAAAAGGAAGAAAATTCGCCCCTACTATCAATGCTTTAAAAGAAAAACTAAACTCTATAAAGAATTCAGAGCTGGACTTTCAAAGCAAAAAAATTGCTAATTTTAATGAAGAACAAGCTGAAATCATCAGTGCGAGAATCATTCAAAAAATCACTACTCATTTCGCCAATCACTTAAAAGACGATGATACCATGGTGGATGAAAGCATCGAATGGATCGAGAAAGTCTTTAAAATTAAGGCATCATAAAGTTTAAAAACATTTAAGATGCTTTGAAAAAAAATATTTAAACTATATAAGTTCATTTAAGCTTCTCGCAGCATAATCTGCACGAACTTTTTATACTAACTTATATGGTTAAAAAAAACAATGATGAACAAAAAAGTAATACGCATAGGAACCCGCGATAGCGAACTGGCACTTTGGCAAGCTCACACAGTCGAAAAACAACTTAACGATTTAGGATACGAAACCACGATTGTTTCCGTTAAATCTACTGGTGATCTTATCCTGGACAAACCGCTTTACGAATTGGGGATTACAGGGATTTTTACCAAAACGTTGGATATTGCCATGATTAATGGCGAAGTAGATATCGCAGTTCATTCTATGAAAGACGTTCCAACGGCATTACCAAAAGGAATTGTCCAGGCCGCTGTTTTAGAAAGAGCGAATGTACTGGATATTTTGGTTCAAAAAGGAAATCCTGATTTTACGAACCCAAGTACAATCGCAACCGGAAGTCTTCGTCGTCAGGCACAATGGTTCAATAAATACCCAAATCATACTGTGGTTGATTTACGCGGAAATGTAAACACGCGTATGCAAAAATTAAAGGACAATACTTGGGACGGAGCCGTTTTTGCTGCTGCAGGTTTGGAGCGCATTAACCTAAAACCTGAAAATTATATCAATTTAGACTGGATGGTTCCCGCGCCGGCACAAGGAGCGATGCTTGTTGTAGCAATGGAAAATGACAATTATACTTTGGATGCTTTATCGCAACTGAATCATATTGAAACTGAAATCTGTACCTATATTGAACGCCAGTTTTTAAGAACTTTAGAAGGCGGTTGTACGGCACCAATTGGAGCTTTGGTAAATTATAATGAAGACGAAGACACTCTTCATTTTCAAGGTGTTTTACTTTCAATTGACGGAAAACAAAAACTGGAAATCAACAAAACGGTTGATATTTCAGAATGGAAAAAATTGGGATTCTTCGCTGCACAGGAAATTTTAAACGACGGCGGAACAGAATTGATGCAAAGTATTAAAGATTCACTGAAAAAATAATGGCAAAAACAATTCAAATAGTAGCTACCAAAAAGCTTTCGGAGATTCAAAAGCAGGAATTGCAAAAAGCAGGTCTTGAACTTTTCGAAGCAGATTTCATTCAAACCCAAAACAAACCTTTTGAGATCAAAGACCTCAACGATAATTTGATTTTCACCAGTCAGAATGCTGTTCATGCTGTTTTAACAGATCCTAACTGGGAAAAATTAAAAACCAAAAACGTCTTTTGTGTTGGCTTAAAAACAAAAATCCTTTTATCTGAAAGCGGTTTTAACGTTGTGGCTTACACAGGTTATGCTTCTGATTTAGCCGAAATCATCACTTTGATTTATTCTAAAGAAAGCTTCACTTTTTTCAGCGGTAATCTTCGTAGAGAAACATTGCCAAATGCATTAAAAGAAGCAGATATTAAACTGAATGAAATTCAGGTTTACGAAACTTCTTTAACGCCTCAAAAAATAAAAACTTCGGCAGATGCGATTTTGTTTTTCAGTCCGTCCGGCGTTGAGAGTTATCTAAAAGAAAATACTATAAAAAAAGAAACCTGTTTTTGCATTGGAGATACCACTGCCCAGGCATTAGAAAAAATCACAAAAAACATCATAATCGCCGATCAGCCTACAGTTGAAGATGTGATTGAAGATGTGATAAACGAATATAAATAACAATCACAAAACCTGACTGGTTTTGAAAACCTCTCAGGTTTAAATATAAAACACATGTTAAAAAACGACTTATTTTTAAAAGCATTAAAAGGAGAAACTGTTCAACGTCCGCCAGTGTGGATGATGCGTCAGGCAGGAAGATATTTACCGGAATTCATCGCTTTGCGTGACAAGTATGATTTCTTCACCCGTTGTCAGACTCCGGAATTGGCTTCTGAGATTACAGTACAGCCTATCCGCAGAATTGCTCCGGATGCTGCGATTTTATTCTCGGATATCTTAGTGGTTCCTCAGGCGATGGGAATTGAAGTTTTAATGAAAGAAAATTTTGGTCCGTTTCTTCCAAATCCGATTCGTACTACAGCAGATGTTGAACGTGTTTATGTTCCGGACATTCAGGAAACTTTAGGATATGTTATGGATGCCATTAAATTGACTAAAGAAATGCTGAACGACGAAGTGCCATTAATTGGTTTCGCCGGTTCACCGTGGACCATTTTCTGTTATGCTGTTGAAGGAAAAGGTTCTAAAAGTTTTGATACGGCAAAAGGATTCTGTTTTTCGAATCCAGTTGCTGCACATACTTTATTACAAAAAATCACAGACACCACGATTTTATACTTAAAAGAAAAAGTAAAAGCGGGTGTTGATGCCGTTCAGATTTTTGATTCCTGGGGAGGAATGCTTTCTCCTGTTGATTATCAGGAATTCTCATGGAAGTATATCAACCAGATCGTTGAGGCTTTGGCCGATCACGCTCCGGTTATTGTTTTCGGAAAAGGATGTTGGTTTGCATTAGGCGAAATGGGTAAAAGTAAAGCTTCGGCTTTGGGGGTAGACTGGACCTGTTCTGCCAGAAATGCCCGTTATCTTTCTGGTGGAAACATCACTCTTCAGGGAAATTTCGATCCTTCAAGATTGCTTTCTCCAATTCCAGTCATCAAAAAAATGGTCCATGAAATGATCGACGAATTCGGAAAAGACAAATATATCGTAAATTTAGGTCACGGAATTTTACCAAATATCCCTGTAGATCATGCTAAGGCATTTATTGATGCTGTGAAGGAATACGGGAATTAATTTACAGTTTATAGTCGCATTTAGCGTTCCTGCAAGGTTTTGGAAACCTTGTAGGTATTACAAGCACAAAGATTGGCAATTGTTTTAGATTAGGTCAAAAATCCATACCTACAAGGTTTTGGAAACCTTGCAGGAGAGTGAAAAACAAAAATATGAAGCTGGAAGTTTTAGAAAAAGATTGTTACTATCATATTTATAATCGTGGGATTAATGGAACGATAATCTTTGAAAATGACGATAATAAAATTTATTTTCTGAAGCAATTATCAAAATATGCAGATGATAAGCTATCAATTTTCGCTTATTGTCTGATGAGTAATCATTTTCATTTAGTCATCAGATTAAATATAGAAGAAAAAGAAGTTACTCAATTGCTTTCAAACCTTTTTAATTCTTATGCAAAAG
>JBDTNT010000414.1:0-21746 GCA_039933615.1 Flavobacterium sp. | reverse complement strand
CGCGTTTGGTCTTTTCACGCAGATTTTACATTTTATGTCATTTCGACGAAGGAGAAATCTTCGCAAGTAACTCCGCAATGAGAATCCAATCTTTGTCGAGCTTCTAGTGGAGATTTCTCCTTCGTCGAAATGGCAAACAGTACGGTTTTTTTAAATTTGCTCAATCTGCGAGAAATTAAAATCTTTTTAAAGTCAGAAAGTTTTTCCTCATTTTATATCATTTCGACGCAGGAGAAATCTCCGCAAGTAACTCCGCAATGAGGATCCAATCTTGGCCGATCTTCTCGTGGAGATTTACTTCGTCTGTTCGCTATCGCTCGGGTCTCGTTCCTCGAAATGACAAACAGTATGTTTTTTAAATCTGCTTAATCTGCTCAATCTGCGTGAAATAAAAATTTTATGCTACCATAATTCTGGGATTAACATCCTCTTTCTGAATTATCTGCTGTTTTTCTAATTCAATCTTTATTTGCGCATACCAATATGGAAATATTTTAAAGAGTCGATATTCAATTTCTTCTGTAATGTCTTTTTTATATTTTTTAGTACCGAAGAGATGGCTGTATCCCATTTCAGTGGCATAAATACTTTGCTCATTTATATTTCTTCCTTTAAGTAATAAAGAAGGTTTAATATTATTATAATCTAATATCGAGGCGAGATTGTATTGTTCTATTACAATACAAGGCTCAAATCCCTGTTGTTTTAATGGCGTAAATTCTTCGCGGTGCGCTATAAAAATTTCTTCCATATCGTAGTAGGCATTTACAAACTTATTGCGAAGCGTCAGATCATTAAAACCCAGTATGCCACAACTATAAGAGTGTCCTAAATTGGAATGCCAATACGGTAAATGCTGGGTATACTGGTTAAAAAAATCAATTTGTTTCTTATAATGCATTTCATAGCCGCATTCTTTTCGTTCAAGGATAACAGCGTCGAAATTAAAATCGATTTTCCTTTTTATAAATACATCCGTATCGAGATGAACAAATGGTTTTATCTGTTTTTCGATAGCATGAATTTTAGATTTCATCCAGAGGTCCTTATTTTTTTCATTTGTCACTTTTGTGACTCTGCAGGGCAGCATGTATAAAAATTTATAAGCAGTTTCATCAGCATAAAGCTCAATGTCTTTGTACCAAAGATGACTGTATAAAATGCTCAAAGCTGTCATGTAAATTGTCTCCTTGAGTTTATTGACCATTTGCCAGCGTTTATTGATCAGCGGAAAAGCATCGAGACTGTAGATAATTCTTGGTTCCTCTTTCATAATCATTTTTTAAGCGTTTGAAGCAGTTGTTTTTCCTGTAGATACCAAACGTTGTTGTATAACGAAGCCTTTTTGCTGTGTTTATAAAGCCTTTTCCATTCGTATTTGTGACCCATTACCTGCGAGGTTACTTCGGGTATTTGCATGTTATGAAATTCTTTCATTTCATTAAAAGTAGCATGCCAAACCATTTGACCTAATAGGGGAGATTGCGTGAGTCTTATTTCCGAAAAAACTCTTTTATAATAATCTGTGTGGACATTTCTATTGTTGACAAAATATTCTGAAACCAAAACTTCTTTGTCTTTGTTATAAAACCTGCTAAAGAATCTTGTGATTCCTTCTTGTTCCTGAATTGGCAATAAAACAGTCTCGTCTTCATAGATAATATCGAGATCGTTTACCGGCATATCATAATACTCACGGAGATTGATGTAATCTGCAATTCCGCCTACAAACGCAACTTTTGACATATCGAGTTTTTCAAAAACATTTCTAAGCGCTTGTTTTTGCTCATAAAAAATGTTTTTTTCATCTTCCTTTAGAATTTTTTCTTCTTCGGTTTCCATATCTTTTAAAATTACCAGTCCACAAAAATTACTTTGTTTTTCCATGCCAGTTTTACAATTCCGATATTCCAGGAGATTTTATCCAGCAAAATGTCTTGTGTTTTTCTTTCTACAATAACTTTAGGATTATCACCGGTAAGAATGATTTTTCCGGGTCTTTGCAAATATTCATTTTGTAATAAAGCCACAGAAGACTTTTTCATGACTTCCCAATGATCTAAAACCGCCCGAAGCATTTCATTCGCATGATTTTTTACCTCATCAGACAGTGTAATATTTCTATTAATAGTTTGATCTGTTGGAATGTTACACAACAATTTTTCGAACACCATTTCATGTTCATAATCCTGTTCTTTCCCTGTAGCGATGTAATGTAAAAGATGTGCCGCAACTTCACGGTCATTTATAGAATTGTCTTTATTCAGTAATTTACAATTCGTAAAAAGCTGTTTCAAAAAGGGATGAATCAGTATTAATCCGGCATTGTTTACATAATGATTTGCCGGAATTTCGACAGCTATTTCGTCAATTAAAAATAAAGAAGGTTTCAAAGTTTCTTCTTTTTCGATTTCTTCATTAGTATTGAAAACAGCGTTTATTTCTACCTTTTCTTTAGGGCTTGAAGCCAAAGATTCATCTGTTTTTGAAATATTTGACTCTGATGATTTACCAGGATTCTTATTGTTCTTCTGAAGTATTTCTGAAGCTTTTTGTTCGAGAATAGTTGCTATAATCAAGACTTCATTTGCAAGGTTGCTTAGTACGACTAAAGCCGGTTTATGGATTATTTGTGTATTGATGTGTTCTAAAGCAAACTTTGGATTGTATTTTCTAATAGTGTCAAAAGAAGCAATCAGATACGATAATTTCTCTTTTATAATACTGTCGTTATGTTTTAGTAATTGCGAAAGGATTATATCCCAAATTAAATTTCTTTGATGTAATCCTTGCTTAGATTCGGAAATAATAGCTTTCAAGATATCTTTAATTATAGCGATACTTTTTGCTGTCGTTTCTTCAGAAGCTAATTCTAAAAGCAAAGTATTTTTTAGAATAAAATAAAGCTGATCGT
This sequence comes from Flavobacterium sp., assembly GCA_039933615.1. Classification (GTDB taxonomy): domain Bacteria; phylum Bacteroidota; class Bacteroidia; order Flavobacteriales; family Flavobacteriaceae; genus Flavobacterium. The sequence goes on along the minus strand of JBDTNT010000414.1, from coordinate 18,832 downwards.
CTGATAATTGCTTTATAAATCGCGTTCTGGTTTGGCGATTCTCTAAGGTGTGAATTAGTTTTAAACCAAAAGCCTTTTCGCTAATCATTTTCTCAAATGTATGATGGGTATTGATATCCAAAACATCTTTTGAAATTGCCCACCAGGGATTCGTTCCGGTTTCTAAAAAGCTGAAAAACTCATTTAAGCTTTTTTCTTTGTTAGTAACGAAAGTGTACTGTTTTGTATCGGTAAAACCATTATCGATTTGTTTCTCGATTTGGTTTTGAAATTGATTCATGATTTCCAATTTCAGATTACTAAAATCAATATCATCCGATACAGAAAGATCCATGTTTAACTTTTCGATCTGAATACTGTGCGATGGCATTTTTTTATCGAGCGTATCAAAATACGTTTCCAAAAGGGGAAATAGTTCCTCTTTTAGAAACGTGTCCAGATTATCTTTTAAGTCGTACGCGTTTTTTTTAGAAGCGGTATTAACCTCAAAAAATAATTTATTGATAATATGTCTGTTTGCGGTCTGCATTTATCCTAAATTGTTTAGATGTGATTGAATTGCATCCAGAATAAATTGAAGATCTTTAAACGAACCTGTCACACCTGACAAGAATTTTTTGAATGTTCCGGCAGGATCTGTGTTGTATTTGATTTTTATAAAACCTTGGAACAACGTATCAAAACGAACTGTAATAGTTGTAATTTGTTTTTCGAATTCTTTAAGGCGTTCCGGTTTTTGACATTTTAAGATGGTGTAAAATAGTGAGATATGACTTTCGATAAGGAAACTCAACACTGTTTTCTCTTCATCGAGTTTAGTATTTCTTACCGCTGCTAAGAAAGAATCGTAAATACTGTCTCGATACATTTCGCCCAATTGATCATTAGAATCACCATTTACGAAGGTATCCGTTTTCTCGTCAACGATCTTAAATTGTCTTTCAATTTCGTCGATTAGAGAGATCGTTTCTTTACTGTATCTGTCTACTCCGGGTTGTTGTTTTATATCTTCAAAAGCCGGAAGCGTTTTTTTGATAAACGCAGTGGCAGTTTTCAAACAGGTATTTACCGGAACTCTTTCTCTAAGAATTACATCTTTTGGACCGTCTATCGTTTCTCCACATAATTTGTTCATGGCAGAAAGTGAGATTACAATTGATGAACTATTGTATAAAGAAAGTGGACGTTTGATAGGATCTTTAGATTCGGTTTCTACTTTTTCGTCGGTTATTTTCCAGGTATAAAATTCTGCGTTTGTAGAATTGTTGGTCAATACAAGTTCGCTGTTTTCTATCGCATAATTAAAGCGGGCAAATGGTGCATTTTGCATGGTAATAACAAGATCCGAAGGTTTACCATTAACCAGAATAACAACCTGATCTACTTCTTTTGGAACATTACTGCCAATGAAAACGTATTGTCCGGCATCATTTTTAGAAACGCCATCTCCGGCAAGGATTACTTTTTTGTTTTTGGATTCAATGCTTAAAAGATGCGGATCTACATCGTTTCTACAGATTGACGTGTTGTCTATGCTAACTTTTACGCCTGTAATTTCAAAAATCACAGAATGTTTTACGGTAAAATCACAGTTTCCATTATCTCCAACAACGGTTACTGGAAAAGAGAAAGCATCTTTAACCGGCAATTCATATTTGTAAATACGCTGCATTTTGGTTTCTGTGGTACTCACTCTTTCGCTTCCGTCGCCAAAATCCCAAACGTATTTCATTCCTTCCTGATTTTCGCTTATAACTTCAAAATCAGCCGTAACTTCATTGCTTGTATCTGATTTGGTAATGACAATTGTAAAATCAAATTTTGGTTTTTTGAAAATGGTTACTTCACATTTAGTTTCAAAATTATTGACCGTAAACGGGATTGGTTTGCCTATTAATTCTTCGCTGACCAATTTTGGATCAAAAACAAATTCGCCGTATTGGTTTGTGGTAACTCCGCCATTTAAATCTTCGTCAATATCAGCTTTTACAAAACCTCCGGTTGGCGTTACATGAAATGGATAATAAGAAGTTGTTTCATCAAAACAAAGTTTATTGACCGGTAAAGACAGTGATATGAAATTATCGTCACAGCACAAATACGGCAAAGTAAAGTCGGCTATAATTGGATTTAACACAACGGATTCGCCATTATCGCCTTCTTTTTCAAAATCACCTGCAAGTGAATTTCCGCGTGGAAATTCATACGGATAACCATAGCCATAATAATACGGATATTGGCTGTATTCGCCTTCGATGTAGATCATGACAAAGGTTCCGCCCGGCGTTACACCGGCTTTATGTTCGTATCCATGATTTTTGTTCAGATAGTAAGACGTGAAATTCTCAATCACTTCTTGCGCTTCAAAGGCATTTATACCAAGAACCACGACATTAAATCCTAAACCATTCTGACGTCTTATTTCCTGAATTGTTTTTAATGCTTCTTTGTAATTTTTGCCGTGATGCCCCTCGATTCTGTAAAAATCAGAATCGGCAATAAATTCCAGCGGACGTTTTGTATTTAATAAATTGTCGTGATAACTTCTGTTGCTGCGTTGTTTTCCTATGTTGGTTTTTTCGTAATCCCAAAGTTCAATAAGATGATTTCCAACGTTATTATAAAATGGAATCGCTTTTTTGCCTAAAGAACCTAATTCAAAACTTGGTGTAATTTTTATAACATTATAATTCACATTATAGTTTGCCAATAATTGCACACAGCGTTTTATAAGGCTGTACAATTGCTGTAAATCTGTGTTTTTTCCATAGCAAATTTTAACTTCTTTGCCTTCAAGATCGATAACAAATTCAGGAACCATTTCTTCCTTGCCAAGTTCATTAAGCGGATCAAATGGCAGACAATCATTGCAAGTGCTCCCGTTTTGTCCCGTAAGTAAAGGCGATTTGTAAAAACGGTGTCGGTATTCGTAACAAGGACCGGTTTTTAATACTTCTCCCAACATTAAATGTTTTGGAAATGATTTAATATCCGGACAGCAGAATTCGCCATCCATGTTAGACAACAAGAGTTTTATCTCCTTATAAGTATCAATTAAATCATTGAGAAGATCATATCTGTACTGAAAATCGGGAGGGATATTATTCTTATCAAAACTGTACAATTCTTCGAGATTCTTTTTGACAGAAGCCAGCATAATAGGCATTTGCAAACCGTTTAAAAGGATATCGAAACCATCACGAAGTTCATTAACCACATTGTTTTTGAAGATTCCGTAAGCGAAATTCTTTTTAACCTCATCATAATTAATGAAGTTTTCCGGCTGTAATACAATTCGATTCGAAATTACCGTTGGCAATTTATAATACAGATTAGAAAAATTGATTGAAGTAATAAATTTATCGTGACTGTTGATTTGTGTAGCAACAGGTTTACTAACCAATAATGCTTTGTGATTGCCAATGATTTCTAATCCCTGATTGTCACACGAAAGACTCACGCACAGATCTGAATCTTTTTCATAAGATTCTATATACAAAAGTATTACGGCATCATTTATGTCTAATCCTGTATTGTCTTTAAGATATTGTATCGGAAAAGTATTGGCATTATCAAGCGCTTGTTGTTCGTAAGTTAAGAGTTCGAAAATCTCAAGCTGATCACTGCCATTGTAGAAATAAGGTTTGTAGGCTGCTTTTTTATTGTCATATACTTTATAATGCGTGTATTGCTTGCTTTCAAGTTCAATTATTTTGTCGCCGTTAGGCAAACTATTGTACAAGTGTATAAGATCGCCATCAGTCGTAATTCCGCTGCCTTGCGTTATAGAGATGTTTTTTGCAGATTCGTTGTAAGAGACCTGAAAACCACAAATGATGCCTACGCCACTAAGACCAATTCTGGAAATACGGTCCTGATCATCAAAATAATCTACAATCTCGTTGAGATGTCCCTCTGTAAGTACCTGATTTTTTGTAAATTTTCGGTACAAAGTTGTTATGGTTGAAAGTTTTGCTAACATTTTGAATGGTTTTTATAGTGAGCCTAAATTCGTTTTTCCTAATATTATTTTTTCGTATTGATTTTCATTTTCGTCGCTGCAATCAAACAATCTTCCCGTAGGATATAAATTGCTAAGATTAGAAAGCGCGCTAATAAATTCTATAAGTTGTGGTTCCGGTTGTTCCTGATTTAATACCGTTTTGGCAAACAAATAGGCTTTATAGGAGTTTTCAAACCGCAAAAGTTCATTCTCTGCCGGATTATCAATTTCATTTTTTCGGTGCCCAATCCAGCAAATTTTTGCCAAAACATGCGACGGTAATTCTTCCTTGATTACTTTTTCCATATAGTTTCGAAAATCGGTGTTGGCGAAACGTAATGTATATCCAGGAAGTACAATGCTCACACGATAGGAGTAAGGGTCTAAAGGTTCGCAGGTTTTGCATTCGTCGGTACAAATGGGTAAAAAGGTTTCCGGATTTACGGTAACGAGATTTACATCGGGACGAAGCATCATATGTTCGACAATAAACATTCCTTCTTCAGTAAAAACTTCTTTCATGAAATAAATCAAATCCAGAATCGACTGTTTTACTTCTGCCAATGTTTCATAGTAGGTATATCGTTTAGCAATAATTCGGTCCCGATTGTCTTCGTCTGTGATCAACGGATTTATGATGTCATAAGAATACTTACCGGAATCTGCTTGATGAATCTGAATATTGTCTATAACTTCAGGATCAGAAATTCCGTTTTTAAAAGCTTCTTCAACCTTATATTCTCTGGTTTGGATGATTTGCAAAACCGCAAAATATAATTCTCTGTTGGCTCTTGATGTATCGTAATATTCTGTGGTTGCAGAGAGTACGATATTATCTTCCGTATCTCTGATTCTCCAACGATACACAAGCTGATTGTCTGAATCTATAAAATGGTACAGATAAACAAAGGAATCCGAAAGGTGTCTGCGGTTGTAATCTTTGATACCCAAAAGCCTTGAAATTCTCTTTTTTACGCCCGAAACATTATCGGTATCCCATAAATTACTATGTGATTGTTTGTAATAGTTAAAAGAATTGCCTCGGTTTTTGCTTACGATTTTATAATCTTTCAGGAAGTCTTCTTTAGTTTTAAGAACTACTTCATCTGTAGCCGTGCCGTAAATACTTTTATTGATGAAAACATATTCAGAAAAACGTTCTGCGAAACGCCCTAAAAGATGATCCAGAATATCATTTCTTCTTTCGATATTATTGTCCAGTTGTTCAAAGAGAATTTCTGTTAGATATTCATCATTATTTTCAGGATAATTGGTTACTAAATCACTAAGTCCGTCGATGTCTTTTATGGCTTGGGTAAAAAATGTTTTAGTTAAATTTCCACTTACCGAAAGCATTTCGTTTACCTGACCTAAATGTTTGAAATAGCTGCCCAAAATCTGATCAAAAAACAAAAGATAACCTTTAAGTTGTTTTGCCTGAGATTTTCTTTCTGCTGTTGCTCTTGTTGGCAAACCAACTTCGCCAATTCCATAAGTATCCGGAAAATCGTTTTGTATAGTGGTGTAACTTTCTATGTCCAGATAATTTCCATTTGGTAATTTCAGTTCTTTATTATGACTCGAAAAATCCGTTGCGGCATCTTTTACAGCGTCAATTTCCTGGAGATAAAGAGCTACTTGCGCCTTATTGATATTTAGCGGAAGCAAACCTTTATTATAATTGAAAACACTTTTAGAGCAAATAATCGGTTTTTGATATTTTTCGAGACAAATAAGCCATTGGTTCAGATCAGTATCGCCATCTCCGCAATTTCCCATAGCGATATCTTTGATCGTGATAACTCCCGGAACATTCATGATTAATTTTATAATATCAGATAATCGTACTTCGCTTGTTAGTTCGGCTTCAATTAGTTCTTTGGTATCTATAAAACCATGTTCCAGAATTGGACCGTCAAAAATTTCTAAGGAAGTATATCCTTTTTCCATCATTTGCTGAACCGAATAAAAATTGACCGTTGTCGACAAATAACCATCGAGTGCGTGCAATACAAGCGCATGAACCATTTCTTCATCAGCCTGGGTATCGACCTCAATGCTGGCACATATTTTTATCGGAAATTCGGCTACTTTTATAATATTGATCAGATCTTCGCACAGGTTTCTGTTCGCATGATATTTCTCTCTGATTTTTTCTTTTACACTATTGATTTCCGCAGGTTTGCTGCTTTCAAAATCTACATAGAGATCATATAATCCTTTAAGCTCAAACTGCTTTTTGAAACCTCTTGGAACGTCATTAAAAGCTTTCGGATTATAGGATAAAAGATCCTCTTTACAATTTACATAAACTGTTTTTTTGTGCTTTGCCGGCCAGCAATTTTTAACGCCTTCGATATCGATAAAGAGTTTTCTGTAATCAAGCGCCGTTACGGGACTTGTAGGCAATACTTCTGAAGCTTTAAAAAACTGAGAAGCAATTCCTTTACTCTTTTCATTAGAAGCCAGAATGTTTTCGATAGGAAGATTCATTCGCATGCCAAGATCTGTTATGGCGTAGCAAAGCATCTCCAGCATCGTAATTCCCGGATCGTGAGAGTTAAAATCAGTCCATAATTTGCCTCCAAGCTGTTCGATATACTGAATGCCTTTTTTTCTTAGGTAAAAGAAATCCAAGTCATCTTCTGTGGCAACTTTTTTAGGAATGGTGTTATGTGGATTTAGTATTGACATTTTTCTGGTGCTTGAATTATTGGATTTTCACAAGTTTTTATATCTGTAGAAATAATGTGATTTTTTACCGATACAAGAATACGTTTTGGGTTTGATGGCGATATGATAGGCAGAAATTCCAGGGCTGCATAAACAGCATCATTTGGATTTTCCGGTTCGATAATGTCATCGAGTTTTGCCATTTCCAATTCGGCTAAATAATCGACGTAGTACAATTTTTCGATGTAATCAATGACAGTGCTCCGGTGTAATTCAATTCCAAAAAGAATGTCCTGAGAGGTGTCAAATGCCCACGGGGACAGGAATTTTGAAATGTCTTCGTTAAGCTGTTTTTTATAGAAATTCTCATCGTATTCCGGATAGAATTTCACACTTGATTTGACAATTACTTTTTCGTATTCCGGATTAATAACCACCGCATCGACATGCATGCTATTTAAGTTATTGATATAAATCTGAATCTTATTCAACGTTGCCGTACTAACTCTTGGCTCATAAATATCAAATACATTTTTGTTGATAATATCCGGAACCACTATAAGGGTTACGTCACCGGGGGACAGAAATGAATTGGTTGCATTATTGGTATGGTTCAGGCATTTTACCCTGAATACTTCCGGAAATTCCTGAAGGATAAGATGTTCATAATCCCAAAGTGTTATCGCTCTGTTTTTATGACGAAGACGCTCACTTACGCGTTTGTAATACGTATCATCAGATTCCTGAGGCTTTCCGTTAAAAGAATTAAAAGGCTGCGAAACACTTTTGACTTGTGTTATTCTATTAATCAGTTTAGAAATTGTTTTGGCTGGCAACCCTTTTTCTAAATGTGATAATTCATTTTCATCGTTATAGAATTCGGCTGTAACGACTTGTGTTTTTATATCGATAACTTTACAAACGGCATCATATGCTTTGTGCATTTTGGCTTTGATCCAGATGAGGTTATCGGGAAATAACGTATTTGTTTTTGTGGCTTGTTTCGGAATCGTAAATTTCAGAATTCCCGATTTCAGAAAATTATCTATGGAATTTGCCAAAAGGTCATTTTCAATATTTTTCCACTGATTATCGCAAAGCACAAACCAGTGTACTTTTTCTTTTCCTGTAAAGGAATCCACCTGCGGATTTTCACTTCCTTCTAATATCTGAAACAATAAGGCAACTTGCTGTGCGGTTTCGGCTTCGTCAAGTCCGATGTAAAATTCTCCTCCGTTGCAATAATCAGGAACCAAACGGCTTGTAATTGCACTATTTGGGTCAAGAATCGCTTTTTGTTGGGCGAGTTTTTTTAGATAAGAATGTTCTTCACTTTGTCCAAATGGCGCTTCATGGAATAGTTTTATGCGTTCGGTTTCGTATTCTGCTTCTGTTTGATGCGTAAAACTGGTGTTTTCTTCCGCAGTATAATTCAAACTGATTGCTTCTGCAAATGGTGTATAAGCTTCGTTTGGAATCAACGTTTCGGCAACTTTACTCATTATAGCCAGCGTATATATTTTTGGATATAAAGAGTGCAAAAAGGATTGATTTAACGTCAATCGAATCGGGCCGCTTTTGTCAATATCATACGTGCTTCCCGCTACAGAGAATTTGGTTTCATACTGCGTATTATTCTTTTTGAATAATATGGTGCTTGTATCTTTGTTTTCCCAATTTTCTTTATTCAATACAGAAACTGTAGCTTTAAAATAATCATCTGAATCTACAATCAGATCTGATACATTATCGTTTAGTTTTAACCTAGTTTTATTCTCCGGAATATTTATAGCAATATTCTCTTTAGTCTCTTTAGGCTGTGGATCTTCGGGTTGGTTTGCGGATAATTCCTTTACTATTTCTTCGATAAACATTCCCTGATAAAAAATGTTTTTACTCATTGTATTCAGATACTTACTTTTGTAAGCATCATAATGAGTTTTGAAAGAGGTTGGTGTATTTTTCCAATTGATATAAACATCAACACTTTTCCATTTTTTCGAAAAGATTTCCGGATAATTAATAAGGAACGAAGAACCTTTTGTTGGTTGTGTCGTAAAAGGGTAGAAGGGTTTGGTTGCATTCAGCAAGCCTGTATCGCTTTCTAACAATAATGATTTAACGTCTTTTACATCTATTTTTACATTAATTTCACTAATATTTTGAGTGACTAAATTTCTAAATAAAGAATGTCCTTTTTTATTTTCGGTATGAATTAAAAATCGAATAATAGGTAACTCGCTTGAAAAAGCTTCACCTAATATTTTCTGATTATAATTGACAATTGCCGGCGTATCTTTTGGAATCTGAAAAACAAGTCTTAATTCTTTTCCTGCCATATTAGATTGAGAAGCTGTACCAATCAATTTAAAATCCCCAAGCCATTCTTTTTCGCCGCTGCAAAAAACACTGATATTTTCTGTAAGATCGGTTGCCGTAATTGGCCCGGCTTGAAAAGTAAACGGTTCACTAAAAGTGATTGTAATATCAATATTTCGTTCTCCTTCTTGTAACGCTAGTAATGGAGAAGCGATTGCAAAACCAAGTTTAGCAGCTTGCAGTTCTGTATATTTTTCTTCACCAGATGTATAGCCAAATGGGAACCAGTATTTTGCTTCTTCTTTAAGGCTTTCTCCATTTCCGTCTTGAGAGTTTGCCACTTCGCTTGCTTTTATTTGGCCTAATTTAATGTCATTATATACACTTTTAAGTTGTGTAATCTGAGCTTTATTGGCAATTAATTCTTCGGTAGTTTTATAAATGAGTTTGTTTCCTTCAGCATCTTTTCCGGCATCTAATTGAGTTTGTGCAGCAATTTGTTCTTCGGTACTTTTTTTAGCCAATTCAAAAATAACATGCACCTTGTCTGCTTTTGCTGGAAGTTTTTCGATTTGTAAAATGTCTTTATAAAAGAAATCGAGGTGTTTTTTTGTAATTAAATTAAAGCGTGTTTTAGATAATTCCAAGAGCTTTAAGAAACACACAAAAAGCGTCATATGCGGTGTAAGCGTACCTTCGAACTCAATACCGTTAAGTATTTTGGAGATATCTTGTTTTAATATCGCATAAGATTTGTCTTTTCTGTTTGGAATATCTTTTGGCAAAAGACCAAAATGATCAAAAATCTCCTGCCAGTCACCAGACGGATTCTCGCTATCGTTTGTTTCAAAAAAATTAACTTGTTTAGCGAAGTTATAGGTAAAAAGGAACCAATCTTCGATATCAAAGTCATGCAGCTTTAAATTGTCGGGATCGAGAATAGTATTCAGGCGATCGCCCTGGTCGGTGCCATTTCGTTTGAATAATATATCGTTTGTATGGTCGCTGTTGTTACACATAATACTATTAAATATTAACCCCGCCGGGTATAATTATTAGGTTTGTTCGCTTCGCTCGGGTCATTAAACATTTTCAAAACATTAAAAGCCAACTTCAAATTGAATTTTTAATTTTTAATTCCCAATTTTTAATTTAAATGTTCGTTCCTTCATCTTTATAGAAAGGATAAACCATATTGGTTCTCGAATTGGTTGCTCTTATTTTATAATCCAGAACTACTAATACTTCACCGTTTAAATCATCTCCCTGGGTGATGTCGATTTTCTCTACGTCAATTCGGGGTTCGTGATACAAAATGGCTGTTCGTATTAATTCAGATACAAAGGTTTTGAGTGTTCTGTTTAGCGGATTAAAAACAAGTTCGTCCATATTGCAGCCATATTTTGGAAGCATAATGCGTTCTCCTATTTTGGTCGACAATAGAATTTCAAGACTGCTTTTAATATCTTCCTCATCAGAAATCAGTACAACAGATTTTGTTATTTTCTTAAATTCTGGAGGAAAACTCCATCCGGTTCCTAAAAAAGCTTGTTCATTTTCCATAATTAATTCAAGTTTCTGGTCAATTTTCATCTAGTTTGTCATTTCGACGCAAGGAGAAATCCTCGTGAGTAACTCCGTTCCTAAAATTGCCAATCTTTGTCGAGCTTCTTGCGAGGATTTCTCGTCCCTCGAAACGACAAACAGTGCGTTTAATTATTGCTTAAAATCTCGATAAGTTGCTAATTCACAACGTTTTTTCTCATTTTATGTCATTTCGACGCAAGGAGAAATCACATAAAGTGAAGACATACAGTACGTCGCTCTCCGGATGCGATTTCTCGTCCCTCGAAACGACAAACAGTGCGTTAGTAACTGAATCAACTATCCAATTAAAACAGTTGCTAATCCGGCTACTATTGTTCCGCCATGAGCTGTTGAATCTCCCATTCTGGCGGCAGGTTTCCCGCCAATCAAAACCGTCGATGAACCCATTATAATGCTGTCAGGCGGACCACTGCAAGTTGCCATATCACCCACACATGCTGCGGGAACTCCGCCAATTAAAACGGTTGGAACTCCGGCTGGTAAAATAGGGCCGCCCACATGCGGAACGGTTGCTGTTACCATTGGGCAAACATGCATATCTGAAACTCTTGCGGCTGGTGCTCCCATGATTTTAATTTATTTGTACAATACTTCCTTTTAAGATTGCGGCGGCACCAGACGATAATTCTGCGCCTGCGCTTCCTTCGGCTTTGAATTGTGAGGAGGCTTTTATCGAAACATTGGTTCCTTCGATTTTTATATCTCCGGTTGCTTTAAATTCGATGTTTCCGGCACTTTCCAATTTTATTCCTTTGCTGTCAATGGTGATAACGTTCGAATTTTCATCTTCGATAACAATGACACCTTTGTCTTCATCAAGTGTGATTTTTTTCCCTGCCGGAGTTTCAATTCCGATAGATTTTTTTTCATCGTCAAACAAAACCTTCATCTCGCTTCTCGTTACAATTCCTTTTTGATGATTATCGTCAGAAGCTGTTATTGGAGCGGGTTTTCCGCTGCTGTGAAGCATTCCTAAAACAATGGCATTATTGGGATCTTCATTGATAAACCCAATGATGACTTCATCTTCGATTTCTGGTCTGAAAAAAATACCTCTGTTTTCTCCCGCATCCGGCGTAGCCACACGACACCAAATTCCTTGTTCTTCGTTGTTGATGATTGGAATCTTGACTAAAATCCGATCTTCGCCATTTGGATCACTTTCGAGTTGTGTTACAATTCCGGTGTGAAGTCCTTTTATAGCGGGAATAATTCCGGAACCTGTAGGCGTATGAATGTCATATGTTTCAGAAAACCATTCGGGATTTAACCCAAATTGTGCGTCGATTGTCCAGTTTCCTTCTGATATTTCATGAAAAACGCCTGTTATGTACGCTTTTCCGTTGAATCGGTCACCAACGCCTTCGAGTGTAATTATCGTATTGGGTTTTACAGCAGGAATCCCCTGGAATTTCACTCTTCCGCGAATTTTCGATAATTGCTGAAAAAGTAATTTAGCATCTGCCCAATCCTGAAGTTCTACATCAGATATATTTCCGCCATGACGTAATTCGAGGTTTTCTAACTCGATAGTTTCCGCTAAATCTGAAGCTGTTAAATTTCCATTTAAAGAAATACTTGGATCTTTTGCTTCAATTTCGACCAATTCCTGATTGCTGTAATCCCAACTGTACGAAGACACTTTTGCAAATTGATTTCTCGCATCTATTTCAGCATCAAAATCCAATAAGCTTGAACCAAAAGTTACGGTTTCAACAGATGCTGAGGTTACGTTTGGTTTGCTGATCGTGATTTTACCATTTTCGACAAAACAAAGTTTACCGCTTGCCTGCGCTCTAGAAACTATAAAATCCCAATCTGAGGTATTGTACTGAACGAGTTCTTTGTGACTGAAATTAGTAGCTTCAACATCTTTATCTAATCCGTAAGCATCGATAATTTCCTCAAAGGCTTCGCTGTCTTTTACATCATAGAAATATTTGCTTTTTCTGCCAATAGTCAGTTTTACCGCTTCGTCTTTGCATTCTATAATTAATAGCGAAACGCCATTTTTTATTTTGATCGAATGTTTGATGACAATGCCTTTGTAAATCGTTTCTTCGTCGTTGTGATAACCGGCTGTGATTTCAATTTTTTTCCCCGGGATCAACAAATCTTCATTGCTTAATTTAAAATCTCTTTCAGAAGCTTCTCCGTCTGTCAGAACAATTTGAGCCATAGGAATCCGGTTGACCTCATTTTGGACCACAATACTTTTTACCTGATAGGTTTTAGACAATTCTTCCCCTTCAATTAAAATTTTATGTGTTACTAAATCGGCACTTTGACTGGTTTGTATGACTCCGCTATTGTTCATCAGGATTGTTTTTGTAAGGGAGGGAAAAATAGTTTTTGCCCTGTTTTTAGTTTTCTGAAATTGACAATGTTATTCACTCGTGCAACTTCCAAATAATATTTGGAATCGCCGTAGATACGAAAAGACATCAGGGGCAATGTATCGCCTTCTGTTACCGTTCTGTAATGGGTCAGGTCGGGCGACTTATTGTTTTCCTTGGCCGCTCTTAGATTATCTTCAACAAAGCCCTGGAATTTTGCTTTTGCAATAGCCCTGATTGGAGTACCGTCTGGTTTGAAGAGTTTGAATTCTACAGTCATTTCGGTCATAGCGCCTTTAAAAAGCAAAGTTCCCCAGGAAATAATCAGATAATTAGGCTTGTGTTCGTCGCCATTATAATCCAGAATTACTTTTTTGAATTTCTCTATGTCATCTATGATTCCATCGTCAGAACTTTCGTAGCCGTTAATAACTCCAGATCTGTCAAAGACAAAATCAAGTTCCAGATTTTCAGGTAATTTTTTATTGAACTTCGGCGAAACCGTACTTGTGCCGGAAGCCTGAGTTTCATCGGTTTCGATTTTATAGTGATACGTGTACTTTTCCGGATTCATTAAAGTTGAAAATTCACCGTCCGCAATTTTGGTATTAAATTCCGGGTCACTATAAGCAACAACTTTTAGTTTTTCTAATTCTCCAGCCATGATTATCGCTCTTTTTTACGTTCAATAATTTTCATCACCTGTTCTACACATTCCGCTACCGGATCTTCACCTTTGCTTTTTGGAGCTTTTGGATCAGAATTTGGCTTAGAACCTTCATTCACGTTTATCTTGATGTGAAGCTCTTTTATTTCTATCGGCATGACTAACTTTTAATTAAAGTGAAATAATTGTAAGTAAGTTCAAAGTTTTCGACGACGAGCTTACTTTCTTCAGCATTAAAATCCTCAACTGCCCATTTTACAGGGTAGGCGTGAACGACATTCCATGAAATCAAAGGCTGATGTTCTTCGTCGAGCAATTTGATGGTCAGGTTGACGGGCTTAAACGCGAAGTTTTCGATAGCATCGCGGCACCAGTCAATAACTGCAGAATCAATCAGCATTCCCCTTTTTAAAGTCAGGTTTGGATATTTTGTCTTTACCGGAAGTTTGTGCTTGAATCTGTTTTCACCACCTTCGGCTATCTCTTCAGTTTCAATATCGACAGATAGACCGGAAACCGATTGAAACTGATGGTCTTTTGCCTGTGAGCCAAGACCTTCAAATTCAACTAAAAAGTGAAAACCGACAGGTGGATAATAGTTAGCCATGATTAATCATTTTGAATCGATAAACCTTCATGAACTAACTCCACGGATTCAATTGCTACTTCGTTTCCGTCGGCTTTTAAATCAGTCGACTGAACTTTGGTTGGCCATGCATTTTTTACTTTCCAGGTAATCACGGGTTCGTGTTCTTCGTTCAGTAATTTGATGGTAATGTCTCTTCTTTCGATAGTGTTTAGTTTTACCGAATTCCACCAGGCATAATATTCATTATCGCTTTTAAAAGTGCCTCTTTTCATTGTGATATTAGAAAACTTCTGCATACCCGGCATCTTGATCTTGCTGTACTCCGGACTTGCGCCCTGACGGTACTCGATAACTTCGGTTTCTACATCTAATCCGGAGACTTCTGTAAAACCTATTTTTGTTCCGCCCCAGTCAACTGAGAAATGAAACTTTGATAATGGATAACTCATGATCTATATTTTTTTAATGTTGATATTAATTAAGATTCCTGCATTTTGTGAGAGAAACGTAGGATGATAAACTCAGCCGGACGAACAACTGCCATTCCGATTTCGACTATCATTCGACCTTCCAGAATATCCAAAGCCGACATGGTTTGTCCCAATCCGATTCGAACATAAAAAGCTTGTTCCGGTTTTGCTCCCGCCAAAGCTCCGTTTCTCCATTGAAGAATTAAGAAATTCTCAATCATCGCTCTGACTCTGATCCAGGTATTGGCATCATTAGGCTCAAATACAAATTGATCAGTTGCTTTTTTGATAGATTCTTCTGCCATGTTAAAGAAGCGTCGAACCGGTACATAACGCCATTCGTTGTCATTACCTGCAAGGGTTCTTGACCCCCAAACCAAGGTTCCTTTTCCTGTAAAGCTTCTGATGGCGTTGATGGATTTACCGGCAACTGTATCAACATTTAGATTGTCCTGATCGCCATTTGTTATTTTCAGCGCTGGTTTTACCACATAATTTATACCCACATTTGCCGGAGCTTTCCAAACGCCTCTATTAGAATCTACACGAGCATAAATTCCGGCTACTGCGCTGCTTGGAGGCAATGTAAGAGGTAAGTTTGCAATTTCGATTTTGATGGCGTTGTATGATTTGTTGTCCAAACCTTCAATATCACCAAGATAGCGTCCGTTCATTGCTCCATTATTAACATCGGTAGTCGTAACATTGTTGATTTCGGTTTTGATCGCGTCAACCAGTGTTACCATACTATCTGTTCCGCTTGAAAGATTGAATACATCAACAGTAATCGCCAATGTGTTGTCCGGTAAATTGATAATTGAATCCGGTGCACTAAACGTAAGTAACTTAGCAATCTCTGCAATTACGTTTGTAGTATTGGTTTTTACGTTTTGAGCTACTTTGAGATTGGTGTTGGACGCTTTTAATTTAGCTGTCAAATCTTCAAGGTTATCTCTAACTTTTTCGATTTTGTTATTTCCTTCAAATAAACCAACAAAAACATCTAGTGCGGTTTGAAGTGCATCTCCTCCGTTGGCAACTTCTTCTACAGAAGCTATAGCGGATTCTGCTGCGTTTTGGATTTTATCCTTTTCCGCAATCAAAGTGTTCAGATCAGCCGTTAATGTTTTTAAAATCGGAATAAAAGCAGTGGTTTTTGCTACAGTAAATGTTTCAGATCCCGGAACGGCATTATTGTATCCTGCAACACTGTCAATGTACGTAAGCACATCGGCAACACTTCCTGAGATTAAATCGTCTACAGTATCTGCATCATCATCTGTTACTACAACAAGGTTTCCTACGGTTAGCGTAACAGTTGCCAAAGCATCTTCGACTTCACCAAAAGCAGTTGATATTGCATCAGGAACGTTGGTCACGTGGTTGATCAGAATATCATCTTCGTTGTATCTGTAATCCAGAATTGTGTCCAGATAGGGGTAATAAGCCGCACCATATTTCAAGTAATCTTTCTCTAAAGAAATCTTATCTCTTAAGGCTTGCGAATCAACTCCAATATCATCAGAAGTATACGTGTCAAGGATTGTGAATCGATCTTGTAAATCATGACACTGGATTAAAGCATTAGAATATAAAGCATAAAATTCATCTAAACTCAGTGCTTTTGCATCCGGGAATAATAATAATGTTGGTTCATCTTCTGCTTTCAACAAGTTCAATCCGGCGTTTAAATCATTGAATAGAACAGGATTTTCATTGCTATTCACATCCTCATAATTTTTTACCGAAACAATATAACAGGGTCCGCCGCCATTTGCAAAATACATTTGAAGTGCATAATACATTAAAAATGGTTTTGGATCGCTTGGCTGATTCACTACAATGTTTCTTTCTGTTACTACATTATCCGTTACCACATCTGTTACATCTACCGAAATGGTATCTTCAGGATATGCAAATCCAAAATACGTTTCATAATCCAGTAAAGAAGTAATTCGGGTAGGAACCCTGTCTAAATCGTTCTCGATTTTTTTAACAGCTTTCTCTGTATAGCCAATAAAAGCGGGAATCGCTGTCTCTACCTCAGCAATAGAAGGAGGGAACTTTACGATCTCCTCAATATACACGCCGGGTGTTTTGTAAGTTGTTGCCATAATTGATTGTTTTAATTATTAAATAAATATTTCCGAATAATAATCACCATTATTTTTTGTTATTGATTTTACAGATGGATTAGGATATTGGCTGTTCGCCGGTTCAGATGGGGTGAAGTCGTTAACCGGGTCAATTTCTACAAAACCCGAGTAGGTTAGGGGTTTTACTTTATTGGTTTCTATTGTAGTTTCTTCTTTTCTGTTGATGTATTTCCAAAGTGTTTTGCGATTATCAAAATGAATTTTGAAGTTTGGGCTTACTATTTTACCCATAGCATCTACAATATTTTTAGGATTATTATCGCCTTTCATTGTTAGGGATATGATTCCGAAAACGTCTTGTCTTTCAGGTGTATGAAGTTCAGATAAGCAATTGTTTGTTGTTGTTTCGGATATTAAATAATCATCTGAAATCAGGATATTATCATTGATTTTTGGAATGTATTTGAACGTTACAGGTTCTGTTGAAGGCTTGACATTGCTGAATAAAAAGATTTGTTTCAGAACAAAATCCAGGTTGGTGTAATTCTCAAACTGATAATCGATTATGGAGACAATAAAGTCCAGTTTCAAATCAGGCGGAACACTTATATAAGGATCTGTATCATCTTCTTCTTTTACTTTTATATATACTCGAAATCCAGTTTTAGTTGGTTTGAACGCCATTTTGTAGTTCTTTAACCGAATGTTGGTTTCTACAGTTGGAGTTATAGTTGAAAAGGAATCATCGTCGAAATTCTGCAGCATTTTTTTCTTATCTGCGTTGGACATACTTGCATAAGTATCTTCGCCGCTATTCAGAAAATAATTGTGTAAAAATGTCACTTCAAATAACAATGCATATGTAATATTAAAACTCATGACTGCTCTTTTGTTTTGGTTATACCTTTGACTTTGCTGATTAGTTGTCCTTCGCCTTGAGCGATATTGCGCTCAATTTGTATCATGCTCACTTTATACAAAGCCGATGGAAATTGTTTCCCGCCTAATGTTCCCCAGATGTAGTTCAACTCTTCGAAAGTAGGAGTGTAGAGCTCGACTGAAAACCTGAAATTGTCAATATTCGCCATTGCAACATTATTTCTGTTGTAAATAGTGTTGGATTGTGTGAATAGTTTTTTGCCCTGAAAAAATGCAATGATTTTAGAAACATCATTCAGGGAGTTGATGTATTTGTTTCTGTTGGCGCTAAAAAGTAAATAGAGGTTTAAATTGATGACGCTGTTTCTGTAAATTGTTTTGGAATTTTCAACAGCATGATTAGGGAAGTTTTTCAAAGTCGCTTCCTCATCTAAATTGATTAATGTAAGCGCCACTTTATCCTCTAAATTTGCAGCTACAGTTTCGTTTTGTGATTCTAAAAAAGCAATATTTTCAGCCACAACAGATTTCTCTAATCCGATTTCGTCGAGATAGTTGTTTACCTGCTCTGCAATTATTTGAATAATTTCAAAAATCATCTTGTAATAAAGTTTTAATACATCCTGAATTATTGCCCATTTGTTTGCTCAGTATTTTATGAAAGTGCAATTCAAATTTTTATTCTTTAAAAACAGTCCTTACATGATAATTGGTAAGCTTGCTTTTTTGGGCATAATCTATATTCTGTTTTTGGTTTACTGGTTTACTTTTGTGAATCGAATAAATATATTTTGGCTTTTTTTCCTACATCCCGGTTAGATGAAATTTTACTAAAGGAGATGAATTAACAAGGCGCAGATTGAAAAATAAAAAAGATATTTCTTGCTTTACTTTAAACGTATCCTATAAAAGAGGGCTTAAATGTTAGTGCAAGGTAGATAAATACAGAAGTACCAAAAAAGGGGAAAAACACCCTTTTTTTTAGGTATTTTTACGATGTAAAATACTGATTATAAACTATTTGGTTGATTGTTTGACGTATTTATTTTTGAAGTAAAAAGAAGGCGAAAACCCAGAGAATCATTACGTTTTAAAGAAGAAAAAAGCTGAAATATTTCCTTCTTACATTGTTTCCAAAGCGTGTGAAAGTGAATTTTTATTTTGGTTTTCACACAATCGAAATGACAAGTCG
>JBDTNT010000413.1:0-6230 GCA_039933615.1 Flavobacterium sp. | reverse complement strand
GAAGAACAACTCAGGAAGAGGACACAGTTCTAAAATACAAGAAAAATAATAAATCCTATTATTCTGATGACATTAAATGGGATAAAAACAGAATCACGTTTCCTTTTATAAAACCGAAATTGAATCATTCGAATTAAAAGGTTACTTTCAAGCATATTTCATACGCTATGTCATTTCGACAAAGGAGAAATCACATCCAATAAGACGCGAGTTACTTGTGTGATTTCTCCTTCGTCGAAATGACAAGATTGCAAAAACTGGTTCAATTATAATTATTAACTTTTTTCGTTTATACTTGTCTTAAAACTGTAGGTTTCTTATTTATAAATTGTCATTTCCTGAAAGTGAAATACTCCTTTTAGAAAAGAAGAAAATATACTTAATTGATCATGATAATATTTGCCGTTCTAAAATCAAAATAGCCGAAGTAAAAATGGCTGACAGAAGCAGTCTTATAGCAATTGAATAATAAAATAATTTCTGTGGTAAAACAAAAATTAAATTAAATTTAACACACTTTCTGTTGTAACTTTTTTGTTGTTAAAAAAATTTACAACAATTAATCTACAACAACCTTGTTGAAAAATCAAAATTACAATTAAACTCTCCAACAACAATAAAATACAATACATACTACTTTACCAATTAATCCCTGAAAAATTGTATTTTTGCTTTCTGCACCGTAAGTAATCGTTTTACCCCCCAAAACGAATCAGCCTGAGTAACTTACAAAAGCAAAACTGTTTTTTACCAAAATCTGTTTTTTCTAAAGCAATATAAATATCTTTGAATTATGAGCACAGCAACAAAACCAAATCATATCGGACGAAAAATAAGCCGTATCCGTGAACTGAAAGACATGAAACAGGAAGCTTTGGCACAAGCCCTAGGCACCAACCAACAAGCAATATCTGCGATGGAAAACAGTGAAACAATTGATGATGAAAAACTTTCACAAGTAGCCAAAGCGCTTGGAGTAAGTGTTGAAGCTATAAAAAACTTTACAGATGAAGGGATGATTAATTATTTTAACAGCTTCTATGATAATAGTTCAAGTCAAGGAAACAGTTTTAATCAAGGCATGTTTGCTACTTTTAATCCATTAGACAAAATGATGGAAATGGTAGATGAAAACAGAAAGCTGTACGAGCGTTTAATTCAGGCAGAAAAAGAAAAACTGGAATATGTCGAGAAATTACTAAAGGGAAAATAGTTTTTTTGTTTTCTATAAATAATAGTTTTTTCCAACAAATTACTATAAAAAATTATATTTGAATTATTATGAGCACAGCAACAAAACCAAATCATATCGGACGAAAAATAAGCCGTATCCGTGAACTGAAAGACATGAAACAGGAAGCTTTGGCACAAGCCCTAGGCACCAACCAACAAGCAATATCTGCGATGGAAAACAGTGAAACAATTGATGATGAAAAACTTTCACAAGTAGCCAAAGCGCTTGGAGTAAGTGTTGAAGCTATAAAAAACTTTACAGAAGAAAATATGATCAGTTATTTCAATAATTTTTATGACAATAGCAGTAGTAATGGCATAAACGGAATGTTTAATCCAACTCATTGCACATTCAACCCATTAGATAAAGTAATAGAACTTTACGAACGTCTGGTTCAGGCAGAAAAAGAAAAACTGGAATATGTCGAGAAATTACTAAAGGGAAAATAGTGTACCCGAAAATCTGTTAGTTTCAATAAAAAAAAGATTTTTTACATACAGGCTTGCGAACTTTGCGTTCGGTACAAATAAAAATCCTTGCGTCCTTTGCGGTTAAGTTAACCGCAAAGGACGCAAGGATTATATAGTCAATCTTTTTATTTTAATTATTAACTCCCATTATCTCCATAAAACGAAAAGCACAAAACGGTTAAAACCTTTGTAGCTTTGACCCTCTTAACCTTTGCTCCTACTTAAGCAATATCCTACATTCCAGTTCTGATTGCTTCAACAGGATCTAAATTTGCCGCCGAAATTGCCGGTAAGATTCCAGAAATCAATCCGATAATTGCTGACAATCCCGTTCCTAAAAGTATATTTCCCAGACTCAAAACAAATTCGAAGTCTAATAATTTTGTTAATACCACAGAGATTCCCCAAACCATCAGTAATCCGATTATCCCGCCAAAAACAGATAAAATAATCGCTTCGAACAAAAACTGGAATAAAATAAATTTATTTTTCGCCCCTAATGATTTCTGAATCCCGATTAGATTTGTGCGTTCTTTTACGGAAACGAACATGATATTGGCAATTCCGAAACCTCCAACCAAAAGAGAAAATCCACTGATGATCCAGCCCACCACATTCATCTGGCCTAAAATTCCATCGATAAAATCGGTAAAACCGGAAAGTACATTAATGAAAAAATTATCCATTTCACCCGCTTTCATACCACGGACACCTCTTATTTTTTGTGCTACTTCGGCTTTGTAAGCGTCCATATCAATACCTTTAACGGGTTTCAAAACAATTACCGGGGTCATCGAATCGCTGTCCCCATACATTCTGCGTAAAAAATTTGCCGGTAAATAAACGGAAGTGTCATTACTGTCTCCAAAAAAACCTGCTCCTTGTTTTGTGATAACTCCGATTACGGTAAAACGCTGTCCGTAAAGCCTAATGTTTTTTCCAATAGGATCCATTGTCCCAAAAAGACCCTCAGCAATTTCATACCCTAAAACAATAACAGCGGTTCCGGAATTTGATTCCGATTCGTTGTAGAACCTTCCTTTGTCAAAGCTCAATCCGTCAATATCTACCATCTCAAATGAAGATGGCACAATATTTACATCAGCAACAGTTTTAGAATCGTATTTTAAGCTTTCGTGATTTACAAAAAGCTGGTAACCCACCTGCTCTGTATTGTTGAGTGAGTTTTTTAAAGCAATGTATTCATCGTATTTCACATTTGGGAACTGCTCTCTTTTCCATTGTGGAATTTCAGAAGGCCCAAAACAATATTTCATCAAATAAATCGTATTTTTATCTAAACTGCTCAAATCTTTGGAAATTTTTCGATCTAAAGAATCCACTGCAGCGAGTACGGCAATAATCGAAAAAATACCAATTGTTACTCCAAGTAATGACAATAAAGTACGCAATTTATTATTCCGTAAAGCATTTATGGCAAAGCTTAGACTTTCTTTTAACAACCTTAGATAAACAATCATATTTTCGTATTTTTCAATAAAGTAAAATTCAATAATTTAAATTCAAAAACCTAACAAAACTTAACTTACTCATCAGTAGATTTTTTTACCATATTGTTACATTAAATACTTTAAAATAATATTTAAAAAAACTACTTTTGCAGTCTGAAAATCATAACTACACAATGAGTACAACTAAAACAATACAATCAGCGTTAATATCTGTTTTTTCGAAAGATGGGCTAGAGCCAATCGTTAGAAAATTACACGAACAAAATGTAACACTTTATTCAACCGGAGGAACTGAAGATTTCATCAAAAATTTAGGGATTCCTGTAGTTCCTGTTGAAGACATCACTTCTTTTCCTGAGATTCTTGGCGGAAGAGTAAAAACATTACACCCGAAAATTTTTGGGGGAATTTTGAATCGTCAGGATAACGAAAGTGATGTAAAACAAATGAAGGAATTTGATATCCCTCAGATTGATTTAGTAATTGTTGATTTATACCCTTTTGAAAAAACGGTTGCCTCTGGTGCCAGCGAACAGGATATTATTGAAAAAATTGATATTGGCGGAATTTCATTAATCCGTGCCGGTGCAAAAAACTTCAAAGACACTGTAATTGTAGCTTCAGTTAACGAATACAGCCTTCTTCTTGATTTGATTACAGAACAAAACGGAGCAACAACCCTTGAAAACAGAAAATTGTTTGCAACGAAAGCTTTCCATGTTTCTTCTCATTATGACGGGGCTATTTTTAATTATTTCAATACAGATGAAACGATCTATAAAGAAAGTATTGATAATGGTCAGATTTTACGTTACGGAGAAAATCCCCACCAAAAAGGATTCTTTTTTGGAGATTTTGACGCAATGTTCAAAAAAGTCCACGGAAAAGAGTTATCTTACAACAACCTGCTTGATGTAGATGCCGCAGTAAACTTAATTAATGAGTTTAGAACTGACGGTCCTACATTCGCAATCTTAAAACATAACAATGCTTGTGGTCTGGCTTCAAGAAAAACAATCAGTGAGGCTTATTTAGCCGCTTTGGCTTGTGATCCGACATCTGCTTTTGGCGGAGTTTTGATTGCAAACACAAAGATTGATTTGGCTACTGCACAAGAGATCAATAAATTATTCTGTGAGGTTGTAATCGCTCCAAGTTATGACGACGATGCAATTGCGGTTTTACAGGAAAAGAAAAACAGAATTATATTGGTTCAGAATGAAGTTGAATTACCTTCAAGACAAGTAAGAACATGTCTTAATGGTTTGTTAATTCAGGACAGAAACAATATTACGGATACTAAAGAGCATTTAAAAACCGTTACTATCACAGCGCCGACCGCTCAGGAAACAGAAGATTTGATATTTGCTTCAAAAATCTGCAAGAACACCAAATCAAATACGATTGTTTTTGCGAAAGACGGAACATTAATCTCGTCAGGAACTGGTCAGACGTCAAGAGTTGATGCTTTAATGCAGGCTATTGACAAGGCAAAAGCTTTCGGATTTGACCTGACCGGAGCTTCTATGGCAAGCGATGCATTTTTCCCGTTTCCGGATTGTGTGGAATTAGCCAAAAAAGCAGGAATAACCGCTGTTATTCAGCCGGGAGGATCGATAAAAGACGAATTAAGCATAAATTATTGCAACGAAAATAATCTTGCAATGGTATTTACAGGAACACGTCATTTTAAACATTAATTTGTTTAACTTTGTTCAAAATAATTTATAACATTCTAAACCCCTAAAAAACTTATGGGATTTTTTGATTTCATGACCGAGGATATTGCGATAGACCTTGGTACCGCAAACACTTTAATCATACATAATGATAAAGTTGTTATTGATAGTCCGTCAATCGTTGCACGTGACAGAATATCAGGCAAAATCATTGCTGTTGGTAAGGAAGCTAACATGATGCAGGGTAAAACACATGAAAACATCAAGACCATAAGGCCCTTGAAAGATGGTGTAATTGCTGATTTTGATGCTTCGGAAAAAATGATCAATATGTTCATTAAAAGTATTCCGGCATTAAAGAAAAGAATGTTTACTCCAGCTTTAAGAATGGTGGTTTGTATTCCTTCCGGAATTACTGAGGTTGAAATGCGTGCCGTAAAAGAATCTTGTGAAAGAGTAAACGGTAAAGAAGTTTATCTGATCCATGAACCAATGGCAGCAGCAATTGGTATCGGTATCGATATCATGCAGCCAAAAGGAAACATGATTGTTGATATTGGTGGTGGAACTACTGAAATTGCGGTTATCGCATTGGGTGGAATTGTATGTGACAAATCTGTAAAAATTGCAGGTGACGTTTTCACTAACGATATCGTTTATTACATGCGTACACAACACAACCTTTTTGTTGGGGAAAGTACAGCTGAGAAAATAAAAATTCAAATTGGAGCTGCTATCGAAGATTTAGATGGGCCTCCGGAAGATATGTCAGTTCAGGGTAGAGATTTACTTACCGGGAAACCAAAACAAGTAGATGTTTCTTACCGTGAGAT
Organism: Flavobacterium sp.; assembly: GCA_039933615.1. GTDB lineage: Bacteria > Bacteroidota > Bacteroidia > Flavobacteriales > Flavobacteriaceae > Flavobacterium. The sequence goes on along the minus strand of JBDTNT010000413.1, from coordinate 542 downwards.
TGCTAAAGCACTAGACAAATCAATCCAGCGTATTGAAGATGCCGTAATGGAAACTTTATCGCAAACACCTCCGGAATTAGCAGCCGACATCTACAACACAGGTATTTATTTAGCTGGTGGAGGATCAATGTTAAGAGGTCTTGACAAACGTATTTCACAAAAAACAGATTTACCTGTTTATATTGCTGAAGACCCATTAAGAGCTGTTGTTCGCGGAACCGGAATGGCACTTAAAAACATTGCAAAATTCAAAAGCATCTTAATAAAATAAGATTTAAAATAACAATCTATATATATTTTTATTAGAGTCAGATTGAATCATTTGACTCTAATAAAATTCGAACCAGATAGCATATCCTGAAACAAAATAACCGAACAAGAAATGCAGCAAATTTTTAATTTCATTATAAGAAACAGTAATCGATTGCTGTTTTTGCTGCTTTTAGGCATTTCGTTGGCTCTCACAATTCAATCTCACTCGTATCACAGAAGCAGAGTAATCAGTTCAGCGAATTTTTTAAGCGGAGGTGTTTATGAAAGAA